>NZ_CFAFZJ010000003.1:0-227183 GCF_983172305.1 Arcobacter thermotolerans
CTATTTGTGAAGATGTAAGCGCTACATTATTTACTGCATCCCATGCTACTAATTTTACTGTTAATGTATCTTCAGTTGATGGTGTTGCCTCATCTGTAATTGTTGTTTCTACAACTGTATTTCCTATTTCTACTTTTTCATATGATGGAGCTGATACATTTGACATTGTTACAACAAATGTTTCTGGATCCTCTTTAAACATATCATCTACTGCTTCTGCACTGAACACTTCTCCAAATGCTACACCTGTTTTGCTTGTAGCTGTATAATCTGATGAACCTTGTGTTGTTTTATCTGTAAATGTAATATCTGCTGTTCCGTTTGTTACTTCTGTTCCATCTGGTTTTGTAGCAATGATTTTATAAGATGCTGTTTGACCCTCTTCTATTTGTGAAGATGTAAGCGCTACATTATTTACTGCATCCCATGCTACTAATTTTACTGTTAATGTATCTTCAGTTGATGGTGTTGCCTCATCTGTAATTGTTGTTTCTAATGGATTCAAAAGCTCCGTTGGAATTTGCTCTTCTGGATTTTCAGTATTTCCTCCACCAAAAGAAGTATCTCTTAAATCACTCTCAACATTTGTTGAAGAACCATCTCTTGAGTTAAACTTACTTCTTAAAGCTCCTCCATCAGCAGCTCTTTCATCACCAGCATTTGTTGCTTGTTCTGTTACATCACCTGCTGCTGTCTCCATATCTGTTGCATCACCATCTTGTGCATTATTCCAAGCATTTAGAGTTTCATCTACTTCTTGCTTATCAAATGCCAACTCTTCATTCCCAAAAGTACTTGCTAGTAAAGTAGCATCTAAAAGTTGTTCACCTTGACTTAGTGTTATTAGTTCATTTGTATCAAAAAGTATTTCTATTTTTGATAAATCTGTATTTGAGCTTGCAGCAACTATTGTATCATTTAAAGATACAGTGTCACCTACTTTTAACTCAGTTAAATTTCCCAGAGAATCTTTTACAAAAAATTGCCCCTGTGCAATTGATTGTATTTGTGCTAAATTTGCCATAATTATCTCCTATTAATAATAAAGTCAAATATTTTAGCGAAATCAAAAAATAAAAACATCACCCATTGGGGTGATTTTTTGATAATTTTTTAAATTTTTTTACTTATTTTTTATATAAAGAGTTATTTTAGGTTTATTTGAGTTTCTACTCTATATCTTTTGGCTCAAATTTTTTGGCTAATAGTAGTAAAACCGCTCCTCCCAAAACAATAAAAGCTGTTAAATATAAAGCATAATCATAGTTTCCATATTTTTCAATAAAATATACACTATAAAGTGGTGCGATTACCTGCCCTATTCCGTATGAAGATGTCATTGCTCCCATTAAAACAACAGGATTTCCACGTGATAGCTGACCTCCAAGATTCATAAAAAGTGCTACAAGTCCTATAAAAGTGCCTCCATACAAAACTCCACTTAAAAGATTTAAGTAGATATTTGAGCTAAAAGCTGGTATTAAAATCCCAACTGCTTGAAGCAAAAGAGCTATTATAATAATATTTGAACTTCCAAATCTATGAGCTAAAAGCATCCAAATAATACAAGACGGAATTCCAGCAACCCCAACCAAAGTCCAAGTAAGACTTCCATAACCTTCAAGACCTTTAAGGTTGTTTATAATATCTGGTAAAAACGTAGCTTGTACAACAAATCCAACACCTTCTGTAAAATATGCAATAATTAAAACTATCACAAAAGGAGTAAATATAGAGATATCAAACTTTACTTTTACCGCATTTTGTTTTATCTCTTTATCAAATGATAAAATATATACACTATACAAAGATAAAATGATTGCAAAAACAGCTAAAACAGCCCAACTATCTCTCCATGTATAGTTCAAACTTAAAACAAATCTTGCTAATAAATCTGTTGTTAAAATAGAGAAACCAATTCCACTAAAATGTATTCCCATAGCTTTTGTTTTACTTTTTATTGTAAGTTTTTGCATAACAATAGATGTTCCAACAATCAAACACATAGCACCTGCAAATCCAGCCAATACTCTTCCTAGCATCCAAAGTGTGTTGTTGTCACTATATGCCAAAATAAAAGTTGTAGAAATAGCTAAAAAGATACCAAATCTATATAAATATACTTTGAAGTTTATATCTTTTACAAAAATTGAAAAAATAGAGCCACTTAAATATCCAGCAAAATTTAGTGAAGCTAAAATTCCAACAAATTTGATAGTCAAATAATTATCAAGCATAGCTGGAATAAGACCTGTAAAAGCAAATCTTGCAACTCCTAGACCAATAATTATTGAAAAAATCCCAGCGATTAAAATCGCAATATTATCATTTCGATTAAACAATCTTTTTATCATAATCTAGCTCTCTTATAATTTTTGGCATAATATCACGAATAGTTATTTTGTGTCAAATAATCAATAATGATAGGTGATATAAGGAAAAATGATATGGATTTAAATTTATTAAAAGTTTTTGTAAGTGTTGCAAACAACAAAAGTATCTCAATAGCAGCAAATGAGTTAAAATGTGCTCAATCAAATGTAACTTCAAGAGTAAAACAGCTTGAAAAGGTTTTAGGATTAGAACTTTTTCATAGGGTTCCAAAGGGTGTTATTTTAACATCAAGTGGAGAGAAATTTTACCCACAAGCTTTAGAAATAATACATAAAATGGAGAGTTCAATAGCAAGCTTATGTGAAGATAAACAAATAAGCTCTTTAAAAATAGGCTCTACGGATTGTAATGCAGTTGTGAGAATTTCTCCATTTTTACTAAAACTTCATGAAGATTTTCCAAAGATGCAATTAGAACTTTTTACTGGAACTACAAAAGATATTATGCAACTAATTTTAGATTACAAAGTAGATATTGCATTTATTAGTGGAGAGCCAACAAATGATAGTTTGATGATTTTAAAAAAGTTTGAAGAGGAGATAGCTATTTTAGAACCACAAGAAGAAAATAGTCCAAATGTAGCTTTAAGTTTTAAAGATGGTTGTGTGTATGATGAGTTTTTAAAAAACTACTACAAAGAGAAAAATATATATGTTGAAAAAACTCTTCCTTTTGGAAATTTGGAAACTATTCTTTCATGTATAAAAGTTGGGATGGGAAAAACTTTACTTCCTACAAGCATAGTAAAAAAGATGGGATATGATAAAGATATAAAGATTACTATCCTACCAAAAGATGAAGCAAATATACCAACTTGTTTGATTTGTAGAAAAGATAATATTCCAAAGATTAGTGATTATTTAAAGAAGATGGATATCTAATCAATAAGTGATGAGTATAGTGTTTTAGTTAAACTTCTGCTGTAAGTTTTATACTCATCAATTATCAATCGAAAATATGGTGGATTATAACAAAAGTTTATTTTATTTACATTTATTTTAAAAACTTATTTAAAAATTTAAACAAAATGTAACAATAAGTAAAAATATTAAATATATATACCAAAACCTATTGTCAAAAATCCTAGAATAATTAACCAAAAAGCACTTGAAACTGCTTTTTTCTTACCAAACCAAACTGCATAGAGTGCTTTTAATATATTGTTACTTCCAGTAGCAATTAACATCGCACTTGCAACCGCAACTGCATCAATATTATATTTTCCAGTCAATAAAGCCAAAATAAAAGGGTCTATATCTGTCATTCCTATAATAAAAGATAAGATATTTAATCCTGTTGTTCCATAATTATTTACTACAAAATTTGTAATAAACATAGTAACAATAAATAAAATCGCAAATACAAAAGCAGTTCCCAACTCCAAAGGATTTCTATCTTCTGTCTCAATTTTTGAAGTTTCATTTGTTGCTTTTTTATAATAAACAAAAGAGATAATCAAAGTAATAAGCCCAAAAACTATATAAGGTGTAGCAATAACTTTAAGCACCTCAATATTAAAAATTGCAGCTATTATAAGAAGCCGTAAATACATCATAAAAGTTGCACTTATTATAGAAGCTGTAAACATATTTGTATCTTGTACTGCTTGCGCTTTTTTTGATAATACTACTGTTGTAGCAGTTGAAGAGTAAGCACCACCCAAAATACCAGTCAATAAAACACCTTTTGATGGGAAAATATATTTTTGAACCAAATAGCTTATATATGAGATTGTAGAAATTACAACAACCGTAAGCCAGATTTTGTATAAAGATATTCCTAAATATGGAATATTATTATCAGTTGGAAGAAGTGGTAAAACAACTGCTGAAAGCAAAATAATTTTACCAAAAGTCTCTAACTCATAGATGTTTATTTTTGGATGGAAAGTCAAAATTCTATTTTTTGAGTTTAACAAAAATATAACCAATACAAATATCAAAGCACTTATCCAAAGAGGAAATATCCCTATAAGAGGTCCAAAACTATATACAATTATTGAAACTATATATAAAAGTATGCTATTTTTATCTGTATCTAGCATTTTTTTATATAAAATTGAGTATAAAAAAGTAATAGACAAAAATCCAACTATAAAAAGTGAAAAATTCTTTGGCTCTATCTCATATAAAATAAATCCTAAAATTCCCAAAAAAGCATAAGTTCTTGTAGTTCCAAAAAAAACTCTAGCATCATTTTCATGAAATTTTGTCAAATAGGCTCTTACTTCCAAACCTATTATAAAACTAAAAATCACTACTGGAAGAATGTGTAATAAAAGCTCGTGTACCTGCATATTTGTTCCCTATTTTAAAATATAAAAGTTATATTTTTAATATTTAATTTTGGCATAATACAATAATTTTTAAAAAATTAATCATTATTTCTTAAGGTATATAAAGCTAATATTCTCATTCGTTATATATCTTAAAATATAACATAAGGACTAAATGTGGCAATATCATCTAATTTGAGTTTAGAGCTTTTAGATCAACCTTTTTTACTTGAAAAAAGAATTGAACTTTTAAAAGCTATTAAACAAACAGGCTCAATAAACAAAGCAGCAGCTCTTGTTCCTATGAGTTACAAAAGTGCTTGGGAAGCTGTTGAAGCTATGAATAATCTATCGATTTCACCAATAGTTACAAGAGAAACAGGTGGAGCTGGTGGTGGTGGAACTACTCTTACGCAATATGGTGAAAATCTTTTAACAACTTATAGTTTATTAAAAGAGGAGCAAAGAAAGTTTATTGAAAATCTAAACCGAATTACTGATTTAAATAGTGGAACACTAAAAACTATAAGGAGGCTATCAATGCAAATAAGTGCAAGAAACCAAATAATTGGAACAATTGAGAAAATTTCATTGGGCGCAGTTAATGCTGAAATTCAAATGAAACTAAAAAGTGGAAAATCTATTGTCTCTATTATAACAAATAGCTCTGTTGAGAACTTAGGATTAGCTATAAATGATGAAGTTGTTGCTGTTATTAAATCTAGCAACGTTTTGTTATCAACTCAAACTAATTTGAAATTAAGTGCTAGAAATAGCCTAAATGGAAATATTGAAGAGATAAATATTGGTTCGGTTAATGCTGAAGTTGTTGTAAATATTGGAAATGAAGACAAAATTGTTGCTATTGTGACTATAAATTCTATAGAAAATATGGGTTTAAAAGTTGGAGCAAGTGTTGATGTTATTATAAAAGCATCTGATATTATGATTGGAAAATAAGGAGAAAATTATGAAAAAAATTGTTTTGGCACTTACATTTTTATGTTCAAGCATATTTGCTGGTACTATAAATATAGCTGTTGCAGCAAATGTTTCTTATGCAATAAATGAGTTAATTGCCCAGTTTAATAAAACAAATCCAGATACAAAAGTTGAAGTTGTTTTAGGGGCTAGTGGAAAGTTTACTACACAAATTCAAAATGGAGCGCCATTTGATATTTTCCTAAGTGCTGATATGAAATTTCCTGAAACTTTAGAAAAAGAGAACTTAACTGCTACAAAACCAGTTATTTATGCTCAAGGAAGTGTTGCAATGTTAAGTGCAAAACCATTAGATTTCTCAAAAGGTATTGCTTTGCTTGCTAATAAAGATATTGAAAAAATTGCTATTGCAAACCCAAAAACTGCTCCTTATGGAACAGCTGCTATTGAAGCACTTAAAAATGCAAATATTTTAGATAAAGTTGAAAGTAAATTTGTGTATGCTGAATCTATATCTCAAGCAGTAACTTATGCTATGACTGCTGCTGATGTTGGATTTATAGCAAAATCATCTTTATATGATGAAAAGATGTCTCAATACAAAGAGAATATTAACTGGATAAGTGTAGATCCAAAACTTTACACTCCAATTGATCAAGGAATTGTTATTTTAAATAGAGCAAAAGATAACAAAGAAGCAAAAGCATTTTATGACTTTATTTTGAGTGATAATGCAAAAAAAATCTTTATTGATTTTGGTTATTTAGTAAAATAAAGAGTCTATTATGATTGCAAGAGTAAAAGATATAAAAACTATTGATAGTTTAAATATTGTAGAGTTTGATTTTAATAATATAACTTTAAAAATGATGAGTTTAGAACTACACAAGGAAGTTAAATTGGAATCAAAGGTAAAACTTTTGGTAAAACCATCAAATGTAATAATTTCAAAAAACTATATAGAAGATATTAGTTTATCAAACCAAACTCTTGCAAAAATAGTTGCTATAGAAAATGGAGAGTTATTAAGTAGTATCTCTTTAAAAATAGGAGATACTACTTTTGAAAGTATAATCACAAAAGAGTCTTCAAAAAGACTTGATTTACAAGAGGGAAATATTGTAAATATTTTAATAAAAGCTAGTGATTTATCAATTTTAAGGATATTACATGATTGATTATCTATTAAGTGTTGATTATGCACCATTTTTGCTCTCATTTAAATTGGCATTTATTACTACTTTGATTTTGTTTGTGCTATGTTTGCCACTTAGCTGGTATTTATCACAAACAAAGTCAAAAGCTAAACCATTTTTAGAAGCACTTTGTACTATGCCTTTAGTTGTTCCCCCTACTGTTTTAGGATTTTATCTTCTTTGGGGATTATCACATAATTCTCCAATTGGTCAATTTTTCAATGATTACTTTGGAATAAAACTTGTATTTAATTTTTATGGAATTATTATTGCTAGTTGTATTTATAGTCTTCCTTTTATGGTAAATCCTCTTCAAAGTGGCTTTGAAAGCTTAAATAAAAATATGCTTGAGGCTAGTTATATTAGTGGGAAAGGTAAATTTAAAACAGTTTTATTTATTGCTCTACCAAATATAAAACCTTCACTTTTAACAGCTCTAATAATAACTTTTGCTCATACTGTTGGAGAGTTTGGAGTTGTTTTGATGATTGGTGGAAGTATTCCAAATGAGACAAGAGTAGCAGCAATTGCAATTTATGAGTTTGTTGAGATTTTAGATTATAAGAATGCACATATTTATAGTTTAATTATGATTATTCTTAGTTTCATAACTTTACTTGCCGTTTACATTTTCAATGGCAACCAAAAAAAGATAGGTTTTTCTAAATGATAAGTTTAAATATAAATAAAGAGCTTCACGGTTCAAATGGAGTTATGAATTTAGATATAAATCTATCTTTACAAAATGGCGAATTTGTAGCATTAAGTGGAGTTAGTGGAAGTGGAAAAACTACCCTTTTAAGAGTTCTTGCTGGTCTTGAAGAAGCTTTTGGAGAAATTATTGTAGATGGTGAAATTTGGTTAAATGAAAAGATTAAAAAACCTATTCAAAAAAGAGATATAGGATTTGTTTTTCAAGATTATGCACTATTTCCAAATTTAAGTGTAATTGATAATTTGCTTTATGTAAAAAAAGATAAAGATTTAGCTAAACAACTTCTAAGCTTAACAGATTTATATGAACTTAAAAATAGATATCCAAACTCTTTAAGTGGTGGTCAAAAACAGCGTGTCAGTCTTTGTCGTGCTTTAATGAAAAGACCAAAAATACTTCTTATGGATGAACCACTTTCAGCTCTTGATCCCCACATGAGATTAAAGCTTCAAGATGAGATTTTAACACTTCATAAAGAGTTTAAAACTACAACTATTATGGTAAGTCATGATCCAAGTGAGATGTATAAATTAGCATCTAGAGTTTTAGTTTTAAAAGATGGAAAAATTATAGATGATGGCTTACCAAAGGATATTTTACTTAAAACTCAAGGAAGCCAAAAGTTTAGTCTTGAGGGAGAACTTCTTGATATTATAAAAGTTGATGTTATAAATATCGCTATTGTAGCTATTGGTCAGCAAATTGTAGAAGTTGTAATCTCAAATATAGAAGCTCAAAATTTAATAATTGGAGAAAAAGTAAATGTAAGTACAAAAGCATTTTCTCCAACCATCAAAAAGATTTAAAGGATTAAAAATGCCACTTATAAAAACAAATTTAGATAAATTAAACTTTTCAAAACTATATAAAATACAGATGAAGAACTCTACTTTTAAAAGTAAAAGTAGCAGTGATTGGGATAAAAAGGCTTTGCATTTTAGTCAAAATGTTTTAAATAGTCCATACACAAAAGAGTTTACAAAAAGAGTTGATATAAGAGATTGTGAAACTTTGCTTGATGTTGGAAGTGGACCTGCTACTATTAGTTTAGCTCTTGCAAAAAAATTAAAAACTGTTTATGCTCTTGATTATTCAAAAGAGATGTTAAATTATGCCGAACAAAATGCAAAAAACAAAGAAATTGATAATTTAGTAAGCATTCATAAATCTTGGTATGACTCTTGGGAAGATGTTCCAAATGCTGATATTGTAGTTGCAAGTAGGTCTATGGAAGTAAAAGATATAAAAAAAGCTTTAAAAAAATTAGATGAAAAAGCAAATAAAAGAGTCTATATCACAACAAAAGTAGGTGGAAGTTTTATAGACAAAGAGATTTTAAAGCAAATAAAAAGAGATATTATTCCTCGACCTGATTATATCTATTTAGTAAATACTCTTCATAGCATGGGAATTTATGCAAAGGTTGATTTTATTGAGACAAAATCTTCAAAATTTGATACCTTAGATGAAGATGAATTTATTCAAAGCTTAAAATGGAGTTTAGGAGAAATATCTAAAAAAGAGGAGAAAATATTAAGAGAATATTTTAATACTACTTATAAAAATAAAAAAGATAAAGAGAGTTTAACTTGGGCATTTATCTCTTGGAATAAAATTTAAGTAAAATATTACTTTTTTATTCTACTTAAATGAGTAGGAGAAATCCCTAAATATGATGCTATATGATATTGAGATAGTCTTGGTAAGATATGATTAAATTCTATTTTGAATTTTTCATATCTCTCTTTTGCATCATTCAAGACAAGTGATGATGTTGTATCATCTTTTTGCAAGATCCAATGTTTTTCCAAGTACAAAATATGACACATTTTAAGATCATCATATTTTTTTAGTATTTCTCTATATTTATCATGTTCTATATCAATAACGATAGAATCTTCCAAAGCTTCCACTATAGAACTTATTGGAAGGTTCATAAGCATTGCAAGCATTGGTCCATAAAATCTTGTTTCCCAAAAGAAATTTTTTGTAAATTCTTCACCTTTCTCATTTAAAGTAAAAGTTCTAAAAAGTCCTTTATAAACATAAGTTATGCTATTTACTTTATCATACATATTAAAAGCATATTCATTCTTTTTAATAGTTCTAATTTTAGAGATATTTTTTAATTCTTGACAAACTTCATCTGAAATTGGATGATAAGAGTTCATAGTCTTATGTAAAGAGTCAAAAATTTCATCACTATTTATATTCATTTTAATCAACTTTTTTTCCAATGGTATAAAAATGTTTTAAAAAATCAACTTATGTAAAGGAATAAATTTTTTTATTCTAATACTATTCAGATTTTAAAGGAGATTTTATGTCAAAAGAATTAAATTCACATCTAATTATTATATTAGCTACTTTTTTAGTAGGAGGTTCATTTGTAGTTTCACAAAAGCTTTCAGGAATTATAGATCCAATTTCAATAACTTTACTTAGATTTGTAATTGCATCATTAGTATTAGTGCCAATTATATTTTTTAATCAAAATTATAGAAAAAAACTTATTCCAACATTCAATAGAGCTATGATCATAAGCTTTTTTTATTCACTATTTTTTATAGGTCTATTTAAAGCTTTAGAATACACAACTGCTTTAAATACAGGCACTATTTTTACATTAGTACCATTCATAACAGCAGTTTTTTCAATATTTGTCTTTAATCAAAAAATTAGTTTAATGAGCTACTTGGTGTATTTTATTGGAATTATTGGTACATCTATGGTAGTTTTTAGAGGAAATTTAGAATTATTTATATCCTTATCTTTAAATAATGGAGATATTATATTTTTATTAGCTATTTTCTCTATGGCTTTATATTCAATTTGTATGAAATATTTTCATAAAGAAGATGATGAATTGATAGTATTAGTATTCATGACTTTATTTGGTGGAGTTATTTGGATGAGCTTATCTTTAATCATTTTCGACATACCATTAAATTGGACAAAAATAGGTACTGAAGATTTTTTATATATTATATATTTAAGTATTTTAGCAACTCTTGTTACATCTTATCTTTATCAAAGAGGAACAATATTTTTAGGTCCAAAAAAAGTTATGGCTTATGTATATTTAAATCCAGCAACAATAATTATAATATCATATTTTACAATACATGAAGAGATAAATACATTTGTATTTATTGGTATATTAATATCTTCATTCGCAACATTTATACTATTATATAGAGTAAAATAATAAATAATTTATCTCTTGGCAGAAGAGTTTATAAATAGACTCTTCTTATAAAAATCTCTTATCTGATTTTTTATTTTTTACTTCATCTAAAGATGAGTTCATCCATCCAGATTTAATCTCACCCTCAACAAAATCAAAATTTGGAATATATGGTTTTATATCTATTAAAGGGGTTTCATTTAAAATATCAACCCCTCTAATCTCAATAATATTATCCTTAACACTCTCTAACTTAACCAAAGATAATCCTATCTTATTTGGATGAATCGGAGTTCTAGTTGAAAAAACTCCCCTTTTTGAATTAGTTTTATCATTAAAAGGGATAACTTCTAGTTTATAATCTTTTGATTTATGAAAATAGTATATTAAATAGATATGACTAAATCCATCCAAATCTTTTAAACCTTGTTTATACTCATCTTTTATTACAATTTTTCCTATACTTTTATCGCCTCCACAAGGTTGTACAGGCATATTTTCACGATCTTTAAACTCTGTAAATATTGTACCAATTGACTCTATATCTATTTTCATTTTTAATCCTTTGAGTATTAAATTTAAACTATTAAAGCTATAAAAAGGTATCTTGAGAACTTAGAAATTACTACTAAAACAAGAAATTTCCTAAAATCATATCTCAAAACTCCAGCTATAAAAGTGATTGGATCACCAATTATTGGTAACCATGCAAAAAGTAAAGAGAAAGCTCCAAATCTATCAAAATATCTTTTCGAACTATCTATATATTTTTGTTTAACCAATTTTTTATCTACTAGATACTCTTCGCCTTTTAAACCCAAATAGTAGTTCAAAATTGAGCCTAAAACATTTCCAAAAGTTGCAATTAATAAAAGAGCATAGATATTAAAACCCTCTTTAATATTGTAAATAAGTAAAGCTTCACTTCCAAGTGGAAGCAAAGTTGCAGATGCAAAAGCCGAAATAAAAAGTATTAAATATGTCATTTTTCTCTTTTATTATATATTAAAGTTACATTAGATAAAATCTCAATCTTTAAAAGTAGCATTGAGAACACATAGGTGTTTTGAATGCTCCTTTTTAGACCCTTTCAAGCATTTCTAAAGACAACGCCCCAGGATAGGAATATAGCAAGGCACCTTTTTTAGTGTTGTGATTGGGTATCTGGGAAGGAGTGCTTTCGATACTCTATTTGGATTTAACAAAGACTTAAAAAACAATCACTTTATAATTTTTTTATGATACAATAATTTAAGTTAGAATAACAAAATATTTACATAATTGTTGTTTCTTAAACAAAGTAACTCTTTTGAGTAACATTATATAACAACACTAACTTATCTAAAGTCTATATTATGGGTGGGCTAATAAATACTAAAATTAAAAAATGGCAATATATAAACTTTGAAAATAGGAGTTTAACTATTCCAAGAAACCTTATGAAAGTAAAAAATAAAAATCTACCTGATTTTAAAGTTCCATTATCTGATGAGGTAGTTAATATATTAAAAAATCAATATCAATATACATCACATCAAGAATATATTTTTTTATATGTGAACAATAAAGTATTAAATTCAAATACTCCAAATGTTGCACTTCAAAGAATGGGTTATAAAAATAAACAAACATTGCACGGTTTTAGAGGAATTTATAGAAGTTTGATAGATACTCATCAAAATGAGCATAACATAAATTATGATGTAAAAAAAAGATTTTTAGACCATCACGATAGCAATAAAGTGGAATTAGCTTATAACCATAGAGCTGAATTCTTTGAACAAATAAAACCATTAGTTGAGTGGTGGAGTAATTATATAAAAGGGTTATTAGATGAATAAATTACTTCCAAGAGAAAATAAGATTTATAAAGATATAGAAAATTTTAATGAACATGAAATAAATATTTGCGTTGCTTATGAATTTACAATTAGAAATAAAGAAGTTATTGAATTAATTAAGAATTTTTTAAATTTACATTTAGAAAATTTATTATCAAACGGTGACTATAAACCAATTTTATCTACAGATATTTTTAGAGATAAAACTTCACGATACTATAATATATATGCTATTCAACTTATGGACAAAAAATGTATAAGTGTATTGAATTTATTTTTAGATTATCCTTGGTTTGATGATTTAATAAAACAATATAAAAGTAAAGAAGAGCAATATATTAAACAAAGAATTGACTATGAATTAAAAACAGTGAAAGATATTAATGATTTCCCTGAATATAAACAAAAATTAATAAATAAAGAAAAATATATAACTGAATATAATCAAATCTTCTTTCAATATAAAAATGATACTGAAATAGAAGATATAGAAGATGATTTTATTTTTAGATATATTACTAAAAATTCTTACAATTTAACTCAAACATACCATACAGATGATACTCACAATATAATGACTAATATTATAAAACCAAACTATAAAAGACCAGAATTATTAGGAGTCTTTTCAAAAATGAAGTATTATAATATTCAGATTAATCGAAATCTACCACAAAAAGATATTGAAGCATTTTTAAAAGATGTAATAAATGATATTTATTCAAATGAAAGAATAAAAAGTTATTCAGAGTTATTAGAAGAGGACTTAGAAAAAGCAAATGAAATTCTATATATTAATAAAAAAACGAATAATATAAATACACTAACCATAGCTGATATGTTTTATATTTATGATGGTATAAAACAAAATGAAAAAAAATCTAAAATACAATTCAATATTTCTCATTATCATGGTGAACATTCAGTAGATAGTAAAACTATAAATAAATATTTAGATATTGCTAAAGAATACATTGACAAACTAAAATATAAAGAACTTATAACAGGTCTTAAAAATTAGGAATTGAATTATTCTTCAATTCCTAAGAATTAAACACTCTTTTCTTTCGTTAAATTTCCAATTTTAACTTAATATAATTCCATTATGTACATACAAACACAATTGCAATTGTAAATTATTCAACAAAGGACGATTATGTCAAAAGAAATATTTACAGAACTTAAAAATAAAAAGTTTTACAGAGCCAAAGAGGTTACCGAATACTTAGGTATTTGCAAGTCAAATGTGTGGAGATTGTCAAAATTAAAAAAAATAACTCCAATTAAAATTAGTGATAAAGTAACTGTTTTTTCAATAGATGAAATAAATAAAGTTTTCAACCTAAATGATGAGGTGTCAAAATGAAAAGTTTAATCAAAAAAGTAGCAAAAGATTACAATGTAAATCATCAAGCTTTAAAATTTTTCGTAAAAGATTATGGTTTTGAACCAAAACAAATTTCAAGGCTTGAAATCTTAGAAATTTTGTATGAGAATTGTATAGATTTATTTTATAGCAGATTAGTAAAAAATTCAAATATGGTTGAATTTTTAGATATTGATAGTATCGATGCCTTAATATCAGAAATTGAAAAACTAAAGGAGGTGAAAAATGGATAATTATCTCAAAAAACAATTATACCACTGGGTATTTCATAAAATAAAATCTAATCCAAAAAAATTTGGTGGGGATTTTAGTAATCCATTGATTATGATGGAATATTTAAAAGAATTTTATTCTTCATATTATATTTATGAATTAGAACTTGAATTGATGAGTATTTTAACTACTGTTTCAAGAATAAAAAATAGAATTCTCAAAAAATATCCTCATTTAGATTTTAGAGTTAAATACAAGAAAAAAAAGAAGTGAAATACACCGTATAACGAAGTGTAAGGTAATCTAATTTTTAGACTACCTTGAAAATTAGAAACTATACTAAGCCCTTATATAGTGATATTTCCCGATATTATATATAAGTTGGTTAAGTATAGTTCTTACTTTAAAAGATATTAAAAATATTGATATTTGCTTTGATATAAATATTGAAAATATCTTTAATAACTATTTATGATAATCCTTATAAGAATAAACTAGATTTTACTTTATGGAGATAAAATTATAATTTCAAATATCAAAGTCTTAGCATTACCACTTCATAAAATGAAATATTTAATAAATTTACTGTAACTATTTAGGTAATAAGAAAAGCTTTTAATATTCAAAAAAGTTGTAAACAACCTATAATCTTTCTGTGATTTTTTTTTGATTTAAATTTTTATTAAAAAAATTTATTTTGGGTTATATTAGATAAAAAATAGGAAAATTATTGGAAATTAATCCTTTTGGATTTTGAAGAATTCACAAAATTCTATATTTAGAATTTTTGATATTTTATGTAATTGAGTAATATTGAATTTACGATTATTTTTATAAATTTCTGCAGAAGCGACTAAACTAGTAGATTTGTTACCCATCTCTAAAGAAAGTTCTAATTGGCTCATGTTTGCTCTCTTTCTAAATTTAGCAACATTGTTACCAATGAGTTTATATAATTCATCGTTATTTAAATCTTTAAACTCTTTATCCATATTTACCTACATTACAAACGTAGCGTAAGTATAGTTATGTAACAATATCTTATCAAGTTACAAATGTAGAGTAAAATAGAAACAAAAGATATTATAATTTTTTAAAATAAACTAAAAAAGTTATTTATAGTTATTTTATATGTTAATATCAGAAAAAGGAGTTTATATGAAAAAAATGTTTTTATTGTCTATCTTAGGTAGTTTTAGTTTTGCTAATATATTTGCTTGCAAAAATGAAAGTTCTCTTTACCTAATTGCAGATACGGATAGAAATTCCAGAGCTTATGTTGCTGAAGATTTAATTCGTGATGGGAAATGTAAAATTTTATATGGCTTTACTATTGTACATAAAGGTCAAGTTATCTCAAAAGTAAGATATGGGGATACTTACTACTACACATTGACTACATATTTAAAATAGGAGCTTAAATGAAAAAATATTTAATATTAATTACTATACTGATGAGTACATTATCAGCAAATAACTGGAAAAAATTTGATTTAGAAAAAGATCCTTTTACAGGAAATAAAGGTATTGCATTTATAAATAATTCAAAAGATAAAATGTTGGGAGAAAATATTAAACTAATTGTAAGATGTGTAAATGAAGACTATCCTGAAATAATCATAAATTGGAATACTTTTTTGCATACAGAAAAAGTTAAAATGTTAGAAAGAGTTATAAGTTATGACAAAAAAACTGAAGAAATATTCAATAAATCAAATGCAGATTTTGAAAAAAAAGTTCAAAGTTTAGGCTCAAACTTATTAGATGCTAAAGGTAAATATTACGCCGTTTCAAAAGATTTTAAATCAATTTTTTATCCTGAAATTGATGAATTAGAATCAAATTATCCACTAAATTTAAGATTAAAATTATACGAATTAGTAAACAATAAAACTCTTATTTTAAAAATTGCTCCATTTAATAGTAATCCAATTATTGCAAATTTTAACTTATCAGGACTAAAAGAACTGATAATACCATACAAAGAAAAATGCAAGCTACCTAATAAAATGGAAGCAGATGAAATTATAAAAGTAATGATACAAAATATAAGAGAAGCTTATTAGATTTAGGAATATAAAGAAGGAGTGCTTTTAGCATCTCTTCAAAGTAAATCTTCGAAACTATCATTTAAAATTAAAAGCTTTTTACTATTTTTATTATAAATAAATCTTTTATCACCATTTTTAACACAATTTAAAATAGTATTTTTTATCTCCAAATCACTCTTTGAAGCTCTTTTTAAAATAGTAAAAAACTCTTGTAGGCTTATAAACTCTCTTTTTTTCTCATTTTTTTGATTTTCAATTTGAGGTTTATATATTGATCTCATTTCATTAAAAGCACTTTGTAAAAGTTTTATCTCGCTATTAAAAACTTCTATAATTCTTTTTTGATTTTTTTCAAGTCTTTTTATCTCCATAAAATGTTGATTTTTCATCCATTTTATAGATTTTTTCAAAATTTCTATCTGTTCATCTTTTGATTTAATTACTCTTTCAAAAACATTTTCTTGAATATTTTGTTTATCATTTTTTAAACTATTTTTTATAGTTTCTTCATCTATATAAACAAATAGTTTGCCATCTTTTTTCTCTGATTTTAGTTGATTTCTTCTAATACGGTAGTGAATACCCTGCAAAGAGATTCCTAAAATCTCTGAAGCTTCTGAAGTTGTTACCAATCTTTGCAAGGTTACTCTCTTTTTATATTTTTGAGCTATCTATTTCAATAACTGTATGAACATTTCCTCTTGGTTTAAAATCAGCAACTACTTTAAGCCATTTTGGTTCTAGTTTTGAAAAAAGTGTATCAAAAATCTCATTTGCAGAGTTTTCATGAGAGATATATCTATTCATAAATGAGTTTATATAAATTTTAAGTGCCTTAAGCTCAATAACTCTTTTATTTGGTGTATATTGAATCTTAATAGTTGCAAAATCAGGGTAACCACTTCTTGGACATTTTGCCATAAATTCTGGTAACTCAATATCAATTATATAGTTTTTATCATGTTCGTTTGGCCAAAAGTTTTCTTCGTTATTTATATCAAACTCTAAAATCTCTTTTTCACCATATTTTATTTCCATTAGTAACCTTTTTTTAAAAATTTTTTGAAAATATTCTATCCAAATATCTCTTATAAAGCTAATTCCCAAAAATAAGGATAAAATTTAAATATATTTTTAAAGGTTAAAAAATGAGTTCAAAAATATTTGATACAGTAATTGTTGGAGCTGGTGTTTCAGGACTGAGTTGTGCTATTGAGTTAAAAATAGAAAATATTGAAAATATACTATTAATTGAAAAAAGTGATAATTTTTTTAATACTATTAGAACTTTTTATAAAGATGGTAAAAGAGTTGATAAATATTGGCGTAATCAAACTATTAACCTTATTGGAAATATCCCTTTTGATGGTGGATTAAAAGAAGATGTATTAAACTATTTTGAAAGCCTTTTAAAAAAATACAATATACCTACTATTTATAACAATGAAGTAGAAAAAGTTATAAAACTTGATAATGGAATTTTTGAAGTTCACACTAAGTTAGATATTTATAAAGCAAAAAATGTTGTAATTGCTATTGGAAAGATGGGAAAACCAAATAAACCTAACTATAAAATAGCTTCAGAGATTCAAAAAAATATAAATTTTAATCTTGATAGCTGTTCAAAAAATGAGAAAATATTAGTTGTTGGTGGTGGAAATAGTGCTGCTGAGTATGCATACTCTATAGCTTTGGATGATAATATTGTAACTTTAGCATATAGAAAAGAGAGTTTTACAAGATTAAATAAAATTAATGAAAATACGTTAAAAGAGTTTGAAGCTAATAAAAAATTAACTATAAAATTAAATTGTGATATAAACTCTTTAGAAGATGATAATGGATTTGTAAAGGTAAACTTCTCAAATAGTGAAAGTGAAAATTTTAATAGAGTAATTTATGCTATTGGAGGAACAGCTCCTACTGATTTTCTAAAAAATTGTGGTGTAAAATTTAGTGATAATTTAAAACCAATTTTTGATGAAAACTTTGAGTGTTGTTGTAAAAATTTATATATAGCTGGAGATGTTAATTCTTCAAGTGAAGGTTCAATTTCAAGTAGTTTAAATCACGGATTTTTAATTTCAAAAGCAATAGCTAAAGGTTTAAAACCTTTAGCTTAAACATCAAGATGTTCTACATCTTTTGCGTGAGATTCTATATAGTTTCTTCTAGGTTCTACTTCATCACCCATAAATAGAGTAAATGTATCACTTGCAGCTTCTGCATCTTCTATTTTTACTCTTAAAAGTCTTCTATTTTCAGGTGTCATAGTTGTTTCCCAAAGTTGTTCAGGATTCATCTCTCCAAGACCTTTATATCTTTGAATATAAGCACCTTTTTTTGCTAAACTTTCAATCTCTTCAAGAAGTTCAATTAAATCTCTACCTTCAAATAGTGTTAAATCTCTCTCTTTTAATTTAGTAAATATAAAAGTTGATTCACTAAAATAAGGTGATGCAAATAGCTCTTCATCAATTATTAACTCTTCAAGTCCTGCATTTGTTTGAACAAAAAGTTGAATTTTTGTTTCAGTAATAGTTTTTGAAAGTATGTTATAACCTCGTGCTTCTAAGAAGAGTTTAACTTTTTCATATAATGAAGCAAACTCTAAATTTACTAAATCACTATTTTCAATTAGATATTTTAAAACTTCAATCAAAGAGTATCTTTTTGCTAATTGTTCTAACATAGCTCTATATCTTGCTACTTGTTTAAACAGATCAAGTAAATCATTATATCCCATACCTTCAAATTCAAAATTTTCAAGTCCATTTTCAATTAAATAAGCAGATAATGCATTATTATCTTTTAAATAAATCTCATTTTTACCTTTTTTATATCTGTAAAGTGGTGGTTGAGCAATATATAAATAACCTTTTTCAACAATCGGTCTTAAAAATCTAAAAAAGAAAGTTAAAAGTAAAGTTTGAATATGGCTACCATCAACATCGGCATCCGTCATAACTATTATTTTATGGTATCTTACTTTTTCATCATTAAAATCTTCACCAATTCCACATCCTAGTGCAGTTATAATATTTCTAATCTCATCAGATTTTAAAATTTTATCAAGTCTTGATTTTTCAACATTCAGAATTTTTCCTTTTAAAGGTAAAATTGCTTGATAAACTCTATCTCTTCCTTGTTTTGCACTTCCTCCAGCAGAGTCACCTTCCACTAGATATAACTCTCTTATAGTTGGATCTTTACTTTGACAATCAGCAAGTTTTCCAGGAAGTGTTCCAACACTCATAGAGTCTTTTTTTCTAGTTAATTCTCTCGCTTTTTTAGCAGCTTCTCTACCACGTGCAGCCATTAAAGCTTTTTCCATTACTGCTCTTGCATGTGTTGGATTTTCTTCGAAATATTTATCTAAATTATCACTTGTAAGTTTTTGTGCAATTGGTCTTACATAAGAACTTCCTAATTTTCCTTTTGTTTGACCTTCAAATTGTGGTTCTGGAACTTTTACAGAAACAACTGCAATAAGACCTTCTCTTACATCATCTCCAGTTATTTTTGCATCTTTTTCTCTTGCAGCTGCATTTTCACTTAAATATTTAGAGATACTTCTTGTAAGTCCAGCTTTAAAACCAGCTTCATGAGTTCCACCATCAATTGTTCTAATATTATTTACAAAAGATAGAGTTTTTTCAATGTATGTATCGTTGTACATCATAGCAATATCAACTTCTACACCATCAACTTTATCACTAAAATGCATAACTTCACATAGTGCTGTCTCTTTATTTAAATCAGCAACAAATTGTTTAATACCACCTTCAAAATGGTAAACTTCTTTAATTTTTGCTAATTCATCTTCTAAAGTTATAGATATAATTGGATTTAAATAAGCAACTTCTTTAAATCTTTTTTTAAGAATATTAAACTCATATTTTGTAACTTCAAAAATTGAATCATCTACTAAAAATTCAATAGTTGTTCCAGTTTTTCTAGGACTTTCTCCTATAACTTCTAAAGCTCCTTGAGGAATTCCCTCTTTGAACTCTTGATAGTGAATCTTCCCTTCTCTGTAAATAGTCATTTTAAGATGTTTTGATAAAGCATTTACAACTGAAACCCCAACTCCGTGAAGTCCACCTGAAACTTTATATGTATCTTTATCAAATTTTCCACCAGCATGTAGAACTGTTAAAGCAACAGTTGCAGCACTTATTCCTTCAGTTGGATGAATTGCAGTTGGAATTCCTCTTCCATCATCTTCAATTCTAGCCCATCCATCTTTTGTTAAAGTTACTTTTATATTTCTACAAAATCCAGCCATTGCCTCATCTATTGAGTTATCAACAACTTCATAAACTAAGTGATGAAGACCATTTATATTTGTATCACCAATATACATCCCTGGTCTTTTTCTAACAGCTTCAAGACCTTTTAAAACTTTAATATTACTAGCACCATAATCTGACATTTTATTTTCCTTTTATTTTTCTAAAACTATTGGCATTACAATTGTGATAAATTTATTATCTTCCAAATAAAATGGAAGATTTGATTCATTAAATCCTATTTTAATCTTATCACTTGTTGTCATACTTAAAAAATCTAAAATATATTTAGCATTTACTGCTATATAAAAATCATTAGGGATATTTAAATCTATATCAACTTGTGTATTTGCAACACTATCTGTATCCAAAGATTCAAAAATAATAGCTTGTTTTGTAAATGTAATTTTTATATTTGAATTTAAAGATGTAATAAGTTTTATAGATTCAATAAATATATTTTTTGGAATATATAGATTATTTTTAAGATTTGATGGAATAATTCTTTCATAATCTGGATATTTTCCATTTATAAGTTTTGTAAAGAAAGTTGTATTTTCATTTGAAATTACTAAATTTGTATTATCATATGAAATTTTTGCATTATCTAAAAATAGTTTTTGAATTTCAAAAATAGCCTTTTTTGGGATAATTAATTGAACTTCTTCATTTGACATATTTTCTAAACTATTCATTGCTAATCTTCTAGTATCTGTTGCACAAAAATTTATTTTTTGACTTTTTATATCTAATAATGCTCCATTTAATTCAAACTTTGGATTGTTGTTATCTATTGCAGGAGATATTTTTTTAATTGAATTTATAAAATTAATTGTAG
This sequence comes from Arcobacter thermotolerans, assembly GCF_983172305.1. NCBI lineage: Bacteria > Pseudomonadati > Campylobacterota > Epsilonproteobacteria > Campylobacterales > Arcobacteraceae > Arcobacter > Arcobacter thermotolerans. The sequence goes on from NZ_CFAFZJ010000003.1 coordinate 21,332, forward strand.
ATATAGTTAAATCTTTTAAATTTTCATATCTATTTATAGTTGGATATTCATTTGGATCATAACTTGGTAATTTGAATATTGATTTACCTTGTTTTATTATTAAGTTATTTGAACTAGTTTCTAAAGTAATATCTTCATTTTTTAATCTTTTAATAAATCCTAATAGATTATTTCCATTTACTGTTGTTTTTCCATCTTCAAAATTACTTATTGTATCAATTATAACTTCAAGACCAATTTCATAATCAGTAGCTTTTATAGTCATTTTGCTATTTGCAATTTCTAAATATAAATGAGATGTAATTGCACTTGAATCTTTTTTTTCTAAAAATGGTTGCATTTGACTTACAACATTTTCAAAAACAGATTTGTTTATTACTAGCTTCATTTCTTTCTCCTATTTTTTATTTATTTTCAAGTATTAGTAGTAGTCTATGTGAAAAGATGTAAATACTGTTTTAAGCACTAAAATATCGATGTTTTATATAGTGATTAAAATCAAATATATATTCACATCTTTTCACACATCTAACTATTACTCCTTGTTTATTAATTTATTTTTTAAATTTTGAATTATTAATTTAAAATTTTCATCTTTTTCAATTAGTTCAGTTGTTTTTTTAACATTATGAGAGATTGAACTATGGTCTTTCATCTCTAAAAACTTTGCAATATCAGGCATTGAATTGTGAGTTAATTCACGAGCAAGATATATAACTATTCTTCTTGCATTTGCTACACTAGAAGTTCTTTTTTTAGATTTTATATCGCTTGGTTTAATATTTAACTCATTTGCAACTAAGCTTATAATATCTGGAAGTTTTATATTCTCTTTATTCTCTTTTATTTGATCTTTTAAAAGATTTTGAACCATTTGTAGATTTATTTCAAGATTAAGTAAAGATGCACTTGCATTTATTCTTATTAATACACCCTCAATCTCTCTAATTGAACTATCAAGAGTTGTTGCAATAAACGAGACGATATCTCGACTTAAATTTATCCCATTTAGTTCTGATTTTTTTTCAATAATTGCAATTTTAGTCTCTAGTTTTGGAATTTGAACATCTGTTGTAAGTCCCCATTCAAACCTTGATTTTAATCTATCAACAAGTCCAGCTATTTGAGATGGAAGTCTATCACTTGTCATTACAATTTGTTTTTTTGCATTATGTAATTCGTTGAAAGTATGGAAGAATTCCTCTTGAGTACTCTCTTTTCCACTTAAAAACTGTACATCATCTATTAAAAGTAAATCACAATTTCTATATTTTTCTCTAAAATGTTCCATATTTTTTTTGTTTATAGAAAATATAAAATCGTTCATAAACTGCTCAATTGTTACATATATTACAGTTTTATCATTTTCTAAAGCATGATTTCCAATAGCTTGTAAAATATGAGTTTTACCCAAACCAGTTCCACCATATATGAAAAGTGGATTATACTGAACACCTGGTTTTGAAGCTACTGCTAAAGCTGCATTATAAGCCATTTGATTTGAAGGACCAACTATAAATGAATCAAAAGTATATGAAGGATTTAGTATCGTACTTTCTGGAGTATGATTTTGAATTTGAATATTTTGTGTCTCTTTTTTTGTCTTTTTTTCACCAATTAATCTAATTTCAATATCTGGTTTAATATTAATATTTTTTTCAAAGCAGTTTTGAATAAGATTTGTATATTTACTTTTTATCCATGAAGCTATATATTTATTTCCTACTTCAAATATTGCAATATTCTCTTCAATAGATAATTTTTTTAAAACAAGTTGTTTTAAATATCTTTCGAAGTCATTTTTGCTTGTCTCTTTTTGAATAAGTGATAAAAACTCTTTATTTGTCATAATAACCTAAAAAATCAAATTTAATTAAGCAATTATTATATCTAAATATTTTATAAAATAGCTTCAATGGAAAAACTATAAAAAATAGTTTAAAATGACAAAATAATTTATTTGTACACAATGTGAATAAGTAGTGAATAATTTTTTAATTTTATAAATAAAAACATAGTTAAAATACGATACAATCGAATATTTAAAAATGTGAAAATAAAAAACAAAAAAGAGTGAAAAGAGTGAAAATACTAGGAATTGATCCAGGTACTAAAAATTGTGGATATGCAGTTATTGAAAAAATTGGAAGAGATTTAAAATTAATAGAAGCAGGATTAATTAAGATAAAAACTACAGTTTTGCAAGAGCAAATTGTTGAGATGACAGAAGGAATTGATTTAATATTTAAAAATCATAAAATTGATGAAGTATCTATTGAAGATATGTTTTATGCTTTTAATCCAAAAACTGTTATAAAACTAGCTCAATTTAGAGGAGCAATTAGTCTAAAAATACTTCAAAATTTTGGAAATTTTTCGGAATATACACCTCTTCAAGTAAAACAAGCAGTTACAGGAAATGGAAAAGCTACAAAAGAGCAAGTATCTTTTATGGTTAAGCGACTTTTAGGTATTAAAAAAGAGATAAAACCTCTTGATATAACAGATGCAATTGCAATTGCATTAACACACTCTCAAAGAATAAAAGGATAGAAATTTATGAAAAAAATAGGAATTTTGGCATCTTATAATGGAAGTGGTTTTGAGACAATTCAAAAAGCGATTGAAGATAAAATTTTAGATGCAAAAGTTGTTGTAATAATTACAAATAATAGTAGTGCAGGAGTTTTGGAAAAGGCAAAAAAGTATGAAATTGATAGTTTTATTATAAATTCAAAAATTTTTCCAAATGAGAATCTGGATTTAAAAATAACTAATATTTTAAAAGAGTATGGATGTGATTATATATTTTTATCAGGTTTTATGAAAAAAATTGAAGATAATATGCTTAAAACATTTGAAAACAAAATTATAAATACTCATCCAGCAATTTTACCATCAATTTATGGAGGAGCTGGAATGTATGGACATTTTGTTCATGAAGCTGTTGTAAAAAATGGTGAGAAAAAATCAGGTGTTACAATTCACTATGTAAATGAGAATTATGATGAGGGTGAAAAAATTTTAATAAAAGAGCTTTTATTAGATGAAAATGAAACGGCAGAAACTTTGGAAAATAGAATAAAAGAGCTAGAAAAAATTGCTATTGTAGAAGCATTTAAGAAGGTTTTAGAATCTTAAAAAGATAGAATTTATACTATCTTTTTAAAGAATCTTATGATTTAATAGTGGTTAAATCTTTAGCTTTAACGCTATTTTTACCAATAAACTCTTTTTCATCTGCATTTTTAACAATTAGTTTTGCAATACCATCTGTTAGCATTGCTATATTTTGAGTTTCATTTGCAATTGTTGCATTTTTTTGAGTTTGTTGATCTAAACTATTTACAGCATCATTTATCTGCTCTATTCCTTTTAATTGCTCTTTACTAGCATTTTGAATATCAGAAATTAGATTCATTGTTTGAGAGATATTAGAATTTAAATTTTTATACCCTTCAATCATACTATTTGAAATATCTTTACCTTCATTTGCTTTATTTTTAGCATTTTCAACTATTGATTTTATCTCATTTGCAGCTTCTGCGCTTCTATTTGCAAGATTTCTAACCTCTTGTGCAACAACAGCAAAACCTTTTCCAGCTTCACCAGCAGTTGCTGCTTCAACAGCAGCATTAAGACTTAGAATATTTGTTTGGAATGCTATTTGGTCAATTACGCTAATTGCTTCATTTACTAAATTTACTTGAGTATTAATATCTTCCATAGCTTTTGTTGTTTCATTAGCTAATTGCTCTCCTAGGTTAGCTGATTTTGTAACATCATTTGATAATTGAGACATTTGAGCTATGCTTTGAGTATTGTTTCTAATATTTGAAGTAATCTCTTCAAGTGCAGCAGCTGTTTCTTCTAAAGAAGCCGCAGCTTCATTTGAACTTACATTTAATTTATCAACATTTTTAAGTAATATACTTGAACTCTCATCTAAAGTTAAACCATTTGATTTATTCTCTGCTAAGATTTCGCAAATTACATCTCCAAGCTCATTTATTGTTACAGCTACTGTTGCATAAGGATTTGGGAATCTTGCTGTGTAATCTTTATTTTTAAACTTTTGTAAAACATCAAGTAAAACATTGACATCTCTTGCAATTGTGTGTTCTAGGTAGTGTTGAAGTTCTATTAAAGAGTTTTTTATCTCATTTAATACATCAGATTTTACATTTAAATTAAATTTAGCAAGATTATTTCCAGATTTTAACTCTTTAACAAAATTTGCAAGAGTTGCTCTAAACTCATTATCTTCAAGAATAATCTCTTTTGTTTTCTCAATATTATGATTTATTAGTTTTGCCATCTCTCCAAACTCATCATTTGATTTTATATCTAATAATGAAATAGATGAACTCTCTCTATTTACAAATTTAAAGAAATTTTCTAAACCTATTTTTGTTTTATTTATAATATCAACTAACTGTTTTGAAATAAATAATGCAACAGATATAGAAACAATCATTGCAATAATTAAAAATATAATCATTGTATATGAGAATCCACTTGCTATATCTCTTACTTTTGAAAGATATGTAAAGTTTTTTGTCTCTTGATAATCAATAAATTCATTAATAACTGCTAACCAATTTGTAAATAGAGGACTTGCATTTGTTAGAAGTATATTTAAAGCTTCTTCATTTTGATTATTTAATTTTAAATTTACAATCTCTTTAACCAAAGGAAGAGTTTGCTTTTCAACATCTTTAATTCTATTTAAAATTTCAAGCTCTTCTTGTGAAAAATTGTTCTTATTTTTAAATATATCATCTAGTTGTACAGCTGATTTTGCATAAAAATCTTCAAGATTTTTTATATCAACTACCGATTTTTTAAACAAATCTGTATTTGAATTTTCAGATAAAACAACATCTCTAATAGAGATTGCTCTATCATGAACACTACCTCTAAAGTTTATTGCAAATCTTTGTTTTGAAGATGTAAGTTCAACTTCATTTTGTAAGGTATTATCTATAATTGAAACTCTATTGATACCTAAAACAGTCAATATAACAATCAATAAAATGATTAAACCAAAACTTAAATACAGTTTGTTAGAAATTTTCAAAGCATATCCTTTTAAATAATTAAAATATTATCATAGATTATCTTATTAAAAGGTTTATTTTTTTAATTAATAAAATTTATTGCATTGTATTTTAGTGAGAAAATCTCCAAGATATTAATCATGGAGATTTTTATTTATTTAATAAATTTAGCTAACTCTTCTTTTGTAGAGATTTTATCTATTTTTACAACTTTTCCATTTTCTAAACTATAAACTATAATTTTTCCATCTTCTTTTACAAAGTTATCTTTGTTTGTATCATCTAATAATAAAACTGAAAATGGGTATTTTTTCATTTTAGGTAAAGCTATAAATTTAGATATTAAACTTGGCATTCCTGAAATATCAGCAACATAAACAGCACTATTTTTTTCTAAAATATTCTCTTTTTCACTTAGAGGTAAAAGATAATCTCTTAACATATCGCTTGTACTTTTATCACTTGCAAAAAGTATAGTTTTTACATTTGTATCGATAACTTTTTCAACTTCATTTTGATCTTTAATTTTTAAGTTATCAACAACACTATCAACAGCAAGTGGAGCTGCATTTAATCCTAAAGCTAATAAAGAAGCTAAAAGTATTTTTTTTAACATATTTTTCCTTTTAAAAATTTTCAAGATTCTAGCTTTAAAAAGTAAACAGAAGATTAATTTTCTTTTGATAAAGTTGGTAAATGCCACTTTTTATAGTATGCAAGAACTCTTAAAACAACTCCAAATATAAATACAATAATCAAAGAGAATATATTTCTAAGTTCAAATGCATCTAAAATATAAACAACACTTCCTATAATTAAAGCGACAGTTGCATAAAACTCTGAAACTAAAATAAAAGGCATTCTATTTATTAAAACATCTCTTATAGTTCCTCCACCAACAGCAGTTATAAATGCTAACATTACAGCACTTAAGAAGTTAAAATCGCTCTCAATTGCAATTATTGCACCTGTTATTGCGAATGATGAAAGTCCAATTGCATCAGAGATTACAAAAGCCCATTTACCCTCAAGATTTGTAATTTTATGAAGTTTAAATAGCATGGCAATTAAAACAGTTGCAATTACTAAACTAAGAGGGAGGTTTGAAGTAAAAACGTAAGGAGTTCTATCTGCTAAAACATCTCTTGTCATCCCACCACCAAAAGCAGTTAAAAACGCAGATATAAAAACTCCTAGAATATCTAGTTTACAGTGAACTGCTATTAAAAAACCACTAAGAGCAAAAGATATAATTCCAATAATATCAGCAATCTCTAAAGCACTCATCTTAAAAGCTCTTGCATTGCAATTGCAGTTTGTCTAATTTCCCATTGAGCGTGTTCGTCAAGTCTTAATTTAAAGTAGTTGTCAAGCTGTTTTGGCATAAATGCACCCCAAATTTGAGTGTAACCCATTTGTGGAATTACACGTCTAGCTTCTTGAGGTTTAACTCCATTTTCAAGTAATTCAAAATATAAATCTTCACTTTGTTTGATTAAATCTTGAACTTTTTGATTCTCTTTTAATTTTTCACTAACATAAAATTCAAAAGGTACTCTTTTAGCACTTACATATCTTCTGCTTAATTCTTGCCAAGAAATTCTATGTCTCACCATTTGGCTTCTTGTAGGAAAATCTACTTTAAATAAAAACACTTTGAAATACTCTTTTATGATTTTGCACTCTTCTTGTGTATTAAAAATTGTTCGAATATCAAAACTAAAGTTATCTTTATCATTTTCAAAATCATAAACTAATGCTCTATAATTTGTAAGCAAATATCTGTCATCTAAGATTTCACCAAATTTTTTACAATTTGAATACTCTAATTTTAAAATCTCTTGATGTTTTGGATTTTCATAATCTAGTAAAACTGGTACAAATTCAAAACTAGAACTTGGTAATCCCATACTTTCAGCCATAAGTCTATTATAAAGACTTTCACTTCCAAGTGCTTTTGGATTTTGATAACAAATTGAAGCTACTTGAGTTATAGCTAAAATTCTATTCTCTTCATTTAAATTTGCTTTTGAAAAATCCCAATTCTCTACAAAACCAATATTATCATTTAAGATATTTTGTTTTTCATTTATTTTTTTTATCACTATTTTGCCTTTATAAAAAATTGAATTTAGATTATACAAAATTAAATCTAAAACAATATCGAGCAATAAAATGTTAAAATTCTTTTCTAATATAAAAACTAGGTGGTTATTTTATGAATATTAAGAAAATTGTAAAGTATAGTTTTATAATAATGGCTACAATAATATTTATAATAACTGCAATAAATACGCTTGTAATATATCAAATAAAAGAAAATAATCAAACTAAACAAGCAATTAGTGATTTAGTATTTATGCAAGATAAGATGAATGAATTGTTAAAAGATACTACAAATGTAGAATCAATAGAAGAATTAAAACAAAAAAAAGAGGATTTCTTAAAATTTGAATTAGAATTTGAAGATATTGAAAAACTTTTTACTATAAAAGATGAAAATGATTTTGTTGATTTTTTTATTTCAGATATTCATAAAGATAAAATAATTTCAACAAAATTAGATTTATTATTTGAAAATGAAAAACAAATAGAAGATGTTTTTACTGAAATTTATAAACTTCAAGAGATTAAAATACAATTCAAAAAAGATTTTGATATTGTATATCCTTTAGAAAATCAAATTAGAAAAGAGTTAGATTTAAAAATAGCTTCTTTAAAAAGCTATGAAATATTTAAACTTTTTAGCGATGTTGAATATTATAGCAAAGAGGCTTTATATCAATATAGAGATAAAAAGACTCTTGATAAATGGCTTCATAAAATAGAGTTATTAAAAAATAACTATAAAGATGAGACTATTTTAGAGTATTTAGAAGTTGTAAATAAAGTTGGAAATATTGTTGTAGAGCTAAAAAATATTGAAGATAAAGAGTTAATATTAAGAAATAAAATTTTAGATGTTATTAATCAAAATAAAGTTTATAGTTCAGAAATCCAAAAAGAAATAGCTGATTTGACATCAAATTTTATTAATTTTACATATATTAGTATACTTTTTTTATTGCTTTTAATTATCTGTTTAATAGTAGTTTTAGGATACAAAGTTTATAAAAATGTAGGTTTATCTGTTGATGAAATTGAAGCAAAAGTAAAAGATGGATTAAATGAAATAACAAAGTTAAATGAAGAGATAGAAAATACTCAAAAAGAAGTAGTTTTTACAATGGGTGCAATTGGAGAAAGTAGAAGTAAAGAGACAGGAAATCATGTAAAAAGAGTTGCAGAATACTCAAAACTTTTGGCTTTATATTATGGGTTAGATGAAAAAGAGGCAGAACTTCTAAAACAAGCAAGTCCGATGCATGATATAGGAAAAGTTGCAATTCCTGATGCAATATTAAATAAACCTGGTCGTTTTGATGAAAATGAGAGAGAAATTATGAATACACATGCAGCTTTAGGTTATGAAATGTTAAAACATTCAAATAGACCTTTATTAAAAATGGCTGCAATTGTAGCAAATGAACACCATGAAAAATGGGATGGAACAGGTTATCCAAAAGGATTAAGTGGAGAAAATATTCACATTTATGGAAGAATAACTGCACTTGCTGATGTTTTTGATGCTTTGGGAAGCCATAGAGTTTATAAAAAAGCTTGGGATGATGAAAGAATTTTTAATCTTTTTAAAGAAGAGAGAGGAAAACATTTTGATCCAAAGCTTGTAGATATTTTCTTTGAACATTTAGATGAGTTTTTAAAAATTAGAGAAACTTTTAAAGATAAGTTTTAAAAAGATTTATTATGACTTATGTTGTTCCAAACTATTTTATAGAAAAAAATGATAGTAGAATTGTTGATTTAGAAGAGATTTATTGTATAAATTATATTACAAAATATCGAGAAGATTTTTTATCAATTAGAAATACAATGCACGCTCTTATGATTCCTTTGATTGGTCAAAAAATCATAACTACAAAGGAAGAAAAACTAGATATAAACTCATCAAATATCTGTTTTTTGTATCAAAACAACTATTTTTTAAGTAAAAGAGTAAATGAAAATCTAAAATACAAATCAATAGTTTTGTTTTTTAGTGATAAGTTTATATTGGATTTTATAAAAAAATATAAAATAAAGAGTGATAAAAAGTCTGAAATAGAACTTTTTAATTTTGATTATTCAAACTTTGAAGAGTTAAAAATAGCTATAAAATCTTTTGAGAACTATTTGGAAAAGGATTTTTCAAAAGAGCTTTTAAAACTAAAAATAGAGGAGTTATTTCTTTTAGTTTTACAAAAAGATGAAAAGAGTTTGATACCGTTTTTTAATAAAATTATAAATACTACAAAAGATAGAATCAAATATATTTTAGAATCAAATCTTGATTTTGTAAATAGTTTTGAAGATATTTGCAGTTTAACAAGACAAACTCCTTCAAAAATTAGAAAATATTTTAAAGATGAATTTAACACAACCCCAAAACTTTGGATAAATGAAAAAAGATTGGAAAAAGCAACTTTGTTATTAAAAACAACAGATGAAACAATCTCTCAAATTGCAACTTCATGTGGATATTCAAGTGTATCTTGGTTTATTTTAGAGTTTAAAAAAAGATATAACTTAACACCAAAAGATTACAGATATAAAATATAACTTTTCTTATACTTTTAATTTTTCAAAGAATATAAAATTTCTTAAAACAAAAAGGAATTAATTATGAATAAAAATAGTTGGAATGCAGATGATTATTCACAAAAAGCAGCTTTTGTTTCAAATTTGGCTTTTTCTTTAGTTGATATTTTAGATGTCAAAAAAGATGAAAAGATTTTGGACTTAGGTTGTGGAGAGGGAACTTTAGCAATAAAGATACAAAATCAAGGTGCAAATGTAATTGGAATTGATTTAAGTGAAGAGATGGTTTTAAAAGCAAAAGAAAAAGGTATAGAAACTTTTGTTATGAGTGTTACGGATTTAAAATTTCAAAATGAGAGTTTTGATAAAGTTTTTTCAAATGCTGTATTACATTGGGTTAAAGATTTAGATAAAAGTGCAAAAGAAATAGCTAGAGTTTTGAAAAAAGATGGAAAGTTTGTAGCTGAATTTGGTGGTTATGGAAATATAAAATTTTTATGTGAAGCGATGGATAAAGTTTTTTTAACGCATAAAGATTTTGGAGAGTTTAATAATCCTTGGAACTTTATAAGTGATATTGAATATAAAAAAATATTAGAAAAAAATGGTTTTGAAGTTCAATCAATAGAGTTGATAGATAGACCAACAAAAATTGAAGATATAAAAGTTTGGTTGGATATTTTTGCAAATGGAATCACTAAAGATTTAACAACAAAACAAAAAGAGATTTTTAAAGAAGAGGTTGAAAAGATTTTAAAAAATAAAATCTACTCAGAAGAGTTTGGTTGGCTTGCTGATTATGTAAGATTAAGAGTTGTTGCAAATAAATTATAAAACAATTTTAAAAATATTATAGTGATTTTCATAAGAGTAAAGTAGCTGAAAATTGTGTTTATCAAGAATTTTTTTTACTATACTTAAACCTAAACCAAAGCCATCTCTTTGAATAAGCTCTTGAGTAAAAGGTTTTAGATAATACTCAAACTCTTTTGATAGTTTTTCACCACTATTTAAAATAGAGATTTGATTTTTATCTACTTTTATGATTATTGGAAATGAAATAGCGTATTTTAAAGCGTTATCAATTAGATTTTTAAGTGCAATTGATAAATAATATAAATCACCTTCTATCTTAAAATCTTCAAAAATTTCTATATCTACTTTACTTTCATCTTCTAAATATAGTTTTCCCAAAGATTCTAAAACTAAAGTTTCTGCACTAAATATTGTTAAATTTAATTTTGAAATATTTAGTTTTTCAAGCTCAATTAGCTCATTTGTAAGTTTTTCTAAATCTTGAAAAATCTTTTTAAGTAGCTCTTTTTGTGAAAAATTATCTATTTTTTCAATAGCAAATTTTCCTTTTGCTATTGGAGTTCTTAACTCATGTCCAATATCACGAAGTAACTCCTCTCTTGTTTTTATAGAGTTTTCTAAAGAACTTGCCATATTATTAAAACTCTTCGCTAAAGTTCCAATTTCATCGTTGGATTTTATATCTATTCTTGTTGATAAATTACCATTTGCAAAAGCTTTTAACTCTTTAGTTATAGTTTTTAGTGGGCTTAGAAGTTTAATTATAAATAAAAACATCATTAAAAGAGCAAAAATATCTAAAAATACTAGTACATTTAAAATAGTTTTATCGCTTAAACTCTCTTCATCTAAGGCTTTGAAAATATATGACTCATCTAAATATTTTATTTTTAGAATGTAGATATTTGATGATTTATATTTCAAAATAGATATATCTGTAAATGCAGAATTTTGAGAATATATAGTTTCTAAATTATTTTCATCTAAAAAATTTACTTTTTCTAAACTATTTTTTGAAATCAAAGAATCTAAATAATTTTTATTTTCTATATTTTTAAAAATATCGTCAATAACTTTTAGGTATTTTTCTTTTGCAAAATTATCAACTCTTTTTGAATTTATATTATCAATCCACAATCCAATTACAGTCATTAGAATAAAACTAATAATAAAAAGGATAGTTAATTTTTTGAAAATTGACATTCTAACCTACAAACTTATAACCAATTCCCCAAACAGATTTTATATATTTAGGGTTTTTTGAATCATCACCAATTTTTGCTCTAATATTTGAAATATGCATATCAATAGTTCTATTTTTTGTATTAAAATCTAAAGAAGTAGCATTTAAAATCTGCTCTCTTGAAGATATTTTATTTTTATTTTCAATTAAATAGATAAAAATTTCAAACTCTATTTTCGTAAAATCAATTGCATAATCATCTATTAAAACAGTTCTGTTATCTTTATCTATTGTAAAATCACCAATTTTAAAAGATTTAGTTGAGTTTCTTTTTAAAATAGACTCTATTCTTAAAACCAACTCTCTTGGTTCATAAGGTTTTGCAAGATAATCATCAGCTCCAAGCTCAAATCCATGTATTTTGTTTCCAATATCACCTCTTGCAGTTGAGATAATTATAGGGATATTCTTAATCTCTTTTAGCTTATTAAACAGATCAAATCCATCCATAAATGGAAGCATCAAATCTAAAATTATAATAGAGTAGTCACTGTTTAGTTTAAAATCTTCTAATACATCTTTTGGATTATCAAAAGCAGTAACAATAAATCCATAATCTTTTAGATAATCAACTATCAAAGATTGCATTTGTAAATCATCTTCAACTAACAAAACCTTTTTATTCAATTATCCACTCCTTGAAATGATCTGCAAATTTATCTCTTTGCTTTTCATTTAAAATCTCTAATATCTTTTTTATTCTTTTAGCTTCTAAAATTGTAGCCTTTTTTTTGATTTCCATACTTTTTTGAATATATAAATTCTCATCAAAATTTGACTCTTCTATTAAATCTTCAATATCATCTTCAATATCATCTTTAAATTCATAAAACTCTTTATACTCATCTTTTAGCTCTAAAAGAATATTTTTTATAGCTTTTACTTGCTTCTCATCTAAATTTAAATAATCTAAATTCTTGTAAGAGTGCTTATATTTTTTGTAATCATCGTCACCATTTAAAAACAAAAATATACTACATAAAATCAGAAATATCTTTAATATTTTCATTTTCAATTAATCCTTTTTCAATATCACTATGACAAGCTTTACAGTTTGCAACACTTTTTACTTTTTCATTTTTAAATACTTCTTTTGGAATCTTTTTGTGTTTTCTTTCCCAATAAGATGTTTTTGATAAAGCAATTATATCTTTATCTCCTATTGAGTTTAGAAAATTCCAGCTAGCTTTAGTAGTTGAAGTTTCTGCACTATTTTTTAATAAAAAAGTTAAAATATCTTGATTTGTTTTTTCATCTAAACTGGCATCATCACCAAAATGATTTTCCAAATCACTCATAACTAATTCCCAAGATTTTTTAGGCAATAGATTTGGTGGGATAAAGAGTATGGCAACTTCCACACTCGTTTACAAAAGCTACATTTTGTGTTTTATAATCAATTGGCTTAAATTTTGAAGCAACTAAACTATTATCTGGTTTATAAATATTAAAAATCAAAAAAGCTATAAAAGCTACAAACATAAAAATAGCAAATAGTTTTTGAAAGAATGATAGTTTTATACTCTCATCTTCAGAAGTCATTTTATATCCAGTTGCTATTGAGTTTAGAGTTTCATGTTTTTTATGAAACACTCTATCAAAGGCAACTCCAGTTAAGTGAGCAACAATTAAAAAGATAAGAAAATTTGCAAATAATTCATGAATCTCTTTAAAAAGTTTCATATTTTTAAAAAAAGTGTCATTTAAAAAAGATGCTATTCCTTTTCCGTCTTGTATTCCATAAGCTAATACACCTGTAACAATTACAATAAAAGTAACAATTAACATAGCTATCATAACATAAGATGCTAATGGATTGTGACCTATGTATTTTTGTTTATCATTAAAAATATTTTTAAAAAACTCTTTAGCTTCACTCTTATTTGCTGGAAAATCTCTAAATAAAGAGTATTTTGGACCAAAATATCCCCAATATACTCTAAAAACCAATAAAATCAAAATAGAGTAACCAGCAATTGCATGATATTTTAGAAGTTTATCATCATCTGTTAAAAAAGCAATTAGAATAAACAAAGCAAACAAGAGATGAAAAACTCTTGTTGGTAGTGACCAAATATATGATTTTTTCATATTAATTTTTCTCCCATCTTCCATAGTTTGGAATTTTTACATCATCATCACTAAATATACCTTTTTTTGCATTTTGATGGCAAGCTGTACAGTTAAATAAACCTTTAACCTCTTTTTGAGTAATTAAATGTTCTTTTATATCTTGATGTTTCTTTTTCATATATGGCATTTTTGAAATAGAATGTGGAATAACCCCATTTAAATTCTCAACTATTTTTCTACTTCTTTTATATTGCATACTTTTTTCAGCACTATTCTCATTTAAATAACTTGAAATAGTTTGAAAAGTTTTTTCATCTACAGTTGCATCATCACCAAAGTGGTTATCTAAATTTGACATCATTTTATTCCAAGAGTTACTAGGAAGTAGTCCTGCTGGATATGCAAAATGACAACTACCACACTCTTTTTCGTAAATTGTATTATCAACTGGTTTAACAGATATGCTAATTCCTCCAGCAAATAAGAAAGAGCTAGTAAGTCCTAAAAGAATTAATTTCTTCATCTTTTTGCTCCTTTATTACTTATTTATGATGTAAGTTATTACATCACCTTTTTCAAGCGGTGTTCCTTCACGATTATAAACATCATTGAAGTTTCTTTTTAACCATTTTTCAATCTCTGTTTTATCTGTAAATCTTTTTGGATTTACTTTTGGTGAAAGAGCATCTATTTCTTTACCTGTAAAATAATTTTGATTTGATTTATTTAAATCTGTACCATGGCAAGATGCACAAGAGATTAATTCACCTTTCTTTCCAACATGTTTTGATAAAAAGATATCTTCCCCTCTTTTATAATCGAAACCTTTAAAAGATGAATCTGTTTTTAAAACTTCTTGTTTTAAGGACTCTAAAAAATCATCAACCGTAGCACTAAAACTTAAAGTTGCAAGCAAAGTTGCTATTAAAAATGCTTTCATAATTTACTCCTAAATATTTTTTATATTTAGAATTGTAAAAGAATAGTTTAAAGATATTATGTTTTTTTACTTGACAATTTATTGACAAATATCAAATAATATAATTACCCAAGTAATTACAAAAATAGAGATACTAATAAATACAATAGTACTTCCTACATCTTTTGCTCGACCAGCCATAGGATTATGTTCAAGAGTTACTAAATCTACAACTCTCTCTATTGCACTATTTATTGCTTCAGCTAAAATCATTCCCATTAAAGTTATAAATAAAATAGCTTTATTTGTTAAATTTGTATCAATAAAAATAATTACAGGAATTAGAATAATTGTTACTATTAGCTCAATTTTAAATGAAGTTTCATTTTTTATTAAGTCAATTAAACCTTTTAATGCATAAGATGTATTTTTAAAAAAGTTATATTTTGGTTGATTTCTCAAAGTTTTCCTTTATTATTAATTTATGAATAATTAAAATTACTAACCAAGCTAATATCATAGTAACTAATGTGTGACTTAAAAAGTGGTCACCAATTAATATTTTATATCCTCCAGTTAATACACCTACTGTTACACCAAAAGCTAGAGCTATTTTTTGGTTTCTAGGTTTTTTAAATAAAAAATATAGAGACATCAAAGAGAAACCCATTGTTGCATGACCAGCTGGCCAACATCTCTGTTTTTTTTCTTGAATATAATCTTTTGGATATGATTCAAGAATTTTTACATCAATTGAGTCCCCGCCAAATTCTATAATATCTACAGGACAAGGAACATTTGTAACACTTTTTAAAGAAGCTAAAGAAGGTACTAAAATAGTACTTAAGCAGACTATTAATAAACCTTTTTTGTACTTTTCTAATATTTTAATTCTTTTAAAAAAAGACAAAACTGATAGAAGTAAAATAATAGATGCAAATATTATAAATATTTTTTTAAATCCACTATAAAAAATCAAATCTGCTAAATAATTATCTTTTGATAAAATCCAAGATTTTGTTTCAAAATTATAAAAAAGAGATTGAAATCTTATATCAAAATCTGTAAATTGAAATATTAAAATTACAGCCCAAAGTAAAAAAGCTGTAAATATAATTTGTTTAGTCTTCTTTTCTAGCTTCATTTAATATATCTAACTCTTTTTTATATACTTCTGTTTTTACTTCAAAAAGTCCCAAAATAGTACTAAATAAGTTATCATGAGAGTACTCTTTATCTATATTTTCTTTGATTTGACTTTTATTATACTCATGAGCCATTTTTCCATCATCTAACCAAATAAGAGATGCAACTCTTGTTTGCTCTTTTGGAGCTATTGCATAAGGCATACCATGAAGATATATTCCATTTTCTCCTAAACTCTCACCATGATCAGATAGATATAATAATCCCGCCTCATGAGTTTTTGAATATTTTTTTAAGAAATTTATAGCTTTTGATAAGAAATAATCAGTATATAAAATTGCATTATCATATGCATTACTTATCTCTTCTTGTGTACAATTTTCTAGCTGGTTTGTTTTACATACAGGTGTAAATTTTTCAAACTCTTTTGGGTATCTTTTATAATATGCAGGTCCATGATTTCCCATTTGGTGAAGAACTATTAATATATCTCTACCTCTGTTTTTTTCTATATAATCTTCAAGACCAACTAACATTCCTTCATCTCTACACTCTTCATTGCAAATACTATTTGTTTTAGGAGTTTGAAAATCTTCATAATCAACTCTAAGTGCTACTCCTTTTGAATC
Organism: Arcobacter thermotolerans; assembly: GCF_983172305.1. NCBI lineage: Bacteria > Pseudomonadati > Campylobacterota > Epsilonproteobacteria > Campylobacterales > Arcobacteraceae > Arcobacter > Arcobacter thermotolerans. Next base: position 37,856 of record NZ_CFAFZJ010000003.1, read on the forward strand.
AGAGTTATTATCTCTCCATAAAATTGCAACATCTTGAGTATTTTTTAAAACATCTAAAACATTTTTTGTAGAAGCACCTTTTTTATAACTATAATCATCTTTTGGAAAGATAGAGAACATACAAGGAACTGAATGAGCTGTTGAAGTTCCACAAGAACTCATATTTGTAAAGCTTACAAGCTCTTCTTGTTTTAATAGAGGATTTGTCTCTTTAGAATAACCATTTAATGAAAATCTATCTGCTCTTGCAGTTTCTCCTATAACTAAAATAATCAACTCTTTGGGTTCATTTTTTTCTTCAACTACTTTAGAATCTAAACCAATATCTTTAATTTCGCTTGGTGCTGTATCTAAAGTTTTATTAACATAATTTCCAATGCTATATATCCAATAAATTGGATTTATATTGTATCTTAGAGGTTTATGTTCTCTAAAAAAAGATGTGTAGAATTTAGAAAAACTAAAAATTATTATAAAGATAATAACTAAAGACAATATTATAGTTTTTAATTTTGAAACTATTTCACCTTTTAATGATTTATAATTTATTTTAGTTGTATATACAATATTAGAGGGAATAATTGCTAAAAAAACAACATAAAGAACTAATCTAAAACTAAATAAATCAAGAGACTCTTTCATGCTTGTTTGCAAACTATTTCTAATCATCTCTGAATCAATAACAATACTATAGCTATCCATAAAATATGCTGTAAATGCAGAACTTATAAAAATTGTTATTAGAATAGGTTTTGTTGTATATTTTGAGCTAAAAATAGTTAATAAAACTGTAATTAAAAGTGTTAAAACAATAGTTATTGATGAAAAAAACAGAATATTTGAACCTACAAAACCATATGTAAGAATAAGATCTTTGAAAAATTTATAATTATAAAATAGAGTTAAAAATATAGAGCTAATTATTATTAGTCTATTTTGAGAAAGTCTTAACACGAAAAAATTCCTTGTGATAATTTATGAAATACTAGCCTTTAATAATTAATAAATCTATAATAAAATGTCAAGAAATTGTAAATATTTAAAAGTAGCAAGATGCTACTTTTATTTTTGAAGAATATATCTAATAGTTGGACCGTCGCTATCTATTAAAAGTACTTTATATCCATGATTTTTTGCATCAACTGGAATATTGTTTATACTTTGTGGACAATCACTAATTATCTCTAAAATTTCACCATCATTTAACTCTTTCATTGCTTCAAGAGTATTTATTGCTGGATATGGACAAGGCTCACCTTGCATATCTATTCTATAATCTGGAATTATCTCTTTGTTTTCCATAAATTTATCCTTATCCTTATCTATTTCTTGATTTTCTTAAATATTTTTTCTCTAAAACTAAAATTACTATAAAGAATAAGAATAGTAATCCATAGTTTGCTACGAGACCTCCATATTGACCAAAGCTTTCAAGCAGATTTATTTTTGGCCAAGAAGTTGCAAGTGGCTCAGAAATATCATCCCAAACAAATGCAAGCAAAGTTGCACCAATAATATTTCCAACTCCAACAATCCAAAAATGTACTTGTCCTTCAACAGCTCTATACATCCATCCACATTCACAACCACCAGCAATTACAATTCCAAATCCAAAAAGTAATCCACCAATAACAACATTTGGTCCAGTCCAAAAAATCTTTGGAGTAGCTCCCATATTTAAATATGTAAATACACCTAAAGTTGCAACAGCCATACCAATAATAATTGCAATAGCTAACTCACTTCTTCCAGTTGTAAAAATATCTCTAAATGCAGATGTAAAACAGATTTGCGCTTTTGCAATAATAAGTCCAAAAGCAGCACCAAAAAGCATTGCCATCCCAAGTTTAACACTATTTGTAACAAAAATTAAATATAAAGCCCAAAGGATAATTGCTATAAATGCAAATGTTCCAAGAGTAAAGAATTTTTTAACTTTCTCTTCATTGTGTTCAAGTGGTTTTGCACAAGATACTTTTTGCATCTTTATTTTTGATTGAAAAAAAGGACTAAGAGCAACTTTTACTCCAAAGTAAACTCCAACCATCATAAATGCTGTAAATACCCAAGCGTGAAAACTAAATTGAGGAATTCCTGTAAAAAAACTTGCTAAATTACAACCCATTCCAAGTCTTGCTCCAAATCCCGCAATTATTCCACCAATTAAGGCTTGATAAATTCTAATATTGTTTAGAGGTAATCTAAACTTTACATTATTTCCCCAAAAAGCAGCTGCTATACATCCAGCAAACATACCAATAATCATAACACCATCAACTCTCGTAAAGATATTTCCTTCAATACTCATAAGTTTATAATATCCCCAAGTTGAAACATCAACTCCAAATAGTTGTAAAAAGTGACCACCCCATCTAGTAAATTCACCTGTAACAGCCCAGTAAGTTCCTGTTATTCCAAAATAGTAAGCACTCAAAACTCCAAGTGCAATAACTGCTGGAATTGGTGACCAAAATCTTGAAAGGGTTTTTCTAAAATTTAGTAAAAACTCCATAAAAGTCCTTTAACAATAAAAAATATATTTGATTGACATTCTTGAGTAAGTAAAAAAAGAGTTTCAAGTTGTCTGTTTGCACCGCAAACCTATAAAATTTGCGAATGTTAACAAAATAATATTAATTTAATATAAAAAGGTAAAAAAACTTTTACTCAATATTTATTCTTTGCTTAACCATATTTTAAGCTATTATAAGGTTTTAAGTTTTTTTTAGCTACAATCCGCGAAAATTTTATAAAAAAAGAAGAAGTATGAGAGACATTAGAAATATAGCAGTTATTGCTCACGTTGACCACGGGAAAACAACAACAGTTGATGAGTTGTTAAAACAAAGTGGTACATTTTCATCGCACCAAAATGTAGATGAAAGAGTTATGGATAGTAATGCAATTGAAAAGGAAAGAGGTATTACAATTCTTTCAAAAAATACAGCAATTGATTATGAGGGTGTAAGAATTAACATCATAGATACTCCAGGACACGCCGATTTTGGTGGAGAAGTTGAGAGGGTTTTAAAAATGGTTGATTCTGTTTTACTTCTTGTTGATGCACAAGAGGGTGTTATGCCACAAACAAAGTTTGTTGTTAAAAAAGCATTATCTTTAGGACACAGACCAATAGTTGTTGTAAACAAAATTGATAAACCAGCAGCTGAACCAGATAGAGTTGTTGATGAAGTGTTTGACCTTTTTGCACAAATGGATGCAACAGAGGAGCAATTAGATTTCCCCGTAATTTATGCAGCTGCTAGAAGTGGATTTGCAAGATATAATCCAACAGATGACAATATGGATTTTAAACCACTATATGAAACTATTTTAAAAGAGGTTCCAAAACCAAAAGGAAGCGATGAAAATGGTCTTCAACTTCAAGTATTTACTCTTGATTATGATAACTTTATTGGAAAAATAGGAATCGCTAGAATTTTTAATGGAACTATCTCTCAAGGTGAAACTGTACTTTTAGTTAAAGCTGATGGTGAAAAAATAAAAGGAAGAGTAACTAAACTTATTGGATTTAAAGGGATGGATAGATTCGATATCAAAACAGCTGGTGCTGGTGATATTGTTGCAGTTGCTGGATTTGAAACTATTGATGTTGGAGATTCACTTTGTGATCCAACAAATCCAATGCCACTTGACCCTATGCATATTGAGCAACCAACTTTAAGTGTAACTTTTTCTGTAAATGACTCTCCACTTGCTGGAACTGAAGGTAAATATGTAACTTCAAATAAAATAGATGAGAGATTAAAGGCTGAAATGAATACTAATATTGCTATGAGTTATGAGCAAATTGGTGAAGGTAAATTTAAAGTAAACGGAAGAGGTGAACTTCAAATTACTATTTTGGCTGAAAATATGAGAAGAGAAGGTTTTGAGTTCTGTATTGGAAGACCAGAAGTTATCATTAGAGAAGAAAATGGTATCAAAATGGAGCCATTTGAACATTTAGTAATTGATACTCCAGATGAGTTTAGTGGAGCAATTATTGAAAAACTTGGGAAAAGAAAAGCTGTAATGACAAATATGGTTCCAATGGGTATTGGATTTACAAGATTAGAGTTTGAAATTCCAGCACGTGGATTAATTGGTATTAGAACAGAGTTTTTAACAGAAACTAGAGGAGAGGGTGTTATGAATCACTCATTCTTAGAGTTTAGACCACACAGTGGATCGGTTGAGAGCAGAAAATATGGAGCCCTTGTATCTATGGAAAATGGAGAGGCACTTGCATACTCAATATTTAACCTACAAGATAGAGGAGTTATGTTTATAAAACCTCAAGATAAAGTTTATACAGGAATGATTGTTGGACAACACTCAAAAGATAATGATTTAGATGTTAATCCTATTAAAGGAAAAGCTCAATCAAATGTAAGATCAAGTGGTGCTGATGAAGCTATTAGATTAGTTCCACCAAAAACTATGTCTTTAGAAAACGCTTTAGAGTGGATTGAAGAGGACGAAGCTGTTGAAGTTACTCCTATTTCTATTAGAATTAGAAAAAGAGAGCTTGATCCAACAGTTAGAAAACGAACAGCAAAAAAAGAAAAGAATTCATAATAAAATAAATTTAATTTATTTAAATAGAGGGAGAGAGGTTTTACCTCTTTCCCTTTTTTTATATCTTGACACACAAATAAAAATCAAATATAATTTATCAATTAGGTAGGTGATAAATATGAAAGTATCAAAAAAAACAGATTATGCATTAAGAGCATTATTCGCAATAGCAGAAGCTGATAGTTTAATCTCTATTCGAGAATTATCAGAGCAGATTGATGTTCCAAGAAGATTTTTAGAAAATATTATGCTTGAAATGAACAAAGCTGGATGGGTAAAGAGTATTCCAGGAAGATATGGTGGTTATGTTTTGGCAAAAAATTCAGATGAGATAACTATGGGTGAGGTTATACGATATTTTGAAGGTATGATTGCTATGATATCTTGTGTTTCAGTCTCTAGTTATGAGCCATGTAGCCAAGAAGGGAAATGTTATTTTAGAAGAGTTTTTTTAAATATTAGAAATTTAACAGCACAAATTTTAGATAAAACTACTATTGCCTCTTGTTTAGCTCAAGCTCCTGTTACAAAAGAAGATGTTTTAAAAGAAGAGTTTGTTGGTGGTTTGGGTATTTAAAAAATAGATTTTGTAATATTTTTCTTTTTTGTAGATTAAAATTTCTTAAATTTTAATCTACTTTTATAAAATTAGATTCTATGAAATATCGATTTTATAGCTATTGTTAATAAAATTATAAAAATATTTTAAAAATCTCTTGACAAATATTTTTTTTATCATTATAATTTCACCAGTTTAGTAGGTGATAGATAAAATTCACCTTTATTGAAAGGATAAAAAATGATGTGCGACATGTGTAAAATAATATATAAATCAGAAAAAAGAAAATAGGTGAGATTTTTTTAAAATCTTTAATTATCATACATTTAGTGTGTATTAAATTTAAAAGAGAGATAAAATGATAAAAAATATAAAAAACATAGCGTTAGCATCATTGCTAATATCAACATTAAGCTTTGCAAAAGATTATGATTACAAAGCAGAAGCAGATAAAAAATCTATTGAGATTTTAAATGTATCGTATGATCCAACAAGAGAGTTTTACGAAGATTATAATAAGAATTTTGCAAAATATTGGCAAGAAAAAAGTGGACAAAAAGTGACGATAAAACAGTCACATGGAGGTTCAGGTAAACAAGCACGAGCAGTAATTGATGGATTAAAAGCTGATGTTGTAACTTTAGCATTGGCTTATGATATAGATGCGATTAGCCAAAAAGCAAATTTATTTCCAAATGATTGGCAAAAAAAATTAGAGTATAACTCTTCTCCTTATACTTCAACTATTGTATTTTTAGTTAGAAAAGGAAATCCAAAAGGAATTAAAGATTGGAATGATTTAATAAAAGATGGTGTTGAAGTTATTACTCCAAATCCAAAGACTTCAGGAGGTGCAAGATGGAACTATCTTGCTGCTTATGCCTATGGACTAAAACAAGAGTTAGGAAGTTTAGACAAAATTGATTTTAACTCACAAAAATATAAAGTTGCTGATGAAAAAGCAAAAGAGTATGTTTCAAAACTTTTAAAACATGTTCCAGTTCTTGATTCAGGTGCAAGAGGAGCTACAAACACATTTGTACAAAGAAAAATTGGAGATGTACTTTTAGCTTGGGAAAATGAAGCCTTTTTAGCAATAAATGAACTTGGACGTGATCAGTTTGAAATAGTTGTTCCTTCTGTTTCAATATTAGCTGAACCTCCTGTAACTGTTGTAAATAAGAATGCTGAGCATAAAGGAACATTAAATGTTTCAAATGAGTATTTAAAATATTTATATTCAAAAGATGGTCAAGAGTTAGCTGCAAAACATTACTATAGACCTAGTATTCCATCTTTAGTTACTAAAGAAAAATTAGAAATTTTCCCAAAACTAGAACTATTTAAAATAGATGATGTATTTGGAAGTTGGGAAAATGCACAAAAAACACATTTTAATGATGGGGGAACATTTGATTTAATCTATAAATAGATTAGATCAGATTTCTTAAAAGGAGTTATAAAATGGCAAAAGTTTATATAACTAGAGATTTAAAAACATATACAAATGGTAGATTTGAAATTGCTTTACAAGGTGAAAGTATCAAAGATATTGTAGGAAATTTACTAAAAGAGCATAAAGATTTAGAAAGTTATATATATACAAATGATGGAAAGTTAAAAAATTATGTAAATATATATTTAAATGAAAAGAATATAAATAGATTAGATAATTTTGATACAAAAGTTTATGAAGATGACAAGATAATTTTATTTCAAGCATCATAGTTTGTATATCAAATAAAAGATAATATAAATATCTCTTGTGTTATCCTTGCAGTTGAATTTTAAAGGATAATTATGTCAGAGATTTCAAAACAAACTAGACTTTCACAAGAAGAGATAAATAGATATAGTAGGCATTTAATACTTCCAGAAGTTGGATTAAAAGGACAACTAAAATTAAAAAATTCAAAAGTTTTAGTTGTTGGAACAGGAGCTTTGGGTTCTCCTGTTCTTTTATATCTTAGTGCAGCTGGTATTGGAACTATTGGAATAATTGATTTTGATACAGTTGATGAATCAAATTTGCAAAGACAGATTATTCACTCAACAAATGAAATAGGAAATCCAAAAGTAAACTCAGCTAAAAGTAGAATAAATTCAATAAATCCAAATATAGATGTAATAGCTTATAATGATAAATTAACAAGCAAAAATGCTTTAGAAATTATAAAAAACTTTGATGTCGTAGTAGATGGAACAGATAATTTCCAAACAAGATATTTGATAAATGATGCTTGTGTATTTTTAAATAAACCTTTTGTTTATGGAGCAATTTTTAGATTTGAAGGACAATCAACAGTTTTTAATGCAGATAAAAATAGTCCTTGCTATAGATGTATTTTTCCTGAACCACCAAAAGCTGGTCTTGTTCCATCTTGCTCAGAAGCTGGAGTTTTAGGAGTTTTACCTGGAATTATTGGGACTATTCAAGCAAGTGAAACTATAAAAACAGTTTTAGAAATAGGGGAAACCTTAAAGGGAAGATTACTTACTTTAAATGCTTTAAAAATGGATTTTAAAGATTATAAAATAAAAAAAGATGAGAATTGTAAAGTTTGTGGAGAGAATGCAACTATAAAAGAACTTATAGATTATGAAGAGTTTTGTGGATTAAAAGATAGTTTACAAGAGATTGAGTTTAAAGAGTTAAGTGGCGAAAATTTAAAAGAGTTAATTCATAACAAAGAGCAAATTTTGTTAATTGATGTTAGAATTAGCGCCGATTTTCAAGCTAGAAATATTTATAATTCAAAAAATATACCATTTGAAGATTTGTTAAATAGAGTATCTGAGATAGATGAAACAAAAAAAGTTGTATTGATTTGTACAATAGGACTTAAAAGTAAAGAGGCTATTTCAAAATTAAAAAAAGCTGGTTATAAAGGAGAACTTTATAGTTTAAAAGGTGGGATTACATCTTGGATAAATGATAATCAAGATTAGAAACCTCTTTTCATTTTAAAAGGAGCTAAATGTGGTAAAGAAAGAGAGTAAAAATAATGAGATTTTACTACCCAATAGAAAAGCTTTTTTAAAAGATGTAGAAAATGGCTTTTTTAATAAACTTGTAATATTTGATATAAGTGGTTTTGGAAATATAAATCACTACTATGGATATGATTTTGGAGAAAAGATATTAAAAATAATCTCTGTAAGACTTCAAGAGAGATTTGAAAATAGTCAGATGTACTATTTAGGTGGAGATATTTTTGTTGCAACTGCAAGTGAAGATATTTCAAAAGAGAGATTTATTCAAACTATAAAAGCAACTACTTGGCATTTTGGATACTCACCAATTGAACTAGATGGGCATAAAGTATATATTCCCTTAAGAGCTGGAGTTGCTATAAACTATCCAGAACTTCTATTTTGTGCAGAATTTGCGCTAAAACAAACAAGAGTCTTAAAACACAATCTCGTAATTTTTGATAGTGAACAACATCAAGTATGTCATCCAAACTCTTTAACAATTGAGCAAGATTTATATTGGGAAGCACAAATTATTCAAGCTATAAAAAAAGATAGATTTGAAATATTTGCACAATCAATAAGTAATCAAAATGATAAAAAATATGAAATATTAGTAAGAATGAAAGATACCAAAGGAGAGATAGTATCTCCTTATTTTTTTATAGATAGAGCAAAAAAAATAAACTTATATGGTGAAATAACAAAAAAAGTAGTTCAAAAATCATTTGAATTTTTTGAGGGTAAAAATATAGAGTTTAGTATAAATTTATCGATTAGTGATATTTTGGAAAAAGATATTTGTGATTTTTTAATTCAAAAAATATGTGAACATGATGTTGGTTACTTTTTAACTATAGAAATAACAGAGAGCGAAGGTGTTGAAAATATAGAAGAATTAGTATCTTTTATAAAAATAGTTAAAAATTTAGGTGTAAAAATTGCAATTGATGATTTTGGAACTGGTTACTCAAATTTTTCATATTTGGTTAAATTACAAGCCGATTTTATAAAATTAGATGGTTCTATTATTCAAGATATAAATAAATCTCTTTCTGCTAAAGCAGTTGTTGAAGCAATAGTATTTTTTGCGAAAAAAGTTGGTATAAAAACAGTTGCTGAGTTTATATCATCAAAAGAGATTTTTAAAACTTGTAAAGAGCTAGAGATTGATTATTTTCAGGGATATTTATTTGATGAGCCTAAAAATATTAAAGAGTTAAGACTATAATTCTTGACAAATAAAAAAGAAATAGTTATAATTCACCAATTTTATAGATGATTAATTTAATCATCTATTTTTTTGTTTAATTTTAACATTCACTAATTTAGTGTGTGTTATATAAAAAGGGTTTAAATGAGATTAAATTTTGGAATATTAAAAAGACCAAATTCACCAATTCCAGGTTTTGGTTTGACTATGGGATATACGATATTTTATTTAAGTATTATTGTAATCATTCCACTAATTGCACTTTTTACTGAAGCTTTTAGTATGGGATTTGATGCTTTTATAAGTGCCTCAACAGATTCAAGAGTGGTAGCTAGTTATAAACTAACTTTTGTAACTTCACTAATAGCTGCGCTTATTAATACAATTTTTGGAGTTATTGTTGCTTGGTGTTTGGTGCGATATACATTTTTTGGGAAAAGAGTCTTTGATGCAATTGTTGATTTACCTTTTGCTCTTCCAACAGCTGTTTCAGGTATTGCACTTACAACTTTATATTCAAGTTCTGGTTGGTTTGGGCAAATTCTAGAGCCACTTGGAATTAAAATAGTATTTACACCTATTGGGATTACAATTGCTTTAATATTTATTGGGCTTCCTTTTGTTGTAAGAACAGTTCAACCAGCTCTTGAGGAGATTCAAATTGAGCAAGAAGAAGCAAGTGCAAGTTTAGGAGCAAGCAGATGGCAAACTTTTTATAAAGTGATACTTCCTACAATTTTTCCAGCTGTATTAACTGGATTTGCACTTTCATTTGCAAGAGCTTTAGGTGAGTATGGGTCTGTTGTTTTTATAGCTGGGAATATGCCATTTAAAACAGAGATTAGCACACTTTTGATTATTACAAAGCTTGAACAGTATGATTTTGCAGGTGCAACAGCAATTGCAGTTGTGATGCTTTTAATCTCTTTTGTGATGTTGCTTTTAATTAACATTTTACAAAGATGGAGTTCAAGAAGAAAAGGAATGGAGGCAATATGAAAACTATAAGTAATTCACAAAGTTCACAAACAGAATCAAGATTAGTAAAATATTCATTAATTTTTTTAGCAGTAGCTTTTTTGCTTATTATGCTTGTAGTTCCTTTGATTACAATATTTGTAGAAGCATTTAGAAAAGGTTATGAAGCATATTTTTTAAGTTTTAATGATGAGTATGTGTTAAGTGCAATAAAACTTACATTTATAACTGCAGCCATTGCAGTACCACTAAATGTAATTTTTGGAATATGTGCATCTTGGGCAATAGCAAAATACTCTTTTTTTGGTAAAAGTTTTTTAATAACTTTGATTGATTTGCCTTTTGCTGTAAGTCCTGTTATTTCTGGGTTTGTATATGTTTTACTTTTTGGAGCACAAGGATGGTTTGGACACTATTTAATAGAAAACGATATTCAAATAATTTTTGCAGTTCCTGGAATTGTACTTGCAACTATATTTGTAACATTTCCATTTGTGGCACGTGAGCTAATTCCTTTAATGCAAGAGATGGGAAATGATGAAGAACAAGCAGCACTTCTTTTGGGCGCTAGTGGATTTCAAACATTTTTAAAAGTTACTTTACCAAATATAAAATGGGGATTACTTTATGGAGTAATATTGTGTAATGCAAGAGCAATGGGAGAGTTTGGAGCAGTATCAGTTGTATCAGGACATATTCAAGGTGTTACAAACACAATGCCACTTCAAGTTGAGATTTTATACAACGAATACAACTTTGTTGCAGCTTTTGCAGTTTCAACACTTTTAGCAATATTGGCACTTTTAACTCTTGTCTTAAAATATATTTTAGAGTGGAAAGTGCAGAGAAAAATTAAAAAATTAGATAATGAAGAATAAAGTAGGAAATAAAAAATGAAAATAGAAGTAAAAAATTTAACAAAATATTTTGGAAATTTCAAAGCATTGGAAAATATCAATTTAGATATTGTTGAAGGTGAATTATTAGCACTTTTAGGACCATCAGGAAGTGGGAAAACAACACTTTTAAGAATGATTGCAGGACTTGAAACGGTTGATAACGTAGATAAAGGTGAGATATTATTTAACAATATTGATGTGGCTAAAAAAGATATTAAAGATAGAGATATAGGGTTTGTATTTCAACACTATGCTCTATTTAGACATATGACTGTATTTGAAAATATAGCTTTTGGACTTAGAGTAAAACCTAAAAAACAAAGACTTAGCAACAAAGAGATAGAAGAGAAAGTTACAAAACTTTTAAAACTAATCCAACTTGATGGATTTGCTTCACGATTTCCTTGGCAACTTTCAGGTGGTCAGAGACAAAGAGTCGCTTTGGCAAGAGCTTTGGCAGTTGAACCAAAAGTATTATTACTTGATGAACCTTTTGGTGCGCTTGATGCAAAGGTGCGAACTGATTTAAGAAGATGGTTAAAAGAGCTTCAAGAGGAGCTTGGAATTACAACTATTTTGGTAACTCATGACCAAGAAGAGGCTTTGGAAGTTGCAAATAGAATTGTTGTAATAAACAAAGGAAAAATTGAGCAAATAGGAACTCCTGAAGATGTATTTCATAATCCAAAAAATGAGTTTGTAATAAACTTTTTAGGAAATGTAAATCTATTTCACGCAAGAGAGATTGAAGATGGAGCTAATTTAGAAGATATAACAGCTAATAAGTATCTTATTCGTCCTCATGAGTTAGAAATTGTAGATATAAATGATAGTGAAGCAATAATTCATGCAAAAGTAAAATATATTCAACTTGCTGGTTCATTTGTAAAAGTTGAACTTACATACTTAAATGATGAAAAAAGAGTTGTTTTAGTTGAGTTGGCACACTATGAATTTAGTGATAAAAATATAAAAAAAGGTGATATAGTAGGAATTAGAACAAGAAAATTAAGAAGTTTTGAAGATGGAGCTGGAATATAATTGACTATAATCAACATAAAATAATATGTAAATAGTTACTATCACAAAAATTTTTTAGGATTTAAAATGTTAATAGATAAAAATAACTTACCAATTGTTGATATGGATTTTATGAATGAGACTCACTATGAGGATGTTGATCTAATAAATGATCTTTATAAAAATATAGAACTTTATAATCAAGATAGTTCTTTAGAAAATTTTGAAAATCTAAAAATGAAATATAAAGAGTGGATTGAACATACTGTAAACCATTTTGCAACTGAAGAAGAGGAGATGGTAAAAAGAGGTTTTTTTGCATATCCATTTCATAAAGGTGAACATGATGCAAATATAGAGGAGATAAAAGCAGTTTGGAATAATTTTGAGAAAAGCAAAGATATATTGAAACTTAAAAACTATATTGAATATGATGTAATAAATTGGCTTATAAATCATATAAAAAGTATGGATACAGTAACTGCAAGATTTTTCAAAACTGGAATGATGGGTGGTTGTGGTATGATGTAGATTAAATTAGCACTCTATCTTGACAAGTGCTAATATTTATGATAAAATTTCAGCAGTTTGATAGAAGTACTATCAAGCTTAATATTTTAATAGGAGTTCACAATGTTATTAACAAAATTTGACCCATTTAAACAGTTAAAAGAGATAGAGAAAAATTTATATACACAAGTTGGAAATAATGAAGGTGTTACAGCTTTTGTACCAACTGTAAATACAAGAGAAGGTGAGTTTGCATATCATGTTGATGTCGATTTACCAGGTGTAAAAAAAGAAGATATAAAAGTTGATTTAAACAAAGGTATCTTAACTATAAGTGGTGAAAGAAAAACTAAAGAAGAGGTAAAACAAGAAGATTACTATAAAATAGAGACATATTTTGGTAAATTTTCAAGAAGTTTCACACTTCCAGATAATGTAGATATTGAAAATATAGAAGCAAAAAGTGATAATGGAGTTTTAGAAATAGTTATTCCTAAACTTAAAGATGATGTATCTAAAAAATCAATAGAGATTAAATAAGAGGTAAAAGCTTAGGCTTTTGCCTCTTTTAGATTTAAAATAGTTATCTCACTACTAGCACCAAGTCTCATTGGTGGTCCCCAAAATCCTGTTCCCTTGTTTACATATACTTGAGTTGTTTCATTGTGTATATTTAAACCTTTTACATAAGGTTGATCAAGTTTTACTAAGAAATTAAATGGAAAAATCTGTCCTCCATGAGTGTGTCCACATAAAATCAGATCAATATTTGATGTATTGGAAATCGAGTTAATAAATTTTGGTTGATGAGCTAAAAGAACTGTTGGAGAGCTTTTACAATTTTCCAAGGCTTTATTAATATCTGGAATATATGACCCATATTTAAAACCAAAGTTATCATAAACTCCAGCTAGATTAAACCCAATATTTTCATCACCAATATATACAGATTCATTTTCTAAAACTTTAATTCCAAGATTATTTATATAATCAATTATAGGAGTAACCCCGTGAAAATACTCGTGATTTCCAACTATAAAGTATGTTCCATATTTTGAATTTATATTTTTTAATTCATCTAAGGCTGGTTTTGCAAATTCTAATTTAGTATCCACAAGGTCACCAGTTATAACAACAAGGTCACCATTTAAAATATTTACTTTTTTTACTAAATCTTCTATAAATTTTTTATCTATTAATCCACCAATATGGATATCACTTAGTTGTATTATTTTATATGGTTTTTTTAAATTTTTAATCTCTACATCTACAACTTCAAGTTCAATATCTCTTGCATTGTCAATCGCTTTTAGATTTGTTGCAAGAATTAGTGAAGTTGCACCAATATCAAAAGTTTTTTTGAAAAAATTTCTTCTTTGTGATGATATTTTTGATTTTTTGAAAATTTTTTTGAAAAAAATTGAGGTGATATCGTGAAAAATTGTTATTATAAATGTTAAAAAAATCACCCCAATTGGTAGGGAAAGGAGAAAATAGAGCCAGTTTGGCACTAGTGGAAAGTATCTAGCCATTGGGTACAATAAAGCACCAAAAAATGTTAAATATAATGCAAAGCCAAGATACTTCCTAGTTTTAAGACTAAAATTTAGTTTATTTATAAATCTTTTTTTTATAGTATAGGTCTGAAGAAAAAATGCAACAAAATAAACTAAAAAGAAAATCATAAAACTCATAAGGAAATTATAAATATTTAGAGTTAATAGTTTTTAAATAGATAATTAATAGTTTGTATCTATCACTTTTATTTAAAAATATAGTCATAAAATCAAACTATTTTTAATCTCATCAACCAAAGCTTTAATTTCATCTTTTGTTTGAATATAGTGAACTCCAACTCGAAGCCATCCTGGTCGATTTTTCATAGATACTTTTTTAAGTCCCAGTAAATCATGTCCATAAGGTCCAGCACATGAACAACCAGCTCTAGTTTGGAAACCACTATTTGAAAGTTTTTCACACAATGTGTAAGGATTAAAATCTTTTATATTAAAAGATACAATACCAATATTATGGCTCTTTTTATTTCCATAAATAAGTAAATTTTGTATACTCTTTAGCTCTTCTAATAGATATAAATATAACTCTTTCTTTCTACTTTCTATAAATTCAAAGCCTATTTCATTTCTTAATTTATATGCCAAAGCAGCTCTTATAAATTGTGTAATTGCTGGAGTTCCAGCATCTTCTCTTACTTCTATTTGTTCTTCATATATTTGATAACTTTTATTTACATATTTTACCGTTCCACCACCTGCAAAACTTGGTGGTAAAGATGTATCTACTAAAAATTTTTTAACTACCAAAATTCCACAAGATCCAACACCTCCTAAAAGTTTATGAGGAGATAAAAATAGTGCATCATAATATGATGATGAAATATTCATGTACGAACTACTTGCAGCTGCATCAAAACAGACAGTTGCCTTATATTTTCTCAAAAGATTTGATATTTTTTTGTAGCAAGTTATTATTCCACTTACATTTGAAGCTATTGTAAAAGAGCCTATAATTTCACGATTTTTATTTTTTTCTAATATATTTTCTAAGTGTTCAAGGTCTATTAGACCATCTTTTCTAAGTTTCACTCTTTTAACTTGTGCCAAACTCTCTCTAAAACTAACCTCATTTGAGTGATGTTCATAGGGTCCAACAATTACCAAAGGCATAGACTTTTTATCCATTTTTAGACCTTTTTCTTTTAGCCTCTCTTTTGTTTTTGGTGGAATATAAACTCCTAAAATCTCTTGTAGTTTTTTTATAGCACCAGTTGCTCCAGAACCACAAGGTAAAATAGCAAAACTATCATCAATTTCTAAACTTTTTTGTAAAGTTTGTCTAGCATCCTCATAATATTTAGTAGTAATTTTTGCATTACTACTCTCTTTTGAGTGTGTATTTGCATAAGTTTCTAAAACTTCGTGGATTCTATTTTCAATTTGTCTAAAAGCAAGACCTGAGGCTGTGAAATCAAAATATTTATCTTTGTTTTTACCTATTGTGTTATATCTAAGAAAATTAAGTTTATCACTATTTTCATTTAAAAATGGTCTAAAAATATCTTTTTGCATAAAACTCTTCTTTTAAAATTATTTATAATATTTATATAAACCATAATTTTATCTTATTTATATTTTAGAACTATTTAATTTGGTTTATTAGATTTATTTTATAGTTTCCTAACTCTCTTTTTATAATATCATTTACAGTATGTTCAAAAAGTTCTGGAAGGTTTTCACTTAAAATTACTCCGCTTAACCTTTTTTTATTTAATAATGAGTAGTAAATTAAAATTCCAGCTGCAACTCCTGTTGGATAAGATACATAAGTTGAACCTGAATATGCTGTTTTTACAAGTTCAGTATATTTGTTAAAAGATAGACCAACTGATTCTATAGTACTTATTCTTTTATCATTTTGAGGATATAAAATTTCTAAATATATATCAGCAACTGCTGAAAATTCAGCATATTTGATTGTTTTTTTCTTTATATAATCTTCAACAATTTCAGGAGTTTTCATTTTTGGGACTATATTTTTTATAATTGTATTAATTGATATTTTTGAATCACTGTTTTCATAGCAATATTTATTTGAGAATAAATTTAGCTGGTATAAATTTTTCATTAATTCAATTTCACTTCCACCAACAAAGAGTTTTAAATTTTCAATTTGAGGAAAACTTTGTTTTAGTGATATTAACTCCTCTTGAAAAACTGGATAAATATCGACAATATTTCTAAAATATGGGAATTTATATACTTTTGATTTTGAAAATGGTTCAATAGTTTTTGGTTTATTCTTTTTGTAAAAAACTGGAGGAAATGCAAGCTCATCAATAGCTACTTTTGGTGACCACGAAAAGATTAATTTTTTTGATTGAATCTCTTCTAAAAGGTTAATCTCTAATTTTTTAATCTTAACTTCATAAGGAAGGTTTTTTAAAGAGTGTATTTTTTCACCGATTAAAAAGTTTGTAATTCCAGGAGAAATCCCAAGATTTATTAAAGCAAATAAATTTTTATATTTAAACTCATTTTCTAAATTTTGTTGATCAAATTTAAGTGTCGATAATATCTCATCTTTATAAATATCACTTGCCAAATCAGCATAATTTGTATTGTATTTCAAAGATAAATTCATAATAGGTAGATTAAAAGATGGAGTAGAACTATTTATAAAAATATCACTATTTTGTAGATATTTTTCATATTTTTTACTATATTCAAAAATTTCTTCAAAATGTTTTATCTCCAAAAAATCTGATTTATTCAAAATATTACTATTTTTGAAAAAATGACCTTGAGCTTTTTTTATATTTCTTACCACAAATACAAAATTTATATCTTTTTGTTTACTTTTATTAGAAAGTTCATCCAACAAAGTTGCCATAACACTACAAACAGCGCCAACACCAAAAAAAACTATCTTCATATGTACCCCTAAAATTATTTAAAATATGATAATATTTTTGTATTTTATTTGAAAGGTACTTAAATGCAGAAACAAAAGCCTTATTTGCAAAGTTTCCCAGATGAAAATGGATATTTTGGTAAATTTGGAGGATCTTTTATTCCACCACAACTTGAACTTCCATTTAATGAGATAAATGAAGCTTATAATAAATTATCAAATGATTTTGAATTTATAAATGAGCTAAAAAAAATTAGAAAATATTATCAAGGAAGACCAACTCCAATTACATATTGTAATAATTTATCAAATTTGGTAGGGGGTGCAAGAATCTATCTAAAAAGAGAGGATTTGAATCATACAGGAGCTCATAAACTAAATCACTGTATGGCAGAGGTTTTACTTGCAAAATATTTGGGTAAAAAAAGAGTTATAGCTGAAACAGGAGCAGGGCAACATGGTGTTGCGTTAGCAACTGCGGCTGCTTATTTTGGATTAGAGTGTGAAATACATATGGGTGAAGTTGATATTAAAAAAGAGCATCCAAATGTTGTAAAAATGAAAATCTTAGGTGCTAAAATAATACCTGTTACAAAAGGATTAAAAACTTTAAAAGAGGCAGTTGATAGTGCTTTTGAGAGTTATTTAAAAGATACAAAAACTCAAATGTTTGCAATAGGAAGTGTGGTTGGTCCTCATCCATTTCCAAAAATGGTTAGAGATTTTCAAAGTATTATTGGTATTGAATCAAAAGAGCAATTTTTTGAGATGACTGGAAAACTCCCTGATGCAATAGCTGCTTGTGTTGGAGGTGGAAGTAATGCTATGGGAATATTTAGTGCTTTTATTGAAGATAGTGTAGATTTATATGCTATTGAACCAGCTGGAAAAGGCTCTAAATTAGGTGAACATAGTTCAAGTATAACTTATGGAAAAGAGGGAGTTATGCATGGATTTAACTCTATTATGTTAATTGATGAAAATGGAGAACCTGCTCCTGTTCACTCAATAGCAAGTGGGATAGATTATCCATCTGTTGGTCCTGAACATGCATATTTAAATAGCATTGGAAGAACTAAAGTGGGACTTTGTAGTGATGAAGAGGCTGTTGAAGCATTTTATACACTTTCAAGATGTGAAGGAATTATTCCAGCACTTGAATCTTCTCATGCTGTTTCTTTTGCTATGAAATGGGCAAAAGATAATAGCGGAAAATCAATTTTGGTAAATCTTAGTGGAAGAGGGGATAAGGATATAGATTTTATAATCGATAACTATCCAAGAGATTAAATTACAAAGTAGGGTTAATCCTACTTTGTATTTATTTATTGTTTTTTAGCTTCAATATCAACTTTTATTTTTACTTCATCTGAAACTGCTACACCACCTAGTTCTATAGCTTTGTTCCATTTTAGATCGAAATCTTGACGATTAATTTTTCCTTCAATAACGAAACCAACTTTATCACCTAAAACAGAGATATCTTCAACTTCTAAAACTACTGGTTTTGTAATTCCTCTAATAGTTAAATTTCCTGTCATTTTTCCATCATCACCATCTGCTTTATAAGATGTCATCTCAAATGTCATTTTAGGAAACTTTTCAACAGCAAAAAAATCATCACTTCTTAAGTGATTATCTCTTTTTTCAATTCCTGTATCAATTGAATTAGTATCAATATTTGCAACTAATTTTTTAAATGTTTTAGTAGCATCATCAAATTCAACTTTTGCATCATAAGATGTAAATTTACCATGAACATTTGTAACCATCATATGTTTTACTGTAAATCCTACATTTGAGTGAGCATTATCTACACTATATGAAGAAGCCATTAGTAAACCTGTTGATAAAATCATAGCACTCGCAACTTTTGATAATATTTTCATTCTATCTCCTTTATTTTTTATTAACAGTTTAATTCTATATTTCTATAATTAATCAATTATTAATCAATTATTTTATCTTTTTTTAATATTACTAAATAAAAAATAGCAGGAATTATAATTAAAGTTAAAATAGTTGAACTCAGCATCCCACCAATCATAGGAGCAGCAACTCTTTGCATAACTTCACTTCCAATAGAGTTTATATACATAATAGGGATAAGTCCTCCAAGTATTGCAAAAAGTGTCATCAGCTTTGGTCGAAGTCTTAAAACAGCTCCATGATATATCGCCTCTTTTAGTGCATAATCTCTTTTTTCTTTAATATTTTTATATGCTTCATCTAAATATAACATCATAACTATAGAAGTTTCAGCAGCAACTCCTAAAAGTGCCATAAATCCAACAATAACAGCAATAGAGATATTAAATCCTAAATATTCTATATAAAATACTCCACCACTTAAAGCAAAAGGAAGTGTACAAAATATTATCAATGTATATTTTAAATTCTTTAGTGCCATATAAATTAAAATGAATATAAACATTAAAACTATTGGGACAATAAAGCTTAATTTTGACATTGCTTGTTGTAAAAACTCACTTTGTCCTGACCACTCAAAATAGTAACCATCTGGAAGTTTTAAATCTTTTAAAAGTTTATTTGCATCATCTTTATATTGTTGTATAGAAAAATCACTTTTGGGGCTAATATAAACATAAGCAACTTTAAGTGCTTTTTCCGATTGTATTATTGAAGGACTCTCTTCATAAGACAAAGTGGCAAATGTTTTAAGTGGTTTAAATCCTAGATTAGTTTTTATTTGTAGATTTTCTAATGCCCTTATATCTTCTCTATCTTTTGATTCATACCTTAAGCTTATTGGATATCTCTCTAAATTATCTAAAAAGAGAGTTAATTGCTCAGCACCAACTCCTATACTTAAAGTTTCTAAAATAGTGTTTTTGCTTATGTTATATCTGCTTATTTCTTCATCATCTATTTTTATATTTAAATAATATCCTTGATTTATCTTATCTGCGCTAACACTCATAGAGCCTTCATATTTTTTTAATATGTTCTCTATTTTTGAGCTCTCTTCTTGTAAAACTTCTAAATCTTTACCATAAAGTTTTATTCCCAAAGGTGTTCTAATTCCTGTAAGTAACATATCAATTCTACCTTTAATTGGATATGTCCATGTATTTATAAGTCCTGGAATTTGAAGTTTTTTATCCATCTCATCAATTAATTTTTTATAAGTCATTCCTTCTCTCCACTGTGATTGTGGTTTAAAAGTAATAATTGTTTCAATCATTGCAAGTGGCGCTGGATCAGTTGCTGTTGCTGCTCGTCCAGCTTTTGCAAAAGTATTTTGCACTTCTGGAAAAGATTTTATAACCATATTCGTTTTTTGTGCTAACTCACGTGCTAAATCAGCTCCAATTCCATAAGGAGTTACAGGCATATACATAAATGTTGCTTCATTTAGTGTTGGCATAAATTCCCATTTTTGTTTTGAATATGTATATAAGGCAGAAATTATAATTATAAAAAATATAGTAACCACCAAGTATTTTAATTTTAAACTCAATTTTAATATTGGTGAATAAATTTTTATAAAAAAACTATTTAAGATATTTTTATCCTCTTGAATGATTTTACCTTTTATAAAATATATCATCAAAATAGGAACTAGGGTAATTGAAAGTATCGCCCCACAAAGCATTGCAAATGTTTTTGTAAATGCAAGTGGTGAAAATAGTTTTCCTTCTTGTCCACTTAGTGCAAATATAGGTAAAAATGATACTACAACCAAAAGTAGGGCAAAGAAAATAGGTCGTCCAACTTGTTTTGCAGAAGATAATATTATCTCTATCCTCTCCTCTTCTGTTATATTTTCTTTTCCTTGAAGATGTTTATGAGCATTTTCAACCATTACAATTGTTGCATCAACCATAGCTCCAATTGCAATTGCAATTCCACCTAAACTCATAATATTTGAGCCAATATTAAATAACTTCATGAGTAAAAAACTAATCATTACAGTTAAAGGAAGGGTAATAATTATAATTAAAGCACTTCTAAAATGAAACAAGAATATTGCAACTATTAACATAACAATAATAGACTCTTCAATCAAAGTTCTTTTTAAAGTATCAATTGCAGCATCAATCAAAGAGGTTCTATCATAAACCTCAACTATTTCAACATCATCAATATTAAGCGAATTTAATTTAGCTTTTACATTTTTAATTACACTATGAACATCAACACCATATCTAGTTACTACAATTCCTCCAACAACTTCACCTTCACCATTTAACTCAGCAATACCTCTTCTATCATTTGAAGTAAGATTAACTTCTGCTATATCTTTTATTTTCAAAGGGATATTATTTTGAGTTTTTATAGTTATATTTTCAATATCTTTTTTTGATTTTAAATATGCTCTTGCACTAATGATTTGTTCATAACCATTTTCAAGTATTACTCTTGCTCCACTATCATTATTATTTTTAGTAATTGCATCTTTAATCTCTTCTATGTCTAAATCATATTGAATTAATCTATCTTGATTTAGAGTAATTTCATAGTTTCGAACATATCCTCCAACTGATGCAACTTCACTAACTCCATCAACTCCTAAAAGTGCAAATTTATAAAAATAGTCTTGCAAAGTTCTAAGCTCATCAAGGCTTCTATTTTTTGATTTTAGTGCATATTCATAAGCCCAACCAACACCTGAAGCATCAGGACCTAATTTTACTTTTGCAAGAGCAGGAAATGTTCCTTGCAAAGTTGATAGTTGTTCTAAAATTCTACTTCTAGCATCGTATAAATCAACTCCATCTTTAAAAATTACATATATCATAGATGTTGAAAAACTGCTCATGGCTCTTATTGTCTCTATTTTTGGAAGACTCATAAGATTTGAAATTAGTGGATATGATATTTGCTCCTCTATTGTCTTTGCACTTTGATTACTCCATTCAACTTCAATTATTACTTGATTTGCTGATAAATCAGGAATAGCATCTAAACTTGTATTTTTTATAGCATATATTGAGCCAAAAGCTAATAGTAGAGTAATAAAAATTACAATAAAACGGTTTTTTACACTTAGGTCTATTATTCTTTCAACCATTTTTACCACTCCTCATCAGAAGTTTCATCATAAAGTCTATTTGTCATAGCATCAGCATCATATAAGAATAGGGTATTATTTATAACTTCCTCATCAAGAGTTAAACCACTTAAAATTTCATATTTATCACCACTTACTCTTTTTGCCTCTATTTTTTTAGGTGTAAACTCTCCATTTTCTTTTGGAATAAATACATAATAATAGTTTGATTTTTTAATAACTGCACTTTTTGGTAAAACTAAAATCTCTTTACTCTCTTTTTCTATTTTTACTTTCCCAAACATTGAAGGCAAAATCTTATTTTGTGAATTTTCTATAACAAATCTAATATCTACTGTTTTTTTCTCTTCATTAAAAACTGGATATATAAAATCAACTTTTGCTACTATTGAATTTTCTACTCCATCAAGTTTAATTATTGAATTCATATTTGCTTTTATAAAACTCAAATCCTCTTGATATATAGAAGCTACAAACCAAATATCTTCAAGTGATGAAATTTGAAAAAGAGTTTTTCCTTTTTCTACATAAGATTTATTATTTACATTTTTTTGTGTGATTATTCCTGATATTGGTGAACTTACAACTACTTCATTATTTAAAAACTTAGCATTTTTTATATCAAAGTTTTCTAATTTACTATTTGCTTTATCATATAAATTTTTATTTAAATCTTTTGCTATTTCAATCTCAGCTTTTATTGATGCAATATCGCTTGAATAAATTGTATATAAACTTTCACCTTTTTTTATGATCATATAATTTTTATTTGCATTTAAATGTGTAATATATCCATCAAATCTGCTTACAATATCTATCGTTTTACTCTCATTTAGTTTTGTAATTCCATAAAACTCTTTTGATTCTTTAAAACTCTCTTTTTTTACTTTTACTTTTTCAATATTAAATAGTTGTTTAGCATCTATAGGATTGGAATTAAGAGCTATAGCTATAAGTATTAGCGATAAGAATATTTTTTTCATTTTACACCTTTATTTGAGTAATATATAAGTTCACTGTAGTTTTCAAAATATTTTTCAAGTTGTTCACTTGCTTTCATTTCATAATCAATCAATTCATTTAAACTATTTAGATTCTCTTTTAAACTCTCTTTATCAAATCCTACAAACTCTTCTAAAACCTTTTGTATTTTTTGTTTTATAGGTACAATCTTTTCTTGAAGGATTTTATAATTTGTTTTATATTGCTCTAAATTATTTAGATATATTTTTGTTTGTAATCTTAGATTATGAATTTGACTATCTAGTTTATTATTAGTTTCATTTGTATTTAAATTTGCTTTTAATTTATTAATATTTTCTGTATTATAAATTGGTAGAGGCATAGACATTGTAATATTTGCATAATCTTGCTCTTTATTTTGCATATATTCTAAAGATAAAGTTATACTTGAAAACTTTTTTGCATCTTCAAGTTGAGCAGTATCTTTATATTTTTGGCTTGTTGTTTGAAGTGTTTGTATCTTTGGATGAAATATTAATTGTTCTTCAATTTGTTGTCTGTTTATATCTTTTAATACTAAACTATCATCAATTTTATCAATCTTCTCATAACTTATTTGCTCTAAACTTAGATATAAATTATCTTTTGTTGTTTGAAGTTCATTTATTTTCATTTGTAAATCATATTTTGAGATTTGTGTATTTAATATCTCATTTAAAGATACTTTATCATATGAATATAGTTTTGTATAAAGCTCTTCTAGGCGGTTTAAATTCTTTTGATATTCATTTAGCAGTTTTAATCTATTTTCTAAAATTAAAATAGTGTATGAATATAGATAAATTTTTGATTCAAATTCTAGCTTTATATCCTGTAAAGTTTGTTCTTGCAATAATTTATCTTTTTTTGCAATACTCTCTTCAAGTTCAAGTTTTTTACCAATAGGTATGGCTTGAGATAACTCAATTCCATACTCTTTTTGATTATTTAAATAGTTTTTATTTAGCATAATATCATTTGCTTTAAAGCTTATCATTGGATTTTCCCAATTTTTAGCCTGTTTTATTTGGAAATTAGCAATTTCAATAGAGTTTTCAAGGCTTTTAATATCAAAATTATTTTGTAAACTCTTTTGTACTATATCTTCAATCGAAGTTCCAAATAAATAACTAGCAAAAATTAGTGAAGTAAAAACTACTTTTTTCATTTTAGAAGCTCACGCTACTTTTTACAGAGTGAACTTTATCATCAGCTGTTTTAAATCTGATATTATATTGCCAAGTTCCATCCATACAGAAATTAATTACAAAACTATAAATGCCATTTTCAAATTTTGCTTCACCTTCATGCTCCATATAAGGCATACCTGGCATCTCTGGCATAAAAAATTTAGCTTTTAATTTTGCGTCATTTACCTCTTTCCCATCTTTTGTAATTTTTGCAAAGAACTCATTACTTCCTGCACTAAGATCCCTTTTACTTGTAAGCTCTATTGAATATCCATCAATATTTAGATTCTCTTTCATTGGTTCAGCTTTTAAAAAACTTACAGCTAAAAATAGTGTAAAAAACACTTTAATGATATTTTTCATTTCATTTATCCTTTTTATTTTTAATTTTTGTAAATCTACCAAAGTTTATGTGTAGTTTATGTGGATACTTTATAAACAAATAGTATTAAATTTAACTATTTAATAATAAGATTTTATATATAATAATCTTTATCCAAAAGTTTATTTCCTTAACGAAATAACAATATAAATTAAGGTCGCAAATGAATCGTGTTATTCAAATAAAAGAATTCTCATATTTACTGAAAGTAAATAAAAATAAAATCGTTGATGATTGGTTAGAAAACGAGTTAGTAAAAGATATATTTCTTACTCATCAATATGTTCTTACAACTGAACAAAAAAAAGTTTTCTATGATATCTATGAATTTATTATAGGTTCTATGCAGTGGGATTTAAATGTTTCGGATGTATCAATTAAAAGTAGACTTTTAAATATTTTAAATAAAGCATCTTTTAGTACAAATGATTTTTTTACTCTTTTTACTTCATTAAAAAATTCAATTATTCTATTTTTTAATTTAGAAGGTTTACTATCATTTAATCTTCTTAGAGATATTGAAAATAATTTTTTAGCAGTTGCTAAAGACCTTTTTATAATTTATGAACAAATTAATGATTCAAATTCTATTCCAAAAGATGATAATACAAAGCTGTTAAATGAGTATAAAAAAGCTGTTGACTTAAGTAACATTGTGTCAAAAACTAATCCAAAAGGTATCATAACTTATGTAAATGATAAGTTTTGTGAAATTTCTGGATATAGAAGAGAAGAGCTAGTAGGTAAACCACACAATATAGTAAGACATCCAACTATGCCAAGTAGTACTTTTCAAGAACTATGGAACACTATAAAAAATAAGAAAAGTTGGAGTGGGTTAATTACTAATCTTAAAAAAGATGGTAGAAGTTACACTGTTTCATCAACAATAGTTCCTATTCTAGATATAGATGGTGACATAGTAGAGTATATTGCAATAAGAAATGATGTAACAGACTTTGAACAAGCAAAAGAGCAGCTAAGTACTCTTAATAAAGCTATGAAACATAAAGTAGATGAACTTTATTCTATGACACAAACTTTAGAGCAACAAGCTTCTATTGATGTTTTAACTGGTGTATTTAATCGAATGAAATTTGAAGAGTTTTTTGAATTTGAATTACAAAAAGCAAAAATGCAAAGAAATCCACTGAGTATAATACTTCTTGATATAGATGATTTTAAAAATATAAATGACACTTTTGGTCATGATATTGGGGATGTAATATTAAAATCTATTACAAATCTTATATCTTCAAATATTAGAGCAACTGATACTGTTTTTAGATGGGGTGGAGAAGAATTTGTAATTTTACTTCCTGGAACTCATTTTGAAAAAGCAAAATATGTTGCCAACAACTTAAGAAAAATAATAAACGAACATAAGTTCTCTGTTGTTCCAAAGGAGGTTACTTGTAGCTTCGGTGTAGCTTCATTAAATGATGATGACCATAAAGAAAGTTTATTTAAAAGAGTGGATATGACTCTATACAGAGCTAAAAATAGTGGTAAAAATATTGTTATTGGTGAAGAGGAACTTTAAAAATTTAATATAAATTTTGTTCCACTATCTTCAATTGATTCAACATCTATTTTTATATTATATGTTTTACAAATCATATTTACAATATTTAGCCCCAAACCAAAGCCACCACTTTGGTTTGTTCCTCTGTAATATCTATTAAAAATATCTTTAATCTTATCCTTTGACACTCCAATACCTGTATCTTTTATTATTAGCTCTCTATTTTTAAGAATAATATCTATATTTCCATCTATTTTGTTATATTTTATAGCATTTGAGAATAGATTATTAAAAAGTCTTAAAAAATCATCTTTATTTATCTCATAAAAGAACTCTTCTATATTAAGGTTTATTTTTAATCTTTTTCTAGCAATCATTGGCTCAAAACTTATAATCTCTTGCTTTATAATCTTTGATAAATCTATTTTATTTAAACTTTTTTTTTCAATATTTCCTAAAAATATATACGTCAAATCTTTATAAATTTCACTAACTCTTTTTGCACTAAATTTTATTCTATCCAACTGTTTTTGAGTTAAGTTATCTCCTTCACAAGACATAATTATTGCACTTATTGGTGTATTTAACTCATGAGTAGTATCTTTTATAAAGTTATTTAATCTTTCTCTCTCATTTTTTATTGGTTTTAGAAATAGTTTTGCTAAAGACCAGCTAACAATAGCAATTATTGTATAAAATATTAAAAAAATAAGAAAAATATTTAATTTTAAATTTGATATTTTCTCTTTTAAGCTATTGTCTTTTAAAGCTATATACCAAATTCCTAAATGTCCTACAGTTGAACTATCAACAATAATTAATTTTTCTTCATCATTATAAAAATTTTGTTCAAAATTTAACTTTTCATCTAAATTTCCAAATAATAAATTTTTATCTTTATCATAAAAAGAGATTTTATAATCTTGATTATTCAAATATATATTTTTATCAAATTCGACATCCAACATATGAGATATTATTATTTCATTTGAAACTTTAGATACTATATTTTGCATATTTGATTTTACTAAATCCAAATAAAGTGTTTTCTCATTTTGATAATAGAAAAATAGAGCGATTAACATTAATATAAAAGAGGATCCTAAATAAAGACCTAAGAAGCTAAAAAAACTTTTCTTTTCACTAGAAGTTAAATCTATATCCAACTC
The DNA here is from genome assembly GCF_983172305.1 of Arcobacter thermotolerans. Lineage (NCBI taxonomy): Bacteria > Pseudomonadati > Campylobacterota > Epsilonproteobacteria > Campylobacterales > Arcobacteraceae > Arcobacter > Arcobacter thermotolerans. The sequence continues at coordinate 65,323 of NZ_CFAFZJ010000003.1, forward strand.
CTCTTATATTTAATATTTTATCTTCTCCCAATATTTTTCGCAGATTTTTTATATAAGTTCTAATTGTAGAGCTTTCTACACTATCTTCATATGACCAAATATTATTTATAATCTCTTCAATACTGATAGTTTTTTTTGGATTATTTAATAAATATGCAAGAATTTCAGACTCTTTTTTTGAGATTATAAAACTTTTTTTATTTAAATTTATCTCCAAATTTTGTAAATCTAAATAACTATTTTCATCTATTTTGATAATTTTTATATCTATATTAAAAAGCCTTTTTATATTATTTATTCTAATATCAAGCTCTTTTAACTCAAAAGGTTTTTTAATATAGTCATCACATCCACTATCAAACCCTTTTTGCATATCTTCTACCATATTTAGAGATGTTATAAATATTGTTGGAGTTAAAATATTATTATCTCTTAGCTCTTTTAATAGTTCAAAGCCATTTAAATCTGGCACATTTACATCTAATAGAAGTAAATCAAAAGTCTCTGAATATAGCTCTTTTATAGCTTCATTTGAAGAAAAAGTTGTAGTAATTTGATGTTTTTGTTTTATTAAGTGTTCTTCAAGAATTTCATTTAAGATTAAATCATCTTCGAGAAGTAGAATTTTCATTTTGGCATAAAAAAAGGGGTTTTTAAACCCCTTTGCAGTCTTAGAAATTTCTTCTTGGTCTGCTATCTCTTGGTCTATCTTCTTTTGGTTTAGCTTCATTTACTCTTAAAGTTCTACCATCAGTCTCTTTACCATTTAAAGCTTCAATAGCAGCATTTCCTGCACTAGCTTCTTCCATTTCAACAAAAGCAAAACCTTTAGATCTTCCTGTTTCTTTGTCCATAATTATTTTTGCGCTCTTAACTGCACCAAATTTAGCAAAAACTGCTTCTAAATCATTATCGTTCATTTTGTACGATAAATTCCCAACGTAAATGTTCATAATTCTTATCCTTTGAAAAAGTTAGACATTATGCCTTAATATTTTTCTTAAATCAAGAGTTTTTAAAATTTTTTTCCAAAGCTTTTGAAATTCTTATCTTACTTTCAGCGAAATCTAAGATAAAAAGTATATCGTAAACTGATGGTGCTTGTGTTCCACCAGTTAATGCAATTCTTATAGGTTGGAACAGTTGTGGAAATTTTAAACCTTTTGTTTCTATAAATGGTTTTGTGATATTTTCAAGTTCACTAGGAGATGCAAAACTATTTTTATTCTCTTCTAAAAGCTCTAAATACTCTTTTAAAATTGAATTTGTATCATCTTTTACAAATTTTTTAACCCCAGCTTCTTCATACTCATTAGGACTGTTTTTTATATCAAGTATAGATTTTTTTAATTCTAATAGTGTATTTGCTCTTTGTTTTGCAAGGTTTAAAATCTCCTCTTTTTTAGAGTAATTAGTTAAATCTAAATCAAAAAATTTCAACTCCTCTATTAATCTATCATTTGAAACAGTTTTTATATATTCACTATTTAACCATAAAAGTTTTTCAGCATTATATGCAGATGCTGATTTATTTATATTTTTTGGATCAAATAACTCTAACATTTCTTTCATAGAGAAAATTTCTTGATCTTTATTTGACCAACCAAGTCTTACTAAGAAGTTTAATAAAGCTTCTGGTAAATACCCCAATCTTTTATAATCCATAACATCCATTGCACCATCTCTTTTTGAGAGCTTTTTACCTTCTGGATTATTTATCATAGGTACATGATAAAAGTTTGGATGCTTTACACCTAAAGCATTATAAATAACAATCTGTTTTGGAGTATTTGATAAGTGATCATCGCCTCTAATGACATCTGTCATTTCCATTAACATATCATCAATAGTTACAACAAAGTTATATGTAGGCATTCCATTTGATCTTGCAATTACGAAGTCATCAACAAAAGATGCATCAAATTTCATATCACCTTTCACACCATCAAGAAATCTAATCTCTCCTGTTTTTGGAGCTTTGATTCTAATAACTGGCTCAATTCCCTCTGGAATTGTAGGTAAAACTTTACCATCTTCAGGTCTCCATGTCTCATCATATCTTGGAGTTTGTTTTGCAGCTTCTTGTTTTGCTCTTAAGCTATCAAGTTCTTCTTTGCTCATATAACATTTATAAGCATTTCCACTTTCAAGTAGTTGATTTATATATTTTTTATATATTTCAGTTCTTTTTGATTGATATTCAACTTCTCCATCATAAGATAAACCAACCCAGTTAAAAGCTTCAATAATTGCATTTAAAGCCTCTTGACTATTTCTTTCTAAATCAGTATCTTCAATTCTAAGTCTAAAAACTCCACCATTTTTTCTTGCCCATAAATAGCTATAAAGAGCTGTTCTTAATCCACCAATATGTAAATACCCCGTAGGGCTTGGTGCAAATCTTGTAACTGTCATATTAATTCTCCTCAAATTTATCATTTTGTTTATCATCTTTATTATGAATATAAAATCCAATAGCACTAGAAAGTACTACAACTATTATAAAAATAATTAAAGCTATTTCAAGAATTCCCATTTAACTCCTTCTCTTTTAACTGTCCACAAGCTGCACTTATGTCTAAACCTTTTGACTCTCTAATTGTACAAATTACACCTTTTGAATTTAAAAAATCTTTAAATCTCATCATATCAGTTTCAAGAGGTCTTTGATAAGTAGTTCCAGGATATGGATTAAAATATATTAGATTTACTTTTGCTTGTAAACCAGTTAGAAGTTTTACAAGTTTTTTTGCTGCATCTAAACTATCATTTTTATCTTTTATAACCAAATATTCAAACATAACTTTTTTTCTTGTATCTACTGGAAACTCTTTAACAGCGTCAATAATTGATGCAATATTATATGCTTTATTCATAGGAATAAGCTCACTTCTTAACTCATCATCAACAGCATGAAGTGAAATAGCAAGTTGTATTTGTAAATCTTTTTCACCTAGTTTTTTAATCTTACTTGCAATTCCTGAAGTTGAAACCGTTTGCCTTCTTCTACTTATTGCTAAACCATCAAGTTCTGAGAAAATCTCAACAGCTTTTACAAAATTATTAAAGTTATCAAGAGGTTCACCCATTCCCATATAAACAATATTTAAAGCCTTGTTTTCAGCTATTTCATTATCTCTTTTTATATGAACAATTTGAGCTATATACTCTCCAACTGTAAGATTTCTTACAAATCCACCACGTGCCGTTAAACAAAAACTACATCCAACTTTACATCCAACTTGACTAGAGATACAAACTGTATATTTTTCACTTCTTACAATTTGTCCATCTTCATCAATTTTTTTATCTTTCATCAAGAGTAAAACTGCTTCAATAGTGTGGTTATCTCTTAATTTAAAAAGATATTTTATACTTCCATCACGACTTTGCTCTTTTTTTACAACTTTTAATATATCAATTGGATAGTTTGTTTTTAAATCTTCTATTAACTCTTTTGGAAGATTTTTCATATCATCATAAGAGTTTGCATACTTTTTATAAAGCCAATTATAAACCTGTTTTGCTCTAAATGATGGTTTTAATCTCTCTTTTAATTCATCTAGTGTGTAGTCATATATTGATGACTCATCAAATTTTGCCACTATTTTGCCTCTTTTATTATATTTTTATCTTCTAAATATTTAACTAATTTATTCATTGCTTCTTTATGATTTTTTATAAAATCACTATGTGCATTCTCATTTGTATAGTTTGTAACAACAAAAATACCAAAAGCTGGTATTTCAAACTCTTTTGCAACACTTAATACAGAAAAAAACTCCATATTTTCAAGTTCGACATTGTATTGTAAAAACTCTTTTGATAAAATTTGATTTGTACTTATATAGTTTGAACTATTTACAATAACTTCACTATTTGTCAAGGCTGTATCAATTCTAACTGCATTATCTATTGGTGTATATGCAAAATTTTGCAAAAAGATTAACTCTATGTTTGAAGAGTTTTTTGATTCAACAATATCAAATATTTTATGATTTCCATAACTTCCAGCACTTCCAATAAATAAAATAAACTCTGGTCTATTAAATAGACAAATTTTTGTAAGATTTATCGCACTAGAAACTAATCCAATACCTATTGATTTAGCAAAGGTAAAAGTTTCTTGATTTCCAGCACTTACAATCACTTACAATCCAGTATAAAATTTGTATTTATTTTTATAATTTCTTCTGTATTTATTGGTGAAATATTTATTGATTCAGATGAATTTACCATATCTAAAGAAGAACTCATTACTCTATTTTTAAAAGTAGGGTAGTCAAAGTTTTCGTTTATATTTACATTTTTAATTTCACATTTTTTTCCAATCTTATTTGAAAGTTCTTTTGTATAATTTCCTATCCATAATAAAACTTCTACTCTTAGTTCATCAATATTTTTATTTTGTAAATTTTCACCAATTTCCCAAGATAAATTTGATATATTTATTTTAATATCATCTGATTTTAAGCTATCTTTTAAAGCCATTAAATCAGCTAAAAAATTGTTTATCTCTTTTGGATCTTTTGACTCTATAATAAATCTTGTATTTGCTATAAATCCTTTAAATATTGATTTATTATTCTCATAATCATATTTTGGAGTCAAATTATAATTTGTATTTTTTATTGTAATATTTTTTGTATTCTTTAAAAAATTATTAAATTTTTCTACTTCAATATTTACACTTTTTTCATCTTTTTTTTCAACACTTATATTTATATTTGTTGTTAATAAATCAGGGTTTACAACTTTTGAAAATGATTTATTAAAATTTATTTCATAAGAAAAACTCAATATTGGTAAAAGTATAGCAACTGCTAATAGTTTTTTCATTTATATCCTTACATTTATATTGTTTTTTTGTAAATATCTTTTTAAATCCATGATATCAACCTCTTTAAAGTGAAAAATTGAAGCGGCCAATGCAGCATCAGCACCAGCTTCAAAAGCATCTTTGAAGTGAGACATATTTCCAGCTCCACCACTTGCAATTACTGGAATATTTACAATTTTTGAAATCTCTTTTGTAATTTCCAAATCAAAACCACTCTTAACTCCATCTGTATCCATAGAAGTTAATAAAATCTCTCCAGCACCTCTATTTTCTACCTCTTTTGCCCAAGAAATTGCATCAAGTCCCGTATCTTCTCTCCCACCTTTTACAAAAACATGATATGAGCCATCTGATACTTTTTTAACATCAATTGCCACAACAATACATTGACTTCCAAATCTTTTTGCTCCATCATCTATTAAGTTTGGTGTTTTAACAGCACTTGAATTTACAGAAATTTTGTCACATCCCACATTTAATAAAGCATAAATATCATCTAAATTTCGTATTCCTCCACCAACAGTTAGTGGGATAAATACCTCTTTAGCAACATTTTTAACAATATCTACAATAGTTCCTCTATTTTCTACACTTGCACTAATATCTAAAAATGTTAACTCATCTGCACCTTCATCGTTGTATCTTTTTGCTATTTCAACAGGATCTCCTGCATCTTTTAGACCTACAAAGTTTACGCCTTTTACAACTCTTCCATTGTTTACATCTAGGCATGGGATTATTCTTTTTGTTAGATTATTCAATTTTAATTCCTTAAAAATTAGTTAAAGATATTACCTAAATGTAAGTTAAAAAAAGATATACTCTTGCCTAATGGAAAAAGTAAAAGCAAAAAAAGAGTTCGGACAAAATTTTTTAAAAGATAGTTCAATATTAGATAAAATCATCCAATCGATGCCCCATAACAATAATCATATTGTAGAAATAGGGCCTGGCTTAGGTGATTTGACTAAAAATTTAGTCAAGTACAAAGATGTGACAGCTTATGAGGTTGATACCGATTTAATTGGTATCTTAAAGTCGAAATTTGCAAATGAAATAGAGAGTAAAAAATTCACACTAAAACACATAGATGTTTTAAGAGCTTGGGATGAGCTGAAATTTTTACATGATGGTAAATATGATTTAATAGCAAACTTACCATACTACATTGCAACAAATATTATATTAAGAGCTTTTGAAGATGAACTTTGTGAACACATTATTGTAATGGTTCAAAAAGAGGTAGCTCAAAAATTTACTGCAAAAGTAAATGATAAAGAGTATTCATCTTTGGGGATAATGACAGAACTTATCTCTAAAGAGTCAAAAATACTTTTTGATGTACCAGCTGAGGCGTTCGACCCAATGCCTAAAGTTACATCTTCTGTTCTTTATATAAAAAAAGATTTATCGCTAAAACTTGATAAAGATTTTAATAGATTTTTGAAAGCTTGTTTTGTGCAGCCAAGAAAAAAACTATCAAAAAATCTTAGCTCAATTCTTGATAAATCTAAGATTTTAGCTCTTTATGAAGAGTTAGAGTTAAACGACAACTTAAGACCTCATGAAGTTAGTTCATCTTTGTATAGCCAAATGCATACAAAGGTAAAAAATGGAAGAGATAAATAAAGAAGAAATTTCAAAAAATAGTGAAATAAAAACAACTGAAATAAGAGAAGAGTCATCAACTAATACAGGTTCTGAAAAAAGAGAGTTCAGACCAAGAAATCCTAGACCTCCTAGAGCTCAAAATTCTGAACAAAATCAAGAAAATAGAAATAATAGCGAACAAACTCAAGAAAAAAGAGCACCTTTTAAGAAGAAAAAACCAAACAATAAACCAAGATTTATAAATAAAGATATACCTACAGTTGGTGATGGTTGGACTAATGATCTTAAAAAAGCATATATGATAAATGAAAAAATTCATAAAGATAGATTAAACCCACATTATAAATTAAATCTAAATACAAATGCAAAACTTAGAATCACTCCACTTGGTGGATTAAATGAAATTGGTGGGAATATGATGGTTGTAGAGACTGAGAACGAAGCAATCATTGTAGATGTTGGTATGAGTTTTCCAGATGGTGATATGCATGGAGTTGATATCTTAATTCCAGATTTCACATATCTTAGAGAGATAAAAGATAAAATTGTTGCAGTAATTATTACTCATGGTCATGAAGATCATATTGGAGCTATGCCATATCTATTTAAAGAGATGCAATTTCCAATTTATGGTTCACCACTTCCTTTGGAGATGATTGGAAGTAAGTTTGATGAACATAAAATGAGAGAACACAGAGCACTTTTTAGAGCTATTTCAAAAAGAACACCAATTAAAATTGGAAATGATTTTGAAATTGAGTGGATGCACGTAACTCACTCAATTATTGATTCATCTTGTATTGCTATTAAAACTGCTGCTGGAACTATGATTCATACAGGAGATTTTAAAATAGATCATACTCCATATGATGGTTTCCCAACAGATATTCATAGACTTGCACATTATGGAGAAGAGGGTGTTTTAGTTATGACTTCTGATTCAACTAACTCTCACTCTCCTGGATTTACAAAAACTGAAAAAGCTGTTGGACCAACTTTTGAAAGAATATTTGCTACAGCAACAGGAAGAGTTATTATGAGTACATTCTCTTCAAATATTCATAGAGTTGCTCAAGCAATCGAAAAAGCTCTAAAATATGGAAGAAAAATCTGTGTAATTGGTCGTTCTATGGAGAAAAACTTAGATATCTCTATGACTTTAGGATATATAAAATTTCCAAAAGATCAATTTATAGAAGCTCATGAAATAAATAAATATACTGATAAAGAGATTATGATTGTAACAACAGGAAGTCAAGGCGAGTCAATGAGTGCTTTATATAGAATGGCAATTCACGAGCATAGACATGTAAAAATTAAACCTGAGGATCAAATAATTTTATCAGCAAAAGCAATTCCAGGAAATGAAGGAAGTGTTTCTGAGATTATTAACCATCTTTTAAAAGCTGGAGCAAAAGTTGCTTATCAAGACTTTGCTGATATTCACGTATCTGGACATGCTGCTCAAGAAGAGCAAAAACTTATGCTAAGACTAGTTAAGCCTAAATTCTTCTTGCCAGTGCATGGAGAGTATAATCATGCTTTAAAACATGGTGAGACTGGTGTTGATTGTGGTGTTTTAGAGAGAAATGTTTATGTTATGGCTGATGGTGAACAAATTGAAGTAAATCCTAAGTATCTTAAAAAAGTAAAAACAGTTAAAAGTGGGAAAGTTTATATCGATAATCAGTTAAATCATAAAATATCTGACGATGTTGTTATAGATAGACAAACTATGGCAAAAGAGGGTATTGTTATGATAGTTGCTCAAATAAATGAAAATGATAGAACTCTTGCATCAAAACCAAAAGTTGCCACATTTGGGTTTATATCAGACAAACAAGATAGATTTTTTACAAATGAGATAGAAGAGATTTTGAATACTTTCCTTGTTAATACAAAACCTGGAATATTTAAAAATAGTAGAATTTTAGAAGATGAACTTAGAAAAGTTGTAAGAAAACATTGTGTAAGAAAATATAAAAAATATCCAATGATTGTTCCAACTATATTTGTACAATAAGGAATTCTTTATGAACTACAAAGAGATAGTAAAAGAAGTTTTACTTACTGAAGCAAAAGAGCTTGAAATTGCTTCAAGCTCTATCTCTTTTGATATTGAAAATATTGTAAATCTTATTATAAATTCAAAAGGTAAACTTATTGTTACAGGAGTTGGAAAATCTGGGCTTGTAGGAGCAAAAATTGCAGCAACACTTGCAAGTACTGGAACTAGTTCATTTTTTCTTCATCCAACAGAAGCGATGCATGGTGATTTGGGAATGATTGGAAAAGAGGATATAGTTTTGGCTATTTCATATAGTGGAGAGAGCGAAGAGCTTATTCAAATTCTTCCACATATAAAAAGATTTAATATTCCTCTGATTGCAATGGCAAAAGATGAAAAATCTACTTTAGCAAAATATTCAGACTATTTTATCAATATTAACGTACAAAAAGAGGCTTGTCCTCTTGATACTGCTCCAACATCATCTACTACATTAACAATGGCAATGGGTGATGCACTTGCTGTATGCCTTATGAAAAGAAGAGATTTTAAAAAAGAGGATTTTGCATCTTTTCATCCTGGTGGAAGTTTAGGTAAAAAGCTATTCGTAAAAGTAGATGACCTTTTAAGAAAAGATAATCTTCCTATTGTTTCACGTGAAACAAAATTAAAAGATGCAATAATTGTAATGAGCCAAGGAAGACTAGGTTCTGTAATTATTGAAGATGAGAATAAAAAAGTTATTGGTGTTTTAAGTGATGGAGATTTAAGAAGAGCTTTGATGAAAGATGGTTTTTCTATTGATTGCAATGTTGAAGCTATTGCAACTTTAAATCCAAGAACATTTGATGATGAGAACCTTTTGGCAAGTGATGCTTTACAGATTATTGAGACTTATAAAATACAACTTCTTATAATTACTAATAAAAATAGAGAGCTTAAAGGTTTATTACATATTCACGACCTAATAGAGGCAGGTATAAAATGAAAAATGAAACAAGAAAAGAACAAAAAAAAGATACAAAAAAGCCAGAAGTAAGAACAAGAGCAGTTGAAGAGTTAAGATTAAATAAATTTATATCTCACAACAGTAATTACTCAAGACGAGAAGCAGATGCTTTAATAGCTGAAGGAAAAGTAAAGGTTAATAATAGAGTTATTACAGATTTAGCTACAAAAGTTAAATTAAGTGATAAGATTGAAATTGGTAAAAAGATTATCAAAGAAGATAAAGAGAGAATGTACACGGTAATAGTTTATAATAAACCAAAAGGTGAGCTAGTAACAAAAAGTGACCCTCAAGGTAGAAAGACTATTTATGATGGTTTAGATAGCAAATATAAGCACTTTAATAGTGTAGGGCGACTTGACTATGCAAGTGAAGGAGTTTTGCTTTTAAGCGACAGTGTAAACATAGTAAATGCTTTAATGCATTCAAATCTTGAAAGAGTTTATAAGGTAAAAGTAAGTGGTCCAATATCTCCAAAAATTGAGATGGCAATGCAAAAAGGTCTAGAGATAGATGATGCAACAAAAGGTGCATATAAAAAGACAAAGATAAAATCAATGAATTTTGCTCCATTTTTGGCATATGACATTCAAACAAATGGAGAAAAAATTTCTAAGATAAAAGTAGTAATTAGTGAAGGTAAAAATAGAGAACTAAGAAGATTTTTTGGATATTTTGGACTTGATGTTATGGATTTAAAAAGAGTTGAATATGGTGGGGTTAGTTTAAATAATCTACCAACTGGAAAAACAAGATTCCTTACAAAAGATGAGTATAAAAATTTACGAATCTTTTTAAATGAAGAAGATGATAGACTTAGCTAATAAATATAGACCAACATCACTTGATAGTTTTGTTGGTCAATCTCATATTATAAGTAAAGATAAAGCTCTTTATAAATTAATAAAACAAAAAGATATTCCTCATCTATTTTTTTATGGAAAACCTGGAACTGGAAAAACTACTTTAGCAAAAATTATAGCTCGTGAGATAAGTAGCGATTATCACTATTTTAACGCAACAACATTTAAAATTGAAGATTTAAGAAAGGTATTTGATAGATATAAAAATAGCTTTATTAAACCTTTAATATTTATTGATGAAGTTCATAGACTTTCAAAAAATCAACAAGAAGTTTTACTTCCAATTATGGAAAATTATGATGCTACAATAATTGGAGCAAGTACAGAAAATCCATTTTTTACTCTTACAAATGCAATAAGATCAAGATCATTTTTATATGAATTTTTACCATTTTCTTATGATGAAATGGAAAAAATATTAAATATAGTTTTAAAAGATATTGATATAACTTTATCAAATGAAGTTAAAGATTATTTGATTTATTCAAGCTCTGGTGATGCTAGAGCTATGCTTACTCTATTAAATTTTTCATATAAAGTAGATCAAGAGATTAGTTTGAATAGTTTAAAAGAGTTAAGAGCAAATGTTATAGGTGATGGGGTTAGTTCTAGTAGTTCTCACTATGATTTAGCAAGTGCAATGATTAAATCTTTAAGAGGTTCAAATATTGATGCTGCATTATATTATATGGCAAGATTAATAGATGGTGGAGAGAGTGTTGATTTTATTACTAGAAGATTTGTAATATTTGCAAGTGAGGATATAGGAAATGCAAATCCAAATGCTTTAAATCTTGCAAGTAGTACAATGCAAGCTTGTAATAAAATAGGCTATCCAGAATCAAGAATTATTTTAGCGCAGTGTGCTATTTATCTAGCTTCAAGTCCAAAATCAAATAGTGCATATAAAGCTATAAATAAAGCTCTTGAAGAGATAAAAAATGGAAAAATTCTTGATATACCAAAACACTTAGATAGCCAGCATATTGGTTATCTTTATCCTCATGATTTTGGAGGATATGTAGAACAAGAGTATTTAAAAGAGGATTTAAAACTTTATAATTCACTTGATATTGGATTTGAAAAGACTTTAAGTGAATGGATTAGAAAAATTAAGAATGAAAATTAAAATATAGATATATTTTCATTTTAATATTTGTTAATTTTGTTAGAATAGAGTTTAATATATTAGGAGAAATTAAATGGAATATTATACTTGGATTTTGAGTCTGCATATAATAGCAGTATTATCTTGGATGGCGATGCTATTTTATCTTCCTAGGCTTTTTGTATATCATGTTGAAAATAGTCATAAAAAAGAGTTTGTTGAAGTTGTGAAAATACAAGAGATGAAAATATACAAGTATATAGGTCATCCAGCTATGTGGATAACTATTTTAAGTGGAATTAGTATGATAGTTTTAAATCCAGCACTTCTAAGTCAAAATTGGATGATTGCAAAGCTATTTATGTTATCACTTTTGATAGCTTACTCTTTTTCTTTAGATTATTATAGAAAGCAACTAGAAAATAATAGTTGCAAAAGAAGTGGAAAATTCTTTAGAATGTATAATGAGCAACCAACTTTACTTGCTATTTTAATTGTTACTTATGTTATTACAAAAAGTTTTTCGATTCTTTTTACAGTAATCATAGTTTTATTATTTGCATTTATATCATATATGATTATGAAACCAAAAAAGGTGAAAAAAATAGATGAATTTTGAAAAATATTACCTATTAGATACAAATATATTACTAGAAGATGCTAGAAATATCTTTAAATTAAGTGATGGTGCAAAAAACTTAATAATCTTAAGTGAAACAGTTTTAGATGAACTAGACTCTAAAAAAAGTGGATATGATGAGATAAATTTTCAAGCAAGAGAGTTTGCAAGAATTCTTGAGAATTCAGAAGTTTTAAGCACAAATAAATATGAAGATTTTAAGATAATTAGATTAAAACTTATAAACCAAGATGAAACAATAGTTGATATTATCTCTAAAGATGAATACTCTATAAATAGTAAAAATATATCTTTAAATATTTTGAATGATAGAAAAATACTTGAAGTTGCAAAGTTTGCAAAAAATTATTATAACAAAGATATAAAATTTGTCTCTATGGATATTATGGCAAGAACAAGAGCTATATCTCTTGATATAAAAAGTGTAGCACTTCATGGTAAAGATAGTGATAAATTTAATTTCGATTTTATAAAGAATATTGATATAAACTTTGAAGATTTAGAAAACTTAGATAATCAAGATATAATCAATTTTGATAAAGAATATAAAGTTTCTGATTTTTCATATTGCTTAAAAGTTAAACATTCAGATCAAGTTATTTTGGCTTCAATTCAAAATAATAAAATAAAAATCCTTGATGAAGAAGAGATAAGAAATCAAATAATTACACCTTTAAATAAAGAGCAACTATTTTTCTCAAATGCTATAATAAATCATTTTTATAATGTTTTAATAGTTGAAGCTAAAGCTGGAAGCGGAAAAACACTTTTAGCATTAAGTGGTGCTTTAAAACTTGTAAAACAGAAACATTTTCAAAAAATTATATATATAAGAAACTCTATTGAGTCTTTGGATAAAGGCGAAGATGTTGGTTATTTACCAGGACTTGAAGAGAAATTTAGAATATATAATCATCCACTTATGGATAGTTTAGAGTATATTATACGAACTGAACACAAAAGAAGAAGAAGTAAAAGGGATGATATTTCATATACTCCGCTTGAAGATAGTGAAGTAAGCTCAAGAGTTGAGCAGATGATTTCAAATTATGGTATTGAAACTATGTGGGTTGGAGAGATGAGAGGTCGAACGCTTTCAAACTCATTTATTATAATTGATGAAGCACAAAATATGTCAAATAAAACAATGCAGATGGTACTTTCTAGAGTTGATAGTAGTTGTAAAGTTGTAATTCTTGGTTCAAATAAACAAATTGATAATTTCTACGTAAATAGATATACAAATGCTCTAACAACTCTTCTAAAATCTACTCAAAATGAGAATAATCTTGTAAATATTTTTGCAATTAAGCTTGAAAAAGTTTTAAGAGGACCTATTACAGAGTGGGCAGAAAATATTTTTAGTAAATAAATTTTTTATTTATAAATAACTTATAAAATGTGTTATAATACAAGATATTTTATGTAAAGGATTACATTATGTCTTTATTACAATACACATCAGATGAGATGTTTTCGGCAACAGATTTAGTAAGAAAAAACAAATCTATTTTTGATAAGTTACAAAAAAAAGAGATAGAAAAAGCAATAATTCTTCGTGATGGTAAGCCATCTATAATGATGCTAGACTTTTCAGAGTATGAAAAACTGATGAAAGATTATTTGAATTTAAAAGCTGGAAATAGTACAAATATAAACACAAAGACTATAAATGAAGCAGTAGTTGAAGAAAAAACTATAAAAAGTGATTCAAAAATTAGTCAAGAAGATTATGAAGCTGCTATGAAAGAGATTGAGCAGATAAGTTTTAGTTCAGATTTTAGTATTAAAGAAGATGATGAACAAAAAACACCACAAGCATTAAAAGAGTTTTGGGAAAAATAACAATGTTTCACGGGAAACATTAACATATAAAAATTTTTATATATTAGGGGAAATATAAATGAGATTTTTGTTTAGAGAACTATTTAAAAGATTAAGAATAAGATGGATTATCTTAATTTTAGTAATATTAATTTTTTTAGGTTATATATCTACTTTCTCAAAAAGTACAACTAGTATGTTATCAAATGAATTTCCTTTAGATAAATCACCAAATCCACAAGCAACAGAGCATTTTATAAAATCAATGGAATATAAGAATTATATTTTAAATTTACATAGATTTGTAGATTATGATAATTTTTTAATGAGACCATTATTTAATAAGATGAATGAAGAGTATGAAAAAGGAAAATCTTTGCTTCCAGAAACTTCAGCAGAAGATGTATATTGGTATGTGATACTTTATAGAGGAATATATGGAATAGGTGGAATACCAGATAGAAGAGATATGTCAATGGCTTTTAAAACAACTTTGACAAAAGAAGAATATAAAAAACATTATGAAGAAATAGTAGATAAGATAAAAAGATTTGCGATAAATGATTTTAATTACGATGTACCAAGAGTAACAGAATATAAATTTGATTTTATGATAGATTTATTAAATGAATTATCTCTTTCAGCTAGAGGTAAATTAGAAAATTATGAAAATGAAGAGAAGTATGATGAAGAACATTTAAGAAATTTAATATATATATATCCAATATACAAAAAATTTTCAAATAGATATCTACCTCTAGCAAAACAAAAATTAAGTAAAGAGTTTTATATTTATAATGAGATAAGAATTTTGTACGAGATTATAATAATAGATGCTTTTCAAAATAATAATAAAAGTTTAAATTGTAGTGATATTAAAAATAAGATTTTATTAGATAGGTTAAAAGAGTTAAGTATGTCAAAAGACAAAGATGAAGATCTTAAATATATTTTTGATGGAAATGGTTGGGTATTGGCTATTATTAAAAAACTAATATATTGTCCTAATTTAAAAAAACAAGCAGATGAGATATTTATACATTTTGTAGATAAAAACAAGGATTAAAAGATGGCTACACAAGAATATCAAATTGAAATAACAGCCTTTAGTATATATTAAATAAACAATCTAAAGATATACTTTTTTGTACCACAAAGAGAAAACAAAAAGTGAGTACAAATGCTGTTTAAATTTATTTGAACTAGCAAGTGTATAAATTTGTTTTAAATAATTTTCATTAAAAAATCCAGTTTGTCTATTTACTTCTATAATAGTATCTAAAATAGAGCTTCCAAATTCATCTTGAAGCCACTCATTAAAAGGTGAGTTAAAGCCTTTTTTTGTTCTATTAATTATTTGTTCAGGGATATATTTTGATGCAATCTTTTTAAGTAAGTATTTGTTTGTATTGCCCATTTTTATTGAACTTTTAATGCTAAAAACATATTTAAGTAAATCATTATCCAAAAATGGAGTATGAATTTGCAAAGAGTTCTCTTTTGAAACTTTGTAAACTTTTGTTAAAACAGGATTTGAAACCCAAAGTTTTAAATCAATATAACTCATATTATCAACAAAGTCTTGCTTTGGTGTTTCACTTTTAAATATTGGAACTTTTACAAATAGCTTTCTTTTTTGAATATCATTAAAAATCTCTCCAAAAGAGTTATATATATTTTGTTTTTTTACAACTCTTCTTAAATATTCACTCTCTTTTGTATTATTTTGCAAAGCTGATATAATTTCATTTAAAAATTCATTTTGTTCTTTTGATAAAGATTTTCCAAAATTATGATACTTTAAAAACTTTGCATAGTTGTCATAACCAAAAAAAAGCTCATCAGCACCTTCTCCAGATAGAAGTGAATTTACACCAAAATCTTTAACATTTTTTAATAAAAAATTTAGTGGAACAGCAGCACTATCTCCATGAGGTTCATCAAAAAACTCTAAAGTATTATAAAAACTATCTATATAGTTCTTTTTATCAATTATTATTTCGTGATGATTTGAGTTTATATGATTTGAAGTAATTTTGGCATATTGAAGTTCACAATAATTTTTGTATTCATTATAACCAATACTAAAAGTATCTATTTTTCTACCAGATATTTTGGTATAAATTGAAGAGATAAGTGAGCTATCAACTCCTCCACTTAAAAGTGTGCTAGGAGACGATATAAGCCTTTTTTCAATTGCGGAGTATAAAAGCTCTTCTAAGTCATTTAAAGCTATATTTTCATCGTTTACGGCTTTATATGTATTAATTTTATAATATTTCTTTTTGATTAAATCTTTTTTTGGTTCAAAAATCAGATATGAACTATCTTCAAGCTTAAAAATATCACAATAAAATGTATCTTCTCCAAAAGTTGAGAAGTGCTGAATATATTTACTAAGAGCAATTTTATTTAATTTTGGCAAATTTGGAAGCTCTTTTAGAATATCTTTTATAGAAGTTGAAAATATAAATTTTTCATTTTTTATGTGGTAATAAAATGGAATATTTCCAAATCTATCTCTTGAACAAAAGTAAAGACCTTTTATTTTATCATAGATACAAAAAGCAAAAACTCCATCAAGTTTTGATACAAAATCAAAAGAGTATTTTATATATAAATCTTTTAAAATTTCAGTAGTATTATTTCTTGAATACTCTTTAGATTTATATATTTCACCTTCAAAATAGATAGTTAAATCTTCAAAATCATATTTTTTCATATGTTTATCCTATAAAATAATCAATTATTTCAATATAAAAATGAAGAATTGCTATAAAAATTGCAGATGATACTAAAATTGTAGCTGCTACATCAGTTGGTTTTGTATTGTATACTACAGAAAAATTTACATTATTAACTGCGAGTGGCATCATTAATTCCATAACTAAAATTGACGCAATCATAGGATTAAAATTTGTAAAATTAACAACTACTATAATACTGACTATTGGTAGTAAAATATGCTTTGCAAAACTTATCTGTAATGATAGTTTCCAAGGGATAGTTTTGACTTTTACACTGTATAAATAAGTCCCAAAAATTATCAATTGAAGAGTTAAAGATGTATAAGCTCCCATTTGTAATGCAAAATCAAACTCTTTTGGAATTTTAAACTCAAAATAGTTAAAAGCTAAAGCAAAAATTGCAAACCATATAACTGGAATTTTAAATATTGATTTTATTGACTCTTTAAAATTAAACTTATCTCTTGCAAAAAAGTATATAGATATTGTGTACATAAAAAAGATATTTGCAATATTAATAATACTTGTATAAGGAACTGATTCAACACCAAATAAAGCAATTCCTAGAGGAATTCCTAAGTTTCCTGTATTTCCTATTAATGCTGTTGCTAAAAATATATTTTCGTCTGTTTTTGAAGAGAATAAAAATTTTGAGTATAAAAGCATTAAAAGTAGAGTTGAACCCATACAAATAAGAAAAAATATTGGAGATAATACAAATTCGTAATTAATTGGTTCTTTTGTTAATCCCCAAAAAATCATAATTGGTTGAAGAAAATATAATGATAATAAGACTAAAGTCTTCTCATCTATTTGTGTTTTTAGCTTTTTTTTTGCAATAAAACCTAAAAATATAAAAAAATATATTGGAAGAACTGAAAGAATAGCTTCTATTTGAAAATCCTAAAAAAAATATAGTATAAGTAGAAAATTCTACTTATACTGCAACTATACCTTTAATCATATAATAAATTCCTGCAGCCAATAGTGCAGAAGTAGGAACTGTAATAATCCAAGCAGCAATAATCTTCTTTACGGCATCTCTTTTTACATACTTAGTACCTTTTGCCTCTTTAAAATCTTTTTTCTCTTGTTTTACTAAATCTTCTATTTCATCGATTTTTTTAAATAATTCAACAATTTTTATATATGTAGATTTATTTTTATCTTTAATAGCTTCAAGTTTAGCTAAATCTGCTTGAGCCTTTTCAAGTTCTTTTTTATGTTTTTTAAATTTCTCTCTAATATCTTGAACATAATTTTTCTCGCTCATATCAAGAGCTTCTCTTAAAAAACCAACACCAAATACACCACCAATTGCAATATGAGTAGAAGAAACTGGAAGTCCCATTTGACTTGCAAGAATAACTGTTACAGCTGTTGCCATAGCTACAGAAAATGCTCTCATCTGGTCAAGCTCTGTAATTTCACTACCAACAGTTTTTATAAGTCTTGGTCCATATAATACCAATCCAATCACAATTCCTATAGCCCCAACAAACATAATCCAAAATGGTACAGACGCTTGTATACCAGTTCCACCATGCATTATTGCATCATTTATAGCTGCAAGTGGACCAATTGCATTTGAAACATCATTAGCACCATGTGCAAATGATAATAGTGCTGCACCAAATATTAAAGCAGGTGTAAAAAGTTTATTAACACTTGATCTGTCGTTTGTTAAATTTGATAAATTCTTTTCAATACTTTTTTTAGTAAGATAATAAGCTGCAATAGCAAATAAAATACTTATTCCTGAAGCACTATAAAATCCTATATTTATTAACTGTTTTAAACCTTTTAGTATAAGATAAGTTGTAAATGCCCAAGTCATTATTGCAATTAAAATGGGAACAAATTTTTGCGCTTGTTCAAGCATATTCTCTTTGTAAACAATCTGTTTTTTTATGAAATATAAGAAACCAGCTGCAACAATACCACCTAGTATAGGAGATATAATCCACGAAGATGCAATTTCAAATAAACTTCCCCAATTTAAAATAGAAAAACCAGCACTTGCAATTCCAGCTCCCATTACTCCACCAACTATTGCATGTGTTGTTGAAACTGGAGCTCCAATAGATGTTGCAAAATTTAACCAAACAGCACCAGCAAGAAGTCCAGCTGTCATAGCCCAAATAAATGAATTTTTATCTGCAATTAAATTTGGGTCTATAATTCCACTTTTGATTGTATTTACAACATCACCTCCTGCTATAATTGCTCCAGCACTTTCAAATATTCCTGCTATTATAATTGCACCTGTTAAGGTTAAAGCTTTTGCTCCAACTGATGGTCCTACATTATTTGCAACATCATTTGCTCCAATATTTAAAGCCATGTAAGCGCCAAAAATAGCACCAATTATTAAAAAGGTATTATCGGGTACTTTACCGTGAGATGAATATGTCCAAAGAAATACAGCTAATAAAAATAGCAAAGAGAGAGATAATTTTGCAAAGCTTGAGATAGATTTTTCGGTGGCACTTTCTATGGTCTTTATGGTCTTTATATCCATTTTATTTTCCTTATGTAACTAAATTGTAATGAAGTCATTATAGTTTAATTAATCTTATTTAAAGTTTAGTTATAAGTAAAAATGAAAAGAAGATAAATTATACCTTAACATTAAATAATATTAAGATTTAATTTTCCTTTTTTACATTCAGAATTTATTAGTTTTTCTATTTCTGTTGTAGAAATAAATCTTTGTTTATCAAAATATTTTGGTAATTTGTCAATCTGCAATTCAAGCATTGCATATTCTTTTATCAACATATTAGTATTGTATTTCTTTATTAAGTAATCTTCAATTATTCCCATTTATTAACCTTTTAAATTATGTATAATAATCGTTAAAGAAGTAATCGAAGAAAAATCGCTATTAATTCATTTTTATTCTAAAAGTTTTATTGTTGTGATTGTATCTGAATATATTAATTATTGCTATTATCGTTATAATCCATAAAATTAATATATTGCAAATGGATTTTTTGGTTTTAAATAATTTTTTGCAAGATTAATACATAATCCAGCTTTTGAGGAAGCATCTTCTAGAGATTCTCCATTTTTTATAAGTCTTAATAAAACTGACTGTTTTATTGATAAATTTATTTTTGTTATTGACATTTCTCTCTTTTATAATTTTTTTTGATGTTTAACTATTTTATATAGTTGATTATAATTTGTTGTAGTTATATTAGTTTTAGGTGAATTAGATTTTTCTAAGCTAGATAGCCTAGAAAAAATCTGATTTTAAAAAAGTTATATTGATCTAACGTTTTTTGCTTGAGGACCTTTTTCATTTCTTCCAATTTCGAAAGATACTCTTTGTCCTTCATCTAAAGATACTCTTCCATATCCTGAACTTTGAATTTCACTGTGGTGAATGAAAAATTCATCATTTCCATTTTCTATTTGAATAAATCCAAAACCTTTTTCTGAGTTGAACCATTTTACTGTTCCAATATTTTGATCTGCCATGGCATTTCCTTTTAATTTATTTTTCTACTTTAATTAAAAAGTAATCTATAAAGTTAAAGTGGAGTTTTAATTTGTATTAAGTAAGTTAGTATCAATTTCTTGTAGTTATCAATAAAAGCAAACAAAAGATGTAGTCAAAAACCCTAAATCATCTTCAAGACGAGTATTCTAACTGAATAAAAATATAAAAGCAAGCTATTTTACAAAATTTTTAAATTTATTTATATTATACGATTAAATAAATATTTACAAAACTTTCATACATAGAATTTAACTATTTTTTAGTGTAAATTCTATGAAATTGAATAATTTTCTCTAAATTTTTATATCTTTATTTCTACTAGTTTTCTTCATATAATCATAAAGTTACATACTTCTAAAAACCCTAAGTGAAAGAAAACAAGTATGAAGAAATAACTTTTTAGAATTAATCTCTTCTTCTAGGTCTTGAGCTTCTTGCTGGTTTGTCAGATGAATCTTTATTTGAATTAGATGAGCTACTTCTACTTCTTGATGTTGATGGTCTTCTTTGTCCACCTCTATCATCTCTTGAACCAGAATCTCTTCTTTGTCCACCACCACTTCTTCCTCTTCCTCTTGAAGGTCCTCTTCTATCATCACCTCTATCACTACTTCTTAACATATTTTCGATTAGTCTGCTTATATCACTTTCGCTTTTTCCTATGTGATTATTTCCTTTTACATAAGTTTTAGAAGCAATAATTGAAGCTAGTTTAAATGCAATTGTTGAAATATCAAACTCTTCTTTTAACTCCTCAACAATAGTTATTGCATAATCTTTTATCTCTTGATCTAAGATAGATTGTTTAAGTTCATCTATTTTTTTCTGTTTAACAGTTGAAATATTTGGAACAACTTTTGATTCTAATTTTGCACCAATTGTTTTTTCAATTCTTTGAAGAGTTCTAAACTCATGAGGTGTTACAATTGAAATAGCCATTCCATCTTTTCCTGCTCTTCCAGTTCTTCCAATTCTGTGAACATAAGATTCACCATCAAAAGGTAAATGATAGTTAAATACGTGAGTTACATCATTTACATCAAGTCCTCTTGCTGCAACGTCTGTTGCAATTAGTATTTCAAGTTTTGATGTTTTAAATGCTTTTATAGCTTCTTCTCTTTGTTTTTGTTCCATATCACCATGTAATGATTTAGCCATAAAACCTTGAGATAATAAAAATGTAGATAATCTATCAACATCTTTTTTTGTTCTACAAAATATAATAGATTTTTTTGGATTTTTATAATCAAAAAGTCTAATTAATGCATCATCTCTTTCTCTTTCATCTACTACATAAAAAGTTTGAGTAATATTTTTATTTGTAACATCAGATTTTGTAATTGTTACAAATTCTGGCTCTTTTAAAATTGTTTTTGCTAAATTTTTAATAGCAACTGGCATTGTTGCTGAGAAAAGTAGAGTTTGTCTATCTTCTGGAAGATATGTGAAAATATCTTTAATATCATCTAAGAATCCCATATCAAGCATCTCATCAGCCTCATCTAGGATTACAAATTTTGGTTTAATTTTTATATGTTCATTTTTTAATAAATCCAAAAATCTTCCAGGAGTTGCTACTATAACGCTTGCCGTTTCTATTAATTTTAGTTGTCTTGAGTAAGATTGTCCACCATAAACAGTTGCTGTGTTAATTCCTAGAAATTTTCCAAATTTGAATAATTCATCGCTTACTTGCATTGCTAATTCTCTTGTAGGAACTATTACAACTGCTTCTGCATTTTTTCCTGTTAATTGATTTAAAACTGGTAAACCAAATGCTGCTGTTTTACCAGTACCTGTATGTGCTTGACCAACTATATCTTTTCCTAAAAGTATATGTGGAATTGCATCTATTTGTATTGGACTTGGTTCTTTAAAACCAGCTTCATCGATTGCTTTTTGTAAATTTTCTTTAAATTTAAAGTCTTGAAAAGTCACTTTTTATCCTTAAGTATATATTGTGAATATACACTCTTATATTAAAAAACCTTCCTATAATGGATAATCAAATATAAAAAATATGTAAGTTTTTAGTATAAAATTACTAAATCTTAAAAAAAGATAGGCATATAAATGTGTATAAATCTGCGGAGTTTATCTAAAATATTATTAGATTTAGCTTTAAGAAAGATTTCTCTTTCTTAAAAGACCAAATTTTTAGATACTATCAAGACCTTTGTAGTTTTCAAGATATTTTGTATCGTAATTATTGCTTATGAAATCTTTGTTTTCCATAATTTTTTTATGAAATGGAATATTAGTTTTAATTCCTTCAACTTCAAATTCACTTAAAGCTCTTTTCATTATATTAATAGCTTTTTCTCTATCTCTTCCCCAAACTATTAGTTTTCCAATCATTGAGTCATAATGTGGTGGAACTATATAGTTTGTATAGATATGTGAATCTACTCTTACATTTCTTCCTCCTGGAACCATCCATTGAGTTATTTTTCCAGGACATGGTAAAAATGTATTTGGATCTTCAGCTGTAATTCTACACTCTATTGCATGACCTCTAAATTTGATTGTATCTTGAGAAGGAAGTTTCTCACCTTCGGCAACTTTAATCATCCACTCAATAATATCAAGACCTGAAACCATTTCAGAAACTGGATGCTCAACTTGAAGTCTTGTATTCATCTCCATAAAATAGATATTTTGTTGATCATCTGCTAAAAATTCAAAAGTTCCAGCACCTTCATATTTCAAATATTTAGTTGCTTTTACAGCAACTTCGTGAAGTTTTGCTCTAGTTTCATCATTTAATAAAATTGCAGGTGACTCTTCTATTACTTTTTGGTGTCTTCTTTGAAGTGAACAATCTCGCTCCCCTATATGAATCGCATTTCCATGAGAATCACCTATAACTTGAACTTCTATATGTCTAGGATTGTTTATAAATCTCTCAAGATACATTGTTCCATCACCAAAGGCTGCTAGTGCTTCACTTGAAGCTGCAAGATATTGTGAATCAAAGTCTTTTTCTTCTTTGATTAACCTCATACCACGTCCTCCACCACCAGCAGATGCTTTTGCCATAATTGGGTAACCAATATCACGTGCAATTTTTTTACCTTCATCAAGAGTTCGTACAGCACCTTTACTTCCTGGAACAACAGGAACTCCAGCCTTTACCATCTCTTCTTTAGCTTTTGATTTATCAGCCATTTTCTCCATTACTTCAGATGAAGGACCAATAAATTTAATATTGTGAAGTTTACAAATCTCTACAAAATCTTGATTTTCAGATAAAAATCCATAACCAGGGAAAATTGCATCACAACCTGTCATTTCAGCAGCTGTTATTAAAGCTGGAATATTTAGATAAGATTCACTTGATTTTGCACCACCAATACAAACAGCTTCATCAGCATGTTTTAAATATGAAGCATTTTTATCACCAGCACTATAAACAGCAACAGATTTTTTCCCCATCTCTTTTATAGTTCTAATAGCTCTTTGAACTATCTCACCTCTATTTGCTATTAAAATCTTTTTTATTTCTGCCATATGTTACTCTTAAACTTTTTCAACTATAAATATTGGCATATCATATTCAACAGGAGCTCCATTTTGAACTAAAATATCAATAATTTTACAATCAAATTCAGCTTCAACCTCATTCATAATTTTCATAGCCTCTAAAATACAAAGAGTTTGTCCTTTTCTAACAATATCACCAATTCCACAAAAAGATGGAGAATCAGGAGATGGAGAAGAGTAATAAGTTCCTACCATTGGAGCATTTATTGTTATACCATTTGCTCCATTATCTTTTGGTGCTTCATTTGAAACAGTAGGAGTAGATAAAACAGATGAAGATGTAGAAGCATTTTGAGTAACTGGAGCAACAGCTTGAACCATAGGCGTCGTAGAAACTGTAGTAACTCCACCTTCAAAACCTCTTTGCATAGAGATTTCAAACTCTCCTTCTTTAACTCTTAGTTTATTAAGTTCACTTTTATCGAAAACTCTAATTAACTCTTTTATATCTTTAAAATCCATATTTAGCCTTTTTTTTATAAAAATTTCTATGATAATATCAAAAAGTTTCTAATTTTTATATTTTTGGATATAAAAATAAGCTTTATTTAAGATTATAAATCAAATTTTGTTATAATCGAAAAAAAAATTTAGGCAAAATTATGATTAGTGATAAAAACTTTTTAAATATAGCAAAAGAGTTATCTTTTGCTTCTAAATGTGTATCAAAGCAAGTAGGTGCTGTAATAGTAAAAGATGGAAGAATTCTATCAACTGGATACAATGGAACACCTGCTGGTTATCAAAATTGTAGTGATTTTTGGGATGGAAAATATACAAAAGATCACCACGATTGGTCAAAAACTTATGAAATTCATGCAGAGATGAATGCAATTATTTGGGCTGCAAGAAAAGGTATTAGTATAGAAGGTGCTACAATTTATGTTACTTTGGAGCCTTGTAGTGAATGTTCAAAAAATTTAATAGCAAGTGGAATAAAAAGAATAGTATATGAGAAATCTTATGAACATACAAACTCTCAAATCATCTCAAAATTTTTAGAAGATAATGGTGTTGTTATAGAGCAAATTTTATAAATTTAAGGGAATTTCGATAAAATATCCCTTTTATCAAAGAAAGGATTCTCAAAATGCACAAATTTCTACTAGCTTTAGTATTAGGCTCAAGCTTAACATACGCTTCAACAATAAACGGTATAGCAATAACTGTTAATGATGAACCAATCACACAGTATGATATTGAAAAAACAATGTCTGTAAATAAAATCTCAAAAAATGAGGCAGTTAGTTACTTAATTGATAAGGTTTTATATGATCAACTAGTTAAGAAAAATAATATCACTGCTGATATTTTTGAAACAAATGAGTATATTGAAAAACTTGCAAACTCAAATGGAATGGATGTATATGCATTTAAATCAATAGTTAAACAAGAGTATCCAAATTATGAAGTTTTTGAAAATGAGGCGAAAAATGCTGTTATTAGACAAAAGCTTATTAGTAGTTTGGTTCGTGGGCAATTAGCAATTGCAAATGATGAAGATATGCAACTATATTATGAAAAAAATATAAATAAATATTTAACTTCAAAATATTTTGATGTTGTTCAATATAGCTCTACAAATAGAAATGCACTTGTTGATACAATTCAAAATCCATCAAAAGTGGCTTCAGGTGAAGTTACAAAAGTGCCATTAAAATTAGAGAGTAATAAAATTCATGCTCAGTTACAATATATTTTAAATGGTACAAAACCAAATACATTTACTCCAATATTTACAGCAGATAAGCAGTATGTAACTCTATTTTTAAAACAAGCAGAAGGGAAAGTTGCAATTCCTTTTGAAGTTGCAAAACCTAGAGTTTTTAATGATATTATGGAGCAAAGAGAGCAGACATTTTTGAAAGATCATTTTGAAAAACAAAAAGTAAAAGCAGATATAAAAGTATTAAGATAAGGATTTAAAATATGTCAAGTATGTTTGAAGTAGTAATTGGTTTAGAAGTTCATGTACAGTTAAATACAAAGAGTAAACTATTTTGTTCTTGTGCAACAAGTTTTGGAGAAGAGGCAAATAGTAACACTTGTCCAACTTGTCTAGCACTTCCAGGAGGACTTCCTGTTTTAAATAAAGAGGCAGTTCATAAAGCTATTATGCTTGGGACTGCTTTGAAATCACAAATAAATCAAGTATCAGTTTTTGATAGAAAAAACTATTTCTATCCAGATTTACCAACTGGTTATCAAATATCTCAATTAAGCACTCCTGTTGTTGGTCTTGGTGAACTAACTATTGATTTTCCAGATGGAAGTCAAAAAACTATTGGAGTTACAAGAGCTCATTTAGAAAATGATGCTGGAAAAAATATCCATAGTGGTAACCATTCACAAGTTGATTTAAATCGTGCTGGAACTCCACTTCTTGAAATTGTTTCAGAACCTGATATGAGAAGTGCTGAAGAAGCTATTTTATACCTTAAAAAACTTCACTCAATTGTAAGATATTTAGGAATTAGTGATGCAAATATGCAAGAGGGAAGTTTTAGATGCGATGTTAATGTATCTATAAGACCAAAAGGTGATACAAACTTTTACACTAGATGTGAAATTAAAAATATGAACTCATTTAGATTTATTGAAAAAGCAATTGCATATGAGGTAAATAGACATATTGAAGCTTGGGAAGATGGAGTTCACTCAACTGAAATTGTACAAGAGACTAGACTTTTTGATACAACTACTGCAGAGACAAGAAGTATGAGAGGTAAAGAAGATGCCGCTGATTATAGATATTTTCCAGATCCAGACCTTTTACCTTTAATTATTACAGATGAAATGCTAAAAGAGTATTCAAAAATTCCAGAACTTCCAGATGAGAAAAAAGCTAGATTTGTAAAAGAGTATGGACTTAAAGAGTATGATGCGTCTGTTATAACTTCATCTTTAGAGATGGCAAACTATTTTGATGAGATGATGAGTGAAGGAATTAGTGCTAAAAATGCTACAACTTGGCTAACAGTTGAGCTACAAGGAAGATTAAAAGAGGGTGTTACTATTGAAGAGTCACCAATAGATGCAAAAACACTAGCTACAATTGTAAAAAGAATTGAAGATAATACAATCTCTGGAAAAGCTGCAAAAGAGGTTTTAGATGATTTAATTGCAAACTCTTCAAAAGATGTAGATGCTACAATTGAGAAATTAGGACTTAAACAAGTTTCAGATGATGGAGCTTTATTTGCAATTATTGATGAAATTTTAGCTGCAAATGCTGATAAAGTAGCAGAATATAAAGCTGGAAAAGAGAAGATGTTTGCATTTTTTGTAGGACAAACTATGAAAGCAAGTAAAGGAAGTGCAAATCCTCAAAAAGTAAATGAGCTAATAAAAGAGAGATTAAGCAAATAATGAATAATGGCAAAATCGCAGTAATTGGTGCTGGAAAATGGGGACAAGCTCTTCATTTTGCACTAAATTCAAAACAAGAGTGTTTTATAACTTCAAGAACAAAAAGAGATATAAAAAATTTTGTACCTTTAGATTTTGCCCTATCTTGTGAATATTTAATTATTGCAATTCCAGCTCAAGAGATAAAAACTTGGTTAAAAGAGAATTTTGTTTTTAAAGGTCAAAAAATTCTTGTTGCTTCAAAAGGGATTGAAGCAAATAGTGGAGAGTTTTTAAACGAGATTTATTCATCATTTGTACCAGATGAAAATATTGGATTTATCTCTGGACCATCTTTTGCTGCTGAGGTTATAAAAGGTTTGCCTTGTGCTTTGGTGATTAATTCAAAATCAAAAAAAATATATGAAGAGTTTAGTAAATTTTTCCCAAATTTTATAAAAACATATTATAGTTCAGATGTTATTGGAGCTGAGATAGCAGGAGCTTATAAAAATGTTTTAGCAATTGCAAGTGGAATTTGTGAAGGATTAAATCTCGGAAAAAATGCACAAGCTTCTCTTATTTCAAGAGGTTTAGTAGAGATGCAAAGATTTGGAAAACATTTTGGAGCAAAAAAGATGACTTTTTTGGGTCTAAGTGGTGCAGGTGATCTATTTTTGACTGCAAATTCTACAATGAGTAGAAACTTTAGAGTTGGTTTAGGACTAGCAAAAAATAAGAGTTTAAAAGATATTTTAGATGAGTTAGGTGAAGTTGCGGAGGGTGTAAAAACTGCTGATGCAATTGATAAACTCTCAAAAAAATATAAAATCTACTCACCAATAGCAAATGAAGTAAAACTCATACTAAATGGCAAAAATCCAAAAGATAGCTTAAAAGATTTACTCAAAAATTAAGGATTAAAATGAAAGCTTTTGTAGTTGAAAAAAATCATAATGATGAAATTATTTCTGGTGTAAAAGATGTGCTTAAACCAATTTGTGGAGAGAATGAAGTTATTATTAAGGCTACATATTCATCTTTAAATTACAAAGATGCTCTTAGTTCAGTTGGAAATCCTGGAGTTACTAGAGTTTTTCCACATATTACTGGTGTTGATATTGCAGGAGAGATTGTTGAGACAAAATCTAATATCTTTAAAGTAGGGCAAAAAGTTATTGTTACTGGATATGATTTAGGTATGAATACAAATGGTGGGCATAGTCAATATGTTAAAGTTCCTGCTTCTTGGGTGGTAGCAATTCCTAGCTCTTTAAGCGATAAAGAGGCTATGATTTATGGAACAGCAGGACTTACAGCAGCATTGAGTATAAATGAACTTATAAGTAATAATATAACACAGGAAAGTGGTGATATTTTAGTTACTGGTGCAACAGGTGGAGTTGGCTCTTTGGCAGTTGCAATTTTAAGTAAGTTAGGTTTTAATGTAGTAGCTCTTTCTGGAAAGGAAGATAAAATTAGCTATTTAAAAGAAATTGGTGCGAGTGAAGTGGTTTTAAGAGAAGAGTTTTTAAAAGATAGCTCAAAAGCCCTTTTAAAACCAAGATTTGCAGGAGTCATTGATACAACAGGTGGAGATATTTTATCAACAGCTTTAAAACAGACAAATTATGATGGAGTTGTTACTTGTTGTGGACTTACGGCTTCAAGTAGTTTAAATACAAATATTTTTCCATTTATTCTAAGAGGTGTAAGATTAATTGGAATTGATAGTGTTGAGTGTATTTTAGATAAAAAACAAGATGCTTGGGAAAAATTAGCTGGTAAATATAGTATTAAAAACCTAAATGAAATTACAAATGAAATAAGCTTGGATGGTATAAAAGATGCTTATGAAAAACTTCTAAATGGTACTGCTGTTGGAAGATATTTAGTAAAAATAGATAATTAAACATGGGATTTAAATCCCATTTCTAATTTTTAAAACACCCACCCAGCTTGAACTAAAAACTTACTATTTTTATGATTTGTATATTCACTACTTATTGGTTTTGAGTTTAAATTCCAAGCTATTTGTGTTCTTAAAAAGAAATCATCAAATGATGAGTAGTATCCCAAACCAATATCTTGTAGAGTTTTTCTTTGAAATGTTGTATCAAGATTTTTTTCTTGATATACATTTCCCATATCATAAAAGAGTCCAATTTTATGATTATATGAAGCAATATTAGGAAGTTTTGAAAATATTTTAAAACTATCTATTTTTTTATTATTTTATAAAACTTAGCATTTGTAATATTTTGAATAAACTTTGGTTCAATCTCATGTAGTGCGATAATATTTACAAAACTATTTTCCATATACCAACCTTTTCCAGTGTCAATTATTTTTTCTGTTTCAAATAGCTCTATTAACTCATCTTTTGAAACAATAATATCTTCCAAGCTAACTCCTAAATATATAATTAGATCTTAATCCAACTATCTTCATCATCTATTTCAAACTCTTCTTCTAGTTCATATATAATAAAATTGCAAATCCCCTTATTTGCAATCTCAATGTTTTGATAGTTATGATTTATATAATTAATTGACATGTAATATCCTATAAATTGTTTCCTAGAAGTGAATTATAAAAAAAGAGTGTGATGAAGTGTGAAGTTTTTAATAAAAAAATAGTTAAATTTAAGATTTTAACTATTTTTTAAAATGTAACCAACACCATAAACATTTAAAATAGTATCTTTGGGAAGTTTTTTTCTTAAGTTACTAACCAAAGATTTTACACTATCAAGTGATACTTCAACAAAAATATCACTCCAGCAATGAGACATAATATCTTCAATAGTTATATCTTTATTTCTATTTATTATAAAAAGTTCTAACAAAGAGAGCTCTTTTTTACTAAGTTTTAGCTCTATATTTTTATTATAGAGTTTTTTACTAGTTTGATTAAAATATACATTTTCATCAAATCTTATTATTTTTTCGGAGCTTCTTAATAAATCAATAGAGATTTTATCAAGCATATCTTTTACTTTTTTCAAAGTTGCTGGTTTTATTAAATAGTAATTTACATCTATGTTTATGGCTTCCAAAAGTAAAGTGTCGTTTGAGTGTGCAGTTATTAAAACTATTTTTGTTTTATAGTCATTTTCTCTTAAAATTTTTGTTAATTCAATTCCTGTTAAATGAGGCATATAAATATCAAGTATCATAACATCTGGTCTATTTTGTTTATATATTTCTAAAGCTTCTTTACCATCATTTGCAGTAAAAACCTCTTTAAAATAGCTAGAAAAATACTCCAACATCTCTTTTTGAATAGCTTTATCATCTTCAGCATAAAGCAATGTAAAATTTTTTAAATTTTCTCTCAAAACTCTTTTCCTTTTGGTATTTCTAATATAAATTTTATTCCATTATCTACAGCTTTTACTTTTATATCACCTTTGAAACTACTTTGTATAATAAGTTTAGAGATATATAAGCCCATTCCAGTACCTCCACTTTTATATTTTGTTGTGAAATATGGTTCAAATATTTTATCTATAATATCCTCTTTTATACCACCAGCACTATCTTTTATAGATATAAAATAGTGAATATCATCTTCGTAAATATCTATATTTATATATTTTTTTTCTATATCTCTTTCTTTAAATCTATCTATTGAATTTGATAATATAGATATTATAACTTGCATAAACTCACTTTCATAAGCATTTATATAAATCTCTTTTTGATTTAGATTTACCTCTATATCTACTAATAAAGTATTTAAAACCTTTAAACTCTTCTTTATAGAGTTTGATATTTCAAAACTTTCTTTAGATTTGTGTGGATTTAAAAACTCTCTAAATGTATCTATTGTATTTGACATATGATATAAAGCTTGTGATATATCATCTAATCTATTTTGCAAATATTTTTCATCATATTTTTTAAGTTCAATACTTCTATCTGTATTTAAAACTATTGCATTTATTTTCATAAGAGGTTGTCGCCATTGATGTGCTATATTGTCAATCATTTCACCCATAGAGGCAAGACGATTTTTTTGCATAATCTCTTTTTCATATAAAATTTTTTTTTCAAGTTCTTCTTCGATTTTTTTTACCATTTTTACTGCACTATTATTTATTACAGAGATCTCATTTTTAAACTTATCTTCTATTAAGCTACTATTTTTTTCTAAGCTATAATTTTTCATACCCTCTTTTAATTTTATAAGTGGTTTTAGGTTATATTTTATTAAATATGAAGATAATAAAAGGGAAAAAATAAAAAAGATAGCAATGAAAATTAAAAATTGATAAAATTCAGTTAAAAGTTTTGAGTAAATAGATGAAAAAGTATAAAATACCTTTAACTCACCAATATTTGATTTTAAAATAGTGTCTTCCAAAATAGTATGATAAATTTTTAAATCTTTTATATCACTATTTATATTTTTATATACAATTTTATTGTTGCTATTTGTTACCTCAATTCCAACTAACTCTTTATGTAGTTTGATACTATCATTTACAATCTCTTTTATATTGTTTTCTAAACCTAGAGTTAAATTTATAGAGATTACTGGAGATATAGTTTTTATAATAGAATCAATCTTCTCATTTTGAAGTAAAACGAACTGGTTTGATACAATAGCGTAATTTTTATATATAAATATTGATATAAAAATGGTAAAAACAAAAATATTGATTATAGCTATTTGAGTTACAATACTTAAATTTCTCATCTTATTTTTACCACACTAAATATAGAGTTTTGGAGTTCGATTTTACTGTTTTTTAAATCTTCAAGATTTAAAAGTATATCTACTTTTGAAGTTATGGATAGTCCAAAAATAACTCCTAAATCCAAATAGCTATTATCATAAGCAAAAGTAAGTCTACTATTAGAAGATAAGATTTTAGATATTTCTAATATTTTTTCATCTTTTCCTAATAATAAAATATATGCTGTACTTAATTTATTTCTATTAAATTCACTATATTTTAAACTATTTACTTTAAGATTATAATCTTTTAAAGATTTGTACTCTTTTTCTATTTTATCTTTTAAAATTTCTACTACCCTGTAATCTATCTCTTCATATAAAATTGTAAGAACTACACTATTTTCTAATAGCTTATCTTCAAAATTATTGTCTAATAATATAATTTTTGGAAATACTTTTGCTTGAAAATCTAAAAAATTTATATTATATACACTATTTGCAAAGAGTGAAAATTGTAAGAATATTATGAAAAATATTTTTTTAGAAATCATAACTAAAACTTGTAAACCAAGTTCTTCCTTCTCTTAGCATCTTTTCATCTTTAGTTTTATTTCCGTAGTAATAATAGTTTTGGTCAAATAGATTTTTAGCTCCAAAAGATAGTTTAGAGTCTTTTGAGAACCTATATGATAGAGTTAAATCTGTTAATAAAACATCACCAATCTCTGTTCCATTTAATAGATTTTTATCTCCATAATACCTTAAAAGTGGACTTATTGTAAATTTTGAACTTAAAGGATAAATAAATCCTAAAGTAGTTGTAAGTTTAGATACAACTGGCGTATTAATATCAAAATTATAGTAACTATTTTTATATTCAAAAATATTATAGCTACTATTTAAAAATAGTTTTGAACGATTTTCAAATAGTTTTGAATACTCTAACTCTAAACCATAATTATTTTCATCATCACTTTTATTAATAAATTTATATTTATTTGTATCAAACTCTCTTGAATCAATACCATTTTTATAGATAGAATAAAATAGATTTAATTTAAGTTTATCTTTGTTATCACTGTAAATATATATTAATTCAGCACTTTCTATCTCTTCATTTTTTAAATCTTTATTACCATAAACTCTTAGATGCCCAACCATTGAATCTTCAATAGAAGATGGTGTTTTACTAGATTTTGATAGAATAAATTTATATATATTTTTATTGTCATTTGAATAAACTGTTCCTAGTTTAAAACTTTTAGCACTATCAAACTCTTTAAAATCATCAAGTTTTGCTAAAAAAGAGAGTGTTAAATTCTCACTATAAGAGTAAGTATCATTAAAATAATAAGAGATATTTGTTTTATCTTCTATATCTGAAATATTTCCATCTTTACCACTTAATTTTGTAAGATGAGGTTTATTTGGAATATATGAGCTTCCAATTAAACTTCCAATCTTATAATCTTCATCAACATTTGTATAAAAATCATTTTTTACAGTTGATTTTCTTGAAAGATGTACTCCAAAATCAATCTCATGATTATTAAAAGTACTATTTTTTATTAAAAAAGATAGATATTTGTCTCTTTGTGCAAAATCTAAATTAAAATGTGGATTATATAAACCTAGGTTATTTGGTTCGAGTTTATAGAAATATGAATTAAATTGATAATTATTTTGTAAAAAACCTATTTTTGATTCAAGAAGATTATTCTCTGAAATATCTTGTACATATTTTAATTCGCTTGCAATAGTTTCATATTTTGAATATCCATCATCATTAAAATCTAGTAAATTAAACATACCATAGTTATTTTGTCTATCACTTTTTATATATCTATTTGAAAACTCAAAATTATCATTTTTAAATGATAATAAAAATCCAACATCCTCTTTACCCTCTAAAGACTCTTTTTTTCTATCAAAAGAAGTTCCAAATTCTTCTGTAGTTAATGTTGCACTTGGTGCATCTACTTTTTTATTATCTTTTAAATAGTAAAAACCTAATCCCATATCAAATGAGCCCAATTTTTCACTTAAAGATAAAGATGTAAATCTTTTATAAAGCTTCCTGTTTGAAAGCTAATATTATTTGAGTTTTTGATAGAACTTTTAGTGATTATGTTTATACTTGCAACAAAACTATATGGATTATTTAAACCAAATGTTGCACCTTTTGATATCTCTATTCTATCTATTAAACTAATAGGAAAATTTTCAAAATTATTTGCGCCAATATTAATACCATCGATAAAAAATCCAACTTTTTCATATATAGTGTTTAAAGGTTGAGTTTGCCCGCGAACTGATATAAAAGGAGCAAATGCAGTTCCTGAGTATGTTTGAATACCTGGAATAAAATCTAAAGCTTCTCCTAAACTATGTATTCCAAAAGCTTCTAAATCAGAAGCATATAAAACAGTCATAGCAGTTGGTTTATAATCTATATTTAAATTAGTTTTATCTGTGTAGTTATTTAAATTATCTAATAAATTTCCTAACTCTTGTGAAAATGAGCTTATTGTGAAAGAGAAAAATAAGATAAGCTTTTTTAAATACACTTTTTATTCACCTAAATAATGATTTTTTAATATTATATTTTAAAAGAGTGATGAAGTGTGATATTTTTTAAGAAGATTTTTGAATTTACTATTTTGTAGTTAAATCGATATTATCTTCATTTTCTTCATCTAAAAGCTTTTGGCTATAGCTTGTCTCTCTTCCTGTTTTTAGAATTTTTGCTTGCTCTACCCATTGATTAGCTCGTACATAGTTTGGAAGATTTAAAAAGTTTTCTATCCACTCCGAATTTTTACTAGACCAAATTGATATTTGTTCAAAATGATAAATTCCAAGTTTAAATAACTCATTTTCTATATCTTCATCTATCCCTTTTATCTTTTTAAGATTATCTTTTTTATTTGATGAACTTAAAACCATAGGCTTAAAATCTAAACTAGCACTTTTATTAAAAATGGGATTTATTTTAAATTTGTTTTTCTTAATAGTGTTTTCATCGTTATTTTTACTACATTGTATAGAGTTAAATTTCTCTTTATTTCCTTTTCCAAGAATATAACCAAGAACTAAACCTAAAATAAATGCAACTGATAAATTTATAACAATATATTGTGCAATCTCTACTAGCATATTATTAATCCCCTATAATAAATTCTACTCTTCTGTTTATTTCTGACAATCCATTTTCATCATCTTTTGCAATTGGTCTTTCATTTCCATATCCAACTGCTTTAATTCTATCTTTATCAACACCAAAGCTCTCTAAAATCTCTTTTACTCTATTTGCTCTATCTTGAGATATCTTTTTATTTAGCTCTTTATTTCCTCTTGAATCTGTGTGACCACCAACTTCTATAGTAAATTTAGGATTTTGTTTTAAAATATTACTAAGATTTTCTATAAGAACTTTTGATTTTTCTGTTGGTTCTGCACTTCGTCTTTCAAAAGAAATTTTATCTGTTATAAAAATATTATTAACAAGAGATTGTACATCATCTTTTGATAATATTTTCTCTTTTTGTTCATTATTTTTATCTATTTCTTCAAAATTCTCATTTTTTGTAACATTATCTTTATTTTCATCAACTATATGCTCTTTTTTTTCATAAATATTTGTTTGTATCTCATATTTATCTATTTTTGAGATAACAGTTGTTATTAAATTTTTATGGCTATTATCTTTTAGCTCACCTTCTAAGATTAATATATTTCCATCAAAACTTAATTTTGCACCATTTTCAAAGTTATCTTTTAAAAGTCCAGTAAGTTCTGAAATTTCTCTTAATAAATCTTTGCTAATCTCGCTATTTTCGACAATTTTAATATTTTGGATACTATTTATTTTTAGAAAGTCAAGAACTTGTTTTGCAACTTCATTGCTTGAAAATGTACCATCAAGAGATAAAAGATTGTTGTTTTTAGAAATTACAAATTCAGATGGTTTGTAACCAACTTTTTTGAAGAAATCTTTACCAAAAAACTGGAAAATACCATTTTTATCTTTTAGTTCTATATCCTCTTTTTTATTTGTAAAATAATCTTCGTAACTAAAAGTATATATAGAAACTATATTTAAAGATATAAATAAAATCAGTAAAATAAAAATCTTCATAAAAATTGACATTTTTGCCCCTATCTTTTGTGCTAAATTTTAGAAATCATCAAAATCTATACTACCTTTTGAGTAGTTTACTACATTTCCTTCAAAAAAGTTTGTTCTTTGGTCATTAAAGCTTGCATATCCATCTACCCAAGGAATAGGGTGTTTTACATTATACTCTGCTTTATATCCAACAGCTTCAAGTCTTCTATCTGCTAAATATTGAATATATTGTGTGATTATCGCATCTGTAAATCCTAGAATTTGACCTTGTGTTATGTAAGAACCCCAAGATGCTTCAAGTTCAACTGCTTTTCTAAACATAGATCTTACACTCTCTTCAAGTTCTGAAGTAAATAGCTCAGGTCTCTCTTTTCTAACACTATTTATCATATTTTGAAATAGTAAAAGATGTGTAACTTCATCTCTTTGAATAAATCTAATCATTTGTGAACTTCCAAGCATTTTACCACTTTTACCAAGTGCATAAATAGCTGCAAAACCTGCATAAAAATATAGACCTTCAAGAATTTGATTAGCAAATAGTGCTAAAAGAAGTTTTTCATCTGTTAATTCACCTTGAGATAAGTTTTTATAAACTTCTGCAATATAAGTATTTTTCTCCTTTAACTTTGCATCTGTTTTCCACATATCATAGATTAAATCTGTATTATCAGAGATTGATTCAACCATTACAGCATAAGATTTACTGTGATTTGCCTCTTCGTAAGATTGTCTACTTAGACAAGCATTTATTTCAGGCGCAGTTATATATGGATTTATATTATCCATTAAATTATTTGTTTGTAAGCTATCCATAAAAATCAATTGACTTAATACTAAATCATACATTCTTTTTTCAGCTGGTGTTAGATACTTATAATCTTTTGCATCCTGTGTCATTTGAACTTCTCTAGGAAACCAAGTATTTGCTTCCATAGTATCCCAAAGATTTAATGCCCATTGATATTTCATTTTAGTGAAGTTAATCATTCCATCACTATTTCCACCAAAAACTCTTCTATCGTTTAAAGACTCTTTTGAATTTGGGTTGTATATAATTTTTCTTTCCATCTATTTTCCTTTAAAAATGTAAATGGTGTCTTTATTGACAACCAGCACACTCCATACTTCTATCTTCTACATCATTTTTTGCTTCTGGACTTTGACTTCTTAAATAGTATGTTGATTTAAGACCTAGTTTCCAAGCTAAAGTATAAATTTCATGTAGATATTTTCCACTTGCTTTATCTAAACTCATAAAGATATTTGTACTTTGTCCTTGGTCAATCCATTTTTGTCTAATTGCTGCTGCTTTTACAACTTGAAGTTGATCTATTTCAAATGCAGGAGTGTAAAAAGACCAAGTATCTGGACTTAATTTTGGTGCTACTACTGGAATTAAACCACTCAAGTTCTCTTCAAACCATTTTCTTTTATAAACAGGCTCAATTGCTTGAGTTGTTCCAACTAAAATAGAGATAGACGATGTTGGAGCAATAGCCATTAGGTAACCATTTCTCATTCCATCTTTTTTAACTTTTTCTCTTAAAAAATCCCAGTCACAAGAGTTATCAAATAAATCTTTATTTACTATAGCGTTTACAGCTTGTGGAGTGTGATCATGAGGCATAATACCTTTGCTC
The DNA here is from genome assembly GCF_983172305.1 of Arcobacter thermotolerans. Lineage (NCBI taxonomy): Bacteria > Pseudomonadati > Campylobacterota > Epsilonproteobacteria > Campylobacterales > Arcobacteraceae > Arcobacter > Arcobacter thermotolerans. The sequence continues at coordinate 102,830 of NZ_CFAFZJ010000003.1, forward strand.
CAATTTGAACCATCAAAAGTAGGGTAAGAACCTTTTTCTATTGCTAAATTTGAACTTGCTAAAATAGTATTATATGAAATATACTCCATAATCTCATCTATTTTCTTAAAGTGTTCATTGCTTCCCCAAGATATTTTATTATTTGCTAACATCTCAGCTTCACCCATAACACCAAGACCTATTGCTCTTGATTTTAGGTTAGTTGCTTTTACTTTTCTAAGTGGATAGAAGTTTAAATCAATTACATTATCAAGCATATTTACAGCTATTGGTACAACTCTTTTTATATCTTCACTTGTATTGATTCTTGATAAATTTATACTTGCAAGGTTACAAACAGCAGTATCTCCATCTATTTTTTGTTTTTCAACTATAAATATTTTTTTACCATTTATACTATCAAGTGCAGTTACCTTATTTGCTTTTTTTGTAATTCCACCATCAACTATTACTAAATCTTCCTCTTCAAAAGTTTTGATAGTACCATCTTCAAACTCTATTTTGATTTTATAGTGATTTGGGTTTGTATTTTGGAAAATCTCTGTACAAAGATTTGAACTTCTTATGTGTCCTACATGTTGATTTGGATTTGCCTTATTTGCACTATCTTTGAAACATAAAAATGGACTTCCACTTTCAAAATATGAAGTTAAAATCTTTTTCCATAAATCTTTTGCTTTTATTCTATTTTTTGTGATATTGTCATTGTTTTCATAAGCTATATATTTGGCAGTAAACTCTTCACCAAAATATTCACTTAAATCTTTTACTTCAACAGGATCAAATAGTGTCCAATGAGAATCCTCTAAAACTCTCTCCATAAATAAATCACTAATCCAAAGTGCTGGAAATAGATCATGAGCTCTTCTTCTTTCTTCTCCACTATTTTTCTTTAAATCAATAAAATCCATAATATCCATATGCCAAGGCTCAAGATATACAGCAATCGCACCTTTTCTTGTACCTAATTGATCAACAGCAATTGCTATATCATTTGTGATTTTTAAAAATGGAACTGTCCCACCAGCAGCACTTTTATGTCCATCAATAGAACCACCTAAACTTCTTATTTGGTTCCAATCCCAACCAATTCCACCACCATATTTAGATAATAGTGCCATCTCTTTGTAACCATCAAAGATACCTTCAATATTATCAGGACTTGAACCAATATAACAAGAGCTTAATTGATGTCTATTTGTTCTAGCATTACTTAATGTTGGAGTTGCAAGCATTACTTCAAATTTAGAGATAACATCATAAAACTCTTTTGCTTTTTCTTGTTTTTTCTCTTCGTTTTGAGCTAAAAACATAGCAATTGCCATAAACATTTGTTGTGGTAACTCTATTGGTTCACCCTTAGAGTTTTTAATTAAATATCTATCATATAGAGTTTTAATTCCTAAATAGTTAAATAAAAAGTCTCTACTTGGGTCAATATATGAGTTTAAATCATCTAAATCATAACCATTTGCTAAGTTTGGAATAATTCTTCCAGCTTCTATTCCAAAGTTAATGTACTCTTTTAAGTGTCTATATGCTTCACCTTTTACTCCATAAGTTGCAATTCCAACTCTATGGTATAAATCATATAAAAAAAGTCTAGCAGCAACAAAAGTCCAGTTTGGAACATCAATATCAATCTTTTCAACAGCTGTTTTTATCAAAGCATCTTGAATATCGCTTGAATTCATTCCATCAATAAATTTTATATGAGAGTCTAGTTCTAATTCACTTTGACTAACTCCTTCAAGACCTGCAGTTGCTTCTATAGTCATTTTTTGGATTTTTGTAATATCCAAAACCTCTTTTCTTCCATTTCTTTTTTGAATCATTATTGTCATTTAAAATCCCCTATTAATTAAAAACTCTGCTGAAAATCTTATCTACATTTTTAGTGTAATAATCAAAGTTAAAACACTCTCTTATTTTATCTTCGCTTAAAGATTTTCTTAATTCCTCATCAGCTAAAAGATATTGAAGATATAAAGACTCACCTTTTTCATTTGTAGTTGGTTTTCCTTTTTGAATCTCTTGCCAAACTTTCATAGCGTTTCTTTGTACTATTTTATATGCATCTTCTCTACTAACTCCTTGAAGTGGAAGTTCTAGTAAAACTCTTTGAGAAAATACAAGTCCACCAGTTAAATTTAGATTTTTCATCATATTTTCAGGCATAACTGTAAGATTTGCAATAACGCTATTCATTCTATGAAGCATAAAGTCTGTTGTAATAAATGCATCTGGTAACCAGAATCTCTCTGTTGAAGAGTGAGAAATATCTCTTTCGTGCCATAAAGCAACATTTTCTAAAGCTGGTGTTACATAAGCTCTAATTATTCTTGCAAGTCCAGTTATATTTTCAGTTAAAATAGGGTTTCTTTTGTGTGGCATAGCTGAACTTCCCTTTTGTCCAGCTGCAAAATACTCTTCAGCTTCATAAACTTCAGTTCTTTGAAGATGTCTAACTTGTACTGCAAATTTTTCAACACTAGAAGCAAGAAGTGCTAAAGAGGTAGCCAATCTTGCATATCTATCTCTATGAATTACTTGATTAGAACAAGGTTCAGGTTTAAGACCAAGCTCAGCCATTGCGTACTCTTCAAGCTCTAAAGGTGCATGAGCAAAATTTCCCATAGCTCCAGAAATTTGACCAACTGCAATAACCTCCATAGTCTCTTCAAGATTTTTTAGATGTCTTTTAACTTCGTCATACCAAACAGCTAAAGTAAGACCAAAAGTTATTGGCTCTCCATGAATACCGTGGCTTCTTCCAACCATAAGAGTATATTTATGTTCATTTGCTCTTTTTTTAATTGATTCCATAAGCATTTTCACATCTTCAATTATAATTTGTAAAGAGTCTCTCATTTGTAAAGCAACACCTGTATCAACTGCATCTGAAGATGTCATTCCATAATGAAACCATCTTGACTCTTCTCCTAAACTCTCACTTACACTTGTATTAAATGCTATTAAATCGTGTTTAGTAATAGCCTCTATCTCTTCAATTCTCTCAACTGAAAATTTTGCATTTTTTACTATTTTTTCGCAATCACTATCTGGTATAAGACCTAATTTATTCCAAGCTTTTACAGCTGCTTTTTCTACTTCCAACCAAGCTGCATATCTTGCTTCTTGTGTCCATTTTGAGCTCATCTCTTTTCTTGCGTATCTTTCTACCATAAATTACCCTTCTAATCGTATTTCTATATTTTTTATTATATTATTTTGTTAAAAATTAAGGGATATTGTATCCATTATGAACTTAAAATAGGAAGATAATTTTGCCGTTTACACTTAAAAAATTCAAAGCAATCAAAGATAAAAAAATTCAATTTTTTCTTGAAGATGATTTAGGATATAGCCCTAAAATCGCACAAAAACTAATAGGCAAAGGAAGAGTTTTTAGAAGTGATATGAGTGCTTTTAATCCAAGTGAAATCATTGATTGTGATGAGATTTCTATTGGAGTTTTTGAAGGAATTAGTAGAGGATTAAAACCTTTATTAGAATTTCAAGATTTTGCAATTTTTGATAAACCAACACATCTTATGGTTCATCCTATATCTAAAAACACTCCTTACTCTTTACTTGATGAAATAAGATATCACTTTGGAGAAAATGCAAATTTAATTCATAGAATTGATGCTGAAACAAGTGGTTTAGTAATAGTTGGAAAAAATAAAAAGAGTGAAATTGAGTTAAAAGATATGTTTCAAGAGAAAAAATACCATAAATCATATCTTGCAATTGTTTGTGGAAAAATAGATAAAGAGTTAAAAATAGATAAAAATATTGATAAAGAAGGTTTATTAATAGGTGTCAGAATGAAGGTTTGCTCTGAAAATGAGAATGGAAAAGAATCAACTACAATCATAAAACCAATAAAATATAACAAAGAAAAAGATTTGACACTCATTGAAGCAATTCCACTAACAGGAAGGCAACATCAAATAAGAGTCCATCTTCACTCAATTGGACATACAATTTTAGGAGACCCTATTTATGGTGTTGATGATGTAAATGCAGAAAATTATCTAAATAAAACTCTAAGCAAAGAGGATAGATTTAAGGTTACAGGTTCAAGTAGGCTTTGGCTTCATGCAAACTATTTGGAGTTTATTTATAAAAAGGTGACTTATAAAATATACTCAAAAAATCAAAATCTGAAAAATGAGTTTTTATAATTATAAATTCTCTTGTTTCTCTTGTAGTTTATTAAAAGCTACTTGTAGATTTTCAATTCTCTCTTCTACTTTTTTAGCTGAAGCTTCTAAAGTAAAACCTTCATCAATTAACTCTTTTATCAAAAGTATCTTTTTTATATTTAAATAGTCAAATTTTCTCGTTGTTCCATCTTTTTGGCAAGAAGATTGAATAATCCCTTTATCTTCCCAATATCTAAGCTTTCTTTGTGGTATTCCTGTAACTTCAGCAACATCACCGATAGTTACTAATAGTTTTGATACTAAATTTGGGTCAAATAAATCTTCAAACATTTTATCTCCTTAAATTGTAGAAAATTATACATATTTTGTAGTTAATCTACAATTAAGGTTAATTATTTGATAATTCCATGCATTAATTGTAACTAATTTACAAAAAAGGAAGATAAGATGACAAAAATATTTTTAACAACACTATTTTTAGTGTTAAATCTTTATTCAAAGGATATAAAAATGGAAGAGATTGATATATCAAATTCTGCATTGGTGCTAATTGAGTACCAAAATGAATGGCTAGATGAAAATTCTAAACTTTACAAGCTTATGAAAGATAAAAAGCAGTTTGAAGATTCTATAAAAAACTCAAAAGAGGCTTTGGAATATGCAAGAAAAATAGGTATGAAAGTTGTTCATATACCTTTAGTTTTAAGTGATGACTATAAAGAGTTTGGAAATGGGGAATATGGTTTAAGGGCAGTTATTCCTCAAGTTAAAACTTGGCAAGGAGAAAGTAAGAACTTTCATAATGATTTTGTACCAAAAGAAGATGAGTTTATTATTGCTGGAAGATTAGGTGCTAGTGGTTTTGCTGGTTCAAATTTAGATTCAATATTAAGAAATAATGGTATAAAAACTTTATATATGACGGGATTTGCTACAAATGTTTGTGTAGAATCAACTTTTAGAGAAGCACATGATAAAGGTTATACTTCAATTGTAATAGATGATGCAACAAGTAGTTTCACAAAAGAAGAAAAAGAGTTTTTTATCAAAAATATAGTTCATCATTTTGGAGCAAATATTTCTACAAAAGAGTTTATAAATTTGAAAATATCTATGGATAAAAAACATATTGTAAGTAGTTTTTATAAAGCTTTAGGTCAAAAAGATATAAATAAAGCTTTATCTTTGGTTGATGAAAATATAGATTATATAGCGGTAAAAGAAACTAGCCCTACTTTATCTGAACTATATGGAAAATATAGTAATAAAAAAGAGTTATTAGAGTTTTTTACTCATTTAAATGAATACTACAAAACTTTAGATTTTAAGATAGAAAGTATTGGAGAAAATAAAAATAGTGTATTTGTAAAAGGTTACCTAAAATATAAAATATTGAAAAATAAAGAGATTTATGAAACAGATTTTATGGCTTTGATAGATATTGAAGATAATTTGATTAAAAAGTATCAATTTTTTAAAGATACTGCACTGTTAGAGTATTTATATGAAAAAGAGTAGAAGAATTTAATCTTCTATTCTTATCATAGCAGGTTTTTTAAGAACTACTTGAGAGTGTTCAAGTTCATATATAGCTTTTAAAATATCTTTTTCAACACAAGTGTGAGTTGTTAAAAGTAGGTTTGCTTTTTCATCTTTTTTTGCTTTTTGCATCATATTTTCTATTGAGATAGAATTATCTCCAAAAACTTTTGCAACCTTTGCTAAAGTACCCGTTTTATCTGCAACTTCAAGTCTTAAATAATATTTTGTTTTAATTTCATCTTTTGGCATTAAAGTTGGTTTTACTCCTACTTGTTTTTCAAAACCAAGCATAGGTGAGCCTTTACCTTTTCTTGCAATATCAATAATATTTGCAATAACTGCGCTAGCTGTTGCATCTCCACCAGCTCCTGCTCCATAAAACATAGTTTCACCAACTTTATCTCCAACTACAGAGATTCCATTCATAACACCATCAACTTTTGCTATCATCTTGTCTTGAGGAATTAAAACAGGGTGAACTCTAAGCTCTATTTGATTATCTACTTTTTTTGCAATTCCTAGAAGTTTTATATTATATTCAAACTCTTTTGCAAACTCTATATCTGTTTTAGAGATATTTTGGATACCTTCAATTAAAATATCTTCTGGTTTTATATCAATTCCATATGCGATTGAACCTAGAATTAAAAGTTTATGAGCAGTGTCAAAACCTCCTACATCAAAAGTAGGATCAGCTTCTGCATAACCTAACTCTTGAGCTTCTTTTAAGATAATATCATACGCAATACCTTCATTTATCATTTTAGTAAGCATATAGTTACAAGTTCCATTCATAATCCCTTGAATAGACTTTATATTATTTGCGCTCAAACCATCTCTTAAAGCATTAATAATTGGAATTCCACCAGCAACTGCTGCTTCAAATTCAAAAGGTGAATCACCAGCAAGTTCTTGAAGCTCATATCTATGATATGCTAGTAGTGCTTTATTAGCAGTAACCACTGACTTACCATTTTCTAAAGCTCTTTTTACTATCTCATAAGGTTTTTCAATTCCACCCATAAGTTCAACAACTATATCAATACTATCATCTTCTAAAACTTTTGAAACATCATCAGTAAGCTCTATTTGCACATCTCTTTTTTTATTTAAATTTGAAACTACTCCAATAGTAGGAACAATTTCAACTCCAGCTCGAGCAGTTATAATATTTTTATTGTCTCGTAAAATATTTACAACACTTGTTCCAACTGTTCCTACTCCAATAATTCCAACTTTAAGCATGGTTATTTTTCCTATTCTAATGTTTTTAAATATCTTTTTATATTTTTTGCAGCTTGTCTAATTCTTTTTTCATTTTCAATCAAAGCAATTCTTACATACTGGTCACCATAATGTCCAAAACCAATTCCAGGACTAACTGCAACTTGAGCCTCTCTTAAAAGTTGTTTAGAAAACTCTAAACTTCCTAAGTGTCTAGCTTTTTCAGGTATTTTTGCCCAAATAAACATAGATGCATTTGGTTTATCCATAACCCAACCAGCTTCTGCAAATGCTTGAAGCATAACATCTCTTCTTTTTTCATATTTTGAAACTATCTCATCTACACAATCTTGTGGACCATCAAGAGCAACAGTTGCAGCAATCTGAATTGGAGCAAACATTCCATAATCAAGCCATGATTTTATTCTTTTTAAAGCACCTACAAGTTTTTCATTTCCAACAATAAAACCAACTCTCCATCCAGCCATATTGTATGATTTACTTAATGTAAAGCACTCAACAGCAACATCTAAAGCACCTTCAGCTTGGAAAATTGAAGGAGTTTTATAACCATCAAATGTAATATCAGCGTATGCAATATCAGAGATTATATAAAATCTCTCTTTTTTAGCCATAGCTACAAGTTTTGTATAAAACTCAGGAGTTACAGTTGCACAAGATGGATTGTGAGGAAAGTTTACAACTACATATTTTACTTTTGGAATTGACTCATCAATTGTTTTTTGAAGATTTTTAAAAAACAACTCTTCATCTACTTTAAACTCATTATCAAATACTAACTCAAATTTATGAATAGCTGCACCATTTAACATAAATGCGTATGAGTGAATTGGATAAGTAGGATCTGGAACAACAGCAACATCTCCAACATTTACAATAGCTTGAACTAAATGAACATAACCCTCTTTTGAACCCATTGTTGCACAAGCGTGTTTATCTGGGTCTAAGAAATCTACATTATATTTTCTTTTGTACCAGTTACAAATAGCAAGTCTTAATTTATATATTCCAATACTAGCACTATACCCATAGTTTTTTGGTTTACTAGCTGCATCTTTTAATTTATCAACAATATGTTTTGGAGTCTCTCCATCTGGATTTCCCATAGAAAAATCAATTACATCAACTCCAGCTCTTCTTGCTTCCATTTTAATAGCATTAACTTGCGCAAACACATAGTTTGGAAGTCTTTTCATTCTTTCAAATTCAATTTCGTCAAACATTTTATTACTCCTTAGTAATATTTAAACCATTTTTTATATTTGTTAAAGCATAAAAATCATCAATTTTTATAAATCTTGTATTTGTTGGAATATCAACTCTAAGATTTTTATGCAAACTCTCACTCTCAAAAACATCAATTACATTAAAACCATCATCATAAAAAATAATATTTGGGTACCAGTTATTTCCAATATTTGAATCAATTTTTATTGCATCTGTATTTGCAATCTCCAAAATATATGGCTTTATAGGTTTTTTTAATGACACACTAGCCTTTGTAACTAAATCTTCAGCTTTATAAATAGAAGATTTTTTTGAGTCAATATAATAACTCCATTTATTGTTACCCTCTTTTTTTATATCAACAACCCTACAATTTGTATTTTGTAGCTCTTGAGATAATCTAAGAGGGTTTATGGCGGCTGCTGTTTGTACTTTTATACTCCATTTTAGCTGATTTTCTGAGACACTTTGATTTATTGTTACAAAATTTTGAATACCTATCGCTTTTAAAATATCATTTATATTTTTAAAAGATTTTTTTGGGTCTGAATTAAATATAAAAGTTGCTTCAATAGTTTGAGTAGAACCTAAAGAAAGTTTTAAAAGATTGTTGTTTTGTAAAGTTTGAGAAATTTTTGCATAATCAAGACTACCATTTGTATAAAAATAGCTTTGATTTTTAAAAATAGTATTAATCAAATTTCTATGAGTATTGAAATCACTACTTCCTATTATTCCTAAAACAGCTTGATTGATATTTGCATTCAAGCTTACGCATAAAAATATTATAAGTAGTAGTTTTTTCATATATTTTCCTTTTTATCTTTTTAAATTGTATATTAAAATAGCAGCAGCTGAACTTACATTTAAAGAGTCAAATTCATGTTCCATTTTTATTGAAACTTTCAGGTCTAATTTTTTTGCAACTTTTGGACTAATCCCAGCACCTTCATTTCCTAAAATTATTGCAACCTTATCTGTTTTTTCTATTTTTCCATATTTTTTTAGATCAACTCCATCCATTGTTGCACCTATTAATGTGAAACCAGCATCTATAAGCTCACTTGCTAAATCTACACTTCTTGGATGAATTGCAAAAGGTAAATCAAGCAAAGCTCCAGCACTTGTTCTTATAGTTCCAGAGTTGCTTATAGTTTTTATATCAGCTGCAATCATTCCATCAACTCCTAAAGAGTAAGCAGTTCTTGCAATTGCTCCAATATTTCCTACATCTGTAAGACCATCTAAAACAACTATAAAATTCATATTTTTTATATCTTTTAGAGGTGTGTAAATATAATCACTAAGTTTCAAAATAAGACCTTGGTGATTTCCACCTTTTGCTAAAGCTTGAGCTTTTTGGTTATCAACTTTGTGAATTTTTTTATTTAGTTTTGCAAATCTTGAAAAAAGTTTACTATCAATCTCTTTTGATAAAAAAATCTCTTCTATTAAATCTTGGTGTTTTTCAAGAACATATAAAACTATCTGTTTTCCGTATACTATCATTTTTTCTCATTTAAATTAATTTTGGATTTTATCCAATAATTCTTGATAAATCTCTTTTACACTAGCACCTGTAAGCTTTGCTATTAACTTTGCTTTTATTTTTGGTGCAATATCAAGTGGTAAAATATCATCTAATTCAAGATTAAAACCAAATTTCTCTTTTGGTTCAACTACAACAACCCATTCACCTTTTATTTCAATACTCTTTAACTCTTCATATAGATTTTTTGCACTATTTTTATATGTTTTTTGATAAAACTTGCTTATCTCTTTTACTAAAAATATTGTTCTATCTGGCTCTTTTTTATTTAACTCTTCAAGAAGTTTTAAAAGCCGATGAGGTGATTCATATAAAATTCCAACTCTAGAACTATTTAAAACCTCTTCTAGTTTTGAAGCACGACTTACACCCTTGTGATCCAAAAAACCAAAAAATGTAAACTCTGTACTACTAAAACCACTCATAGCAAAAGCTGTTAAAATTGCATTTGCTCCAGGGATTACATCATAAGGAACTTCATTTTGTATGCACCAATCAACCAAAGATGCACCAGGGTCACTAATACAAGGCATGCCAGCATCACTACAATAAACAACATTTTTAGTAAAAGTATCTTTTGTTAAACTTTTTAATATCTCTTTTTCATTGTGAGAGTGAAAAGATTTGAACTCTTTTTGTGAAAAATCTAAAGAATATTTTTCAGCCAAAAGATTTAGAAGTTTTTTTGTGACTCTTGTATCTTCACAAAAAATTAGTTCCGCCTCCAATAGAGCCTCTAAAGACCTTTTTGAAATATCTTCAAGGTTTCCTATTGGTGTTGGAACTAAGCACAACATAGCAATAAACTATTTTGCCATATTATATTTAGCTTTGAATTTCTCAACTCTTCCAGCAGCATCAACTAATTTTTGCTCTCCTGTAAAGAATGGGTGACAATTTGAACAAATATCAACTCTTAAAGTTTCAGTAACTGATTTTGACTCAAAGCTATTTCCGCATGCACAAGAAACTTGACATACTTTGTAATCTGGATGAATATCTTTTTTCATTCCAATTTCCTTTTAAAATATTAAACGTCTAAAAAAAGAGCAAGTCTTTGCAGGTCCTTTAATAGACTTTTGAACGGCGATTATATCGAAAAATACTTAATAATCTCTGAATTTAAGCTAGGAATTATATTTGAAACTCTATTAGTAAATTGACCCTTATTAAAAGTATTTTGTCTTTTCGCAAGTTTTAAGGTATTTTGAATAATTTTATCTTCTAAACTTTTTTTATCAATTTTTCCATCAAGATACTCTAAAGTTTCTACTATTCCAATGCTACTCATACAATTTGGAGCTCTTGTATATTTTTTCTCTAAATATATAGTCTCATCTATAAGCCCAGATTTTATCATCTGTTTTGTTCGTAAAGAAATTCTATTTATTAACTCATCTTTTTCCCATAAAATTTCAAAAATTGGAAGGTTTGGAGAGAGAGCAATCTTTGGGTTTTTCAAAAAATATTGACTTGGAGTTAATCCACTTTGTTTATAAATCGAATATGCTTTTTCTACTCTATATTTATCATTTGGTTCAATTTTTTGCATATAATCTTTATCCAAACTATAAAGCAAATTATAAGCATCATTTAAACTCATATCTAAATTTGTATTTTCTTTTAAACCATCACTTATTCCATCAACCAAAGCTTTAAGATAAAAGCCTGTTCCACCTACTATTATTAAGTTTTTCATATTTTTTTCTGCATATTCTTTTGCATTTTTATACAAATTTAAAAACTCAATAACATCAAATTTTTCATTTGGAAAAACTTCATCTATCCCAAAATGTACTATATCACCTCTTTCTATTTTTGTTGGTTTTGCACTTGCAATATCTATCTCTTTATAGACACAAAGAGAGTCCAAAGATAAGATTATAGAGTTTGTTTTATTTGCTATTTCAATAGATAGTGCTGTTTTTCCTGAAGCAGTTGTTCCTATTATTGCTAATTCTTTCATTTTCTAATCTACTTTGCTTTTTGTTTTGTAGCTCCACACTGTTCAAGCTCTTTTATAATATCATTTATCTCTTTCTCTTTTTGTGCAAGTTGATCTAAAAGATTTGATATATCATCTTGATTTGAATTACTTATTGAGTCATCAATTTTTGTGCTACAAGCTGTAAAAATTATAGAAAAAAGGCTTAAAAGTATTAGAAACATATATTTTTTCATAATTAATTCCCGATTAAAATTTGATTGATTATAACCAAAAAGCATTAATTTACTCATTATTTGATAAAATCCAGCCCATGGAAAAATTAATAAAAAAAATAAAAGATTTTAGCGAATTAGTGATGTTTCAGCACTCTGTTTTTGCTTTACCATTTATATTTATAGCAATGGTTGTATCTTCAGCGCAAGTAAATCAAACTCCTTGGTTTGGATTTAAACTTCTGGTTTTAGGAACACTTTGTGCAGTATTTGCACGAAACTTTGCAATGGGTTTCAACCGTTTTATGGATAGAGATATAGATGCTTTAAATCCACGAACAAAAAATAGACCAAATGTAGATGGAAGAGTATCTCCTAAAGCTATGTTTATATTCTTTTTGACAAATGCTTTTGGATTTATTTTAGTAGCTTATTTTGTAAATGATTTGGCTTTGATTTTATCACTTCCTATTTTGGTAATTATTGGTTCATACTCATACTTTAAAAGGTTTTCATATTTAGCACATATTATTTTGGGAATCTCTTTGGCTCTTGCTCCTATTGCTGGGGTTGTTGCTGTTAGTGAAACTATTCCTTTATGGGTAATATTTTTAAGTATTGGAGTTATGTTTTGGGTTGCTGGGTTTGATTTACTTTACTCACTACAAGATATTGATGTAGATAAAAAACTAGGTCTTCACTCAATTCCTTCAAAATTTGGTGCAAAAAAAACAATGCTATTTTCAAAAGTTTTTCACTTTTTAACTGTCGCTTTTTGGCTTCTGTTTGTGATTTATGCATCTGGTTCATATTTTGCATATTTGGCAGTTATTATAAGTGCTTTGATGCTAAGTTATGAGCACTATTTAGTAAATAAAGATTTTAGAAAAATAGATAGAGCATTTTTTACTGTAAATGGATATTTAGGAATAGTTTTCTTCTTTTTAGTAGTTTTAGATAATATCTTCTTCTAAAATTTTTAAGCAAAATTAGGATAAACTTCAATCCTAATTTTTCAAGTGCGTCTGTAGTTCAACTGGATAGAATACTCGGTTTCGACCCGAGGGGTTGTGGGTTCGACTCCTACCAGGCGTACCATTTACTAATCTAAATCAATTTAAAACAATACATATAATCCATATAAAATCGCTAACTAAAAATAAAAATAGTCTAAAGTAATGCAAATTAATATAATAAAAATTGGGTTATAACTAAAAAATAGTATAAAAATAAAATTTTATAACCCAATTTATACTATTACTATAATCCTCGATATCATTATAAATAGAAGGATTCATTTTGATAAAAAATTTTTAACTATTATAAGAAAATTGATGAAAGCAAAAGATTTAAATTTTGATGATTTTAAAATATCTTTGACAGATGAAGTTATAAATATTTTAACAGCTTATTCGACTAATTAATCTTTGGAGTGATTTCATTTTAAATTTACGAAGATAGCTTTATTTTTGATATACATAGTTTATTTACTTTAAAAGTTTAGGAAGTTTGGTACTAAAAAATAACAATCTATTTTTAACTTATATAGATGTAAAATAATACAATTATTTTATGGAGGCGTAAGTTCAGTGAAAGGTATAATTTTAGATTTTAAAAATGATGATAAAAATGGTTTAATTCTTGGAGAAGATGGTAATAGATATTCTTTCTTTTATGATACAGACTGGCAAAATAAAATTACCGAATTAAAAATTAATTCAGAAGTTGATTTTATTGTTAAAGATAATAAGGCAACAGAAATCTATTGCTTAAATAATAAAAATAATGATGATATTAGTTTAAATAAAAATAATATCCCATTTAAAAAAATGGATTTTGATTCTATAGAAAAAAATGGAAATGATTTATCATTTGTAAAAGATTTTAGAATAAGAATGTTTAAGTATCTAATTGTTTCAGTAGTGGTATTAGTTTTTGGATTATTTTTAATTGATAAGGGGTTAGTTTATAATTGGATTTTATATATTATTTCTTTTATATCTGGTTCTTTTTCTTTAGGGTATTTATTATCAATAATATTTCCTAAGCTTGGAATAAAAGATGAATTTTATAGGAAAGTATATTCAAAAGAATTAACTGTAATTAGTTATACTCCAGATAATCTAAATTATGAAGTGATTAAAATGATTACTATAAATTCAGAAAGTTACGAGAGTGCGAAAAAGGAACTCATTAGAAAAGCATTTAAATTAAAAGCTGATGCAATATTTAATCTTACACATAATGTAACCAACAAATCAGATATTAAAACAGTTGGTTTTAATGACAAAAGAATAAAAACTAAAATAACTACAACTCATACCTTAGGAGGAGTAGCTATAAAACTAATCTAGAATTTTCACTACTCAATTCAAATTTTTGTGAATACTTTTTAGAGTTCAAGTAGGTCAAATAAAAAAAGGCGAATATACTCAATATCCGCCTTAATTTAGCTCTTCTATTATTTTAATAGTAGTTTCAAGTAATTCATTTGCATCTTTTTTACAAATATTAAAAATTACTTCAGCATCTAAATCAAAATAGTGATGAGATAAAATATCTCTAATTCCTTTTACATTTTTCCATGGAATATTTGGATATTTTATTAGAAGTTGATTATTAGATAATTTATCAATTTTTGTTCATTATGCATATATTAAATCTTTTTGAATCATTTTTAAAAAAATAGGTTTTATATTTTTGTGTTCTCTTATAATATCTACTTTTCTATTTAAATCATTTTCTATTTGTTCTTTTATAGCTACCATATCAAATAGCGATGGTTTCATTTTTACAAAAATATCTATATCACTATTTTCTGTTGCTTCATCTCTTGCATAACTTCCAAACAGCCCAATTTTTTCAACATTATATTTATTTTTAAATTCAGAATAATGCTCTTTTAAATAATTTAAGATATTTGTTTTATCAATTTGTTTTGACACTGTTATATCTCCTTTAAAATGATATTCTGTTTGATTATATCATAAAACATTTTATAATTTTTTTTCAATCATTTATTAATATTTAATATTTCTATTTTTATCTTCTTTTTCAAAAAAAATGGTAACATTTAAGCTTAATAAAATCACACAAGGTTTCTTTTTATGTCAATGTTTCAAAAGTCAATAATAAATAGTGTAAAACAAGATGAAAGTAAAGTTGCACTTCGTTGGGCTTCATTTCAAAAGTTTTTAGAAAAAGTTGAATATATAAAAACAGTAAAAGAGGAGAAGTATCAAGATGGTTTTTTGGTAGATATTTTTGAAAACTGCTTAGGCTATACTCTTGATATGACAAATCCAAAATCTTTTAATCTTGAGAGAGAAAAGAAAAATGAAACAGATGCTAAAAAAGCAGATGGAGTGATTTATGTAGATGATAAAGTTGTAGGAGTAATTGAGCTAAAAGCTCAAGATACAAAAAATCTTGACAAAATAGAGACTCAAGCATTTAACTATCACGCTTCGCACTCAAACTCAAAATATATAATAATCTCAAATTTCGATGAGCTAAGATTTTATGTAGATAAAAAGACAGCTTATGAGAAGTTTAATCTTTTTACTCTAAATTATGAAGAGTTTAAAAAGCTTCATCTTTTAATCTCTTATGAGAGTATAAAAGATGATGTACCTTTAAAACTAAAAGAGAAATCAAACAGCTTTGAGCAAGATATATCTAAAAAACTCTACAAAGATTTTAGCCATTTTAGAACTGCTCTTTTTGAAAATATTGTAAAAAACAATCTTGGAAATGAGGCTTTAGCCTCATCTTTATTAAATGGTGAAGCTTTAAACCAACAAACACTTCTTCGCTTAACACAAAAACTATGCGACCGTATTATTTTTATACTATTTGCAGAAGATAGAGATTTACTTAGAGCAAATATGATAAAAGAGATTAGAGAGGAGTTTATAAATCAAAAGTTTACAAACTACTCTTTATATGATATTTATAAATTCTACTTTGATGCTATAAACAAAGGAAACGATAAACTACAAATTCCTCAATACAACGGTGGACTTTTTGCCACAGATTTGCTTCTTGATAGTTTGATTATAGATGATTTTATTTTAGATGAAAATGCACAAATACTATCTAACTATGATTTTGCTAGTGAAATATCTGTAAATATTTTGGGACATATTTTTGAGCAATCTTTAACAGACCTTGAAGAGCTTCAAGCAAATATAGAAAATATTGATTTTGATAAAACAAAATCAAAAAGAAAAAAAGATGGTGTATTTTATACACCTGAATATATCACAAGATATATTGTAGAAAACACTCTTGGTAAAATGTGTAGTGAGAAAAGAGAAGAACTCTTAATCGGAAATGGGATTTTAACCCCATCAAACCCAAAAAAACTAACAAAACAAGAGCAACAAACAAAAGAGAACCTGCAAGAGTATAAAAACTGGCTTCTAAATCTAAAAATCCTAGACCCAGCTTGTGGAAGTGGAGCTTTTTTAAATCAAGCTTTGGAATACTTAATATCTGAACACAAAAATCTTCAAAATGATTTGGCTTTGATGGGAGATTTGTTTGCTTCATATATGGTAGAAGAGGAGATTTTGGAAAATAATCTTTATGGTGTAGATATAAATGAAGATGCTGTAGAGATAGCAAAGCTAAGTTTGTGGCTACGAACTGCAAAAAGAGGAAGAGCTCTTACAAAGCTAGCAGACAAGATAGTTTGTGCAAACTCACTTTTAGAAATGCCATTTAGTGAAAATAGTTTTGATGTGGTTATTGGAAATCCACCTTATGTAAGACAAGAAGCTATAAAAGAGCAAAAAGAAGCTTTGAGCAAAATCTATAAAGTTTATCATGGAAGTGCAGATTTATATGTTTATTTTGTTGAATTAGGATTAAAGTTACTTAAAAATAATGGATTGTTTAGTTACATTTTTCCAAATAAGTGGCTAAAAACTTCTTATGGAAAACCTTTAAGACAGTTTTTAAAAACTTATAATATTCAATCAATCATTGATTTTGGTGATTTACAAATTTTTGAGGGTGCAACTACATATCCTTTAATTTTAACAATTTCAAATAGTAATCAAAATGAATATTTTAAAAGTTATCAATTAAAAGAAATAAATGAAGATTTAAATAATATTATTGGAGTTAACGGAAAGAATTTTTTATTTAAAGAGCTTGATGATAATGGGTGGAATATATTTGAAACTAATCTACTTCAAAAATTATATGATAATTCAATAACTCTTGATATTTATACAAATGGAAATATTAATAGAGGGATTATGACTGGATTTAACGATGCTTTTGTTATTGATGAAAAAACAAAAATAGAACTTCTAAATGAAGATAATAATTCTGAGAAAATTATTAAACCTTTTCTTATTGGAAAAGATATTCAAAGATATAAAAATTCAAAAATAGATAAATGGTTGTTATATATTCCTTGGGATATAAAAATAGATGAGTATCCTGCAATATATAAATATTTGGAAAAATTTAAAACAAATTTAGAAAATAGACCAGAAGTTAAACAAGGAAGATATCCTTGGTATGCACTTAGTAGATATGGGAGTAAATATGTTGATGATTTTGAAAAATCAAAAATTATATATTTAGTTTTTCAAGTTAGTCCTGCATTTACAATGAATAAAAATAATGCTTATTGTAATAATGCTACTTTTATATTTCCAAAAGAAGATTATTTTTTATTAGGAATATTAAATTCAAAACTTGGCTGGTTTTTAATTTCCAATATATGTACTAAAATACAAGGAGGGTATCAATTAATTTATGATTATTTTAAGAAAATACCTATTAAATTATATTCAGATGATAAAAAAGATTATTTTGAAAAAAGAGTGAAAGAAATTTTTATTATTAATGAAAAATTACAAGAAACAAAACAAAACTTTATAAATGAATTAAATCTTGAAAAAGTTCCTACAAAGCTACAAAAATTTGAAGAGCTAGATTTTGATGATTTTGTAAAAGAGTATGCAAAAGCAAAAAAACTAAAATTTGCTGATAAATTAGAAGAACGAAATTTCAAAAATGAGTGGCAAAGACTTTTTGAAAATGACAAAAAAGAAGTTTTAGAAATCCAAAATCAAATCAATATTACAGATAAAGAAATCGACCAAATGGTTTATAAACTTTATGATTTAACTCCTGATGAGATTAAAATTGTGGAGGGCTTATAATGTTTGGTTCGCTGCAAAATAGAAAAGGAACTAAGTTGCCTGAAAAATTTAATTTTGGACATGAATTAAGTTTTTTGTTGCACGATATTATGACAAGTTTATTTGAAACTGCTAAACAAACAAATATGTTTTCAGTAAACATAGATATTTATGAAGATGAATATAAGAAATTTTTAGAAAATTCAGAAGATATTGGTGAATGGATAGTTAATACTAAAGAGAAAAATAAAAGTGCAAAAGTATTAAAAACAATAGTGTTTCCAGCTTTATTATCTGATATGTTACACTGTTTCTATGAAGCTCTTGAAACATCAAGAAAAGGAAAATTAACAATTTCTTATATGCTTATTAGAAAACCTTTGCAAGAAAGTTTATATTTATTAGAAGATATTGTTTTAAGTGAGTTAAATTTTTCAGATAAATTTAAGAAAAATGCAGAAAGCTCTAAATTAGAACCGTCAGAATATAAAAAAAACTTAAAACATCTTGAATTTAGTTCAGCTGGTGGAAAAGAGGGGCATGCAAAAAGAATAGAAAAAATATTTGAAATTATGAGTTCTAATTTTGGATTAAGTCCAGAATATATAGCACAATTAAGATACGACAAATCAAGTGAAGATAGTTTTGATATAATTTGTAATAAAGCAATGCATCTATTCACAACTCATGAAAAGATTTTTACTGAGCCATTAAATATAAATATGATATTTTCAGGTTATTCTCAATTTGAAACCCAATGGGCATATTTATATAGTAGATTACCTTATTTATTATTTTATACTTGGATAATTGTAGAATATTTAACAAATAGCATTATAGAAACTTCTCAAGAATATTTAGATGATATTAGAAGAAGAATATCAGCATTAATTATTTTATGGTGGAATGAAATAGATATTTTTTATAAAAATGAAGAACTTGAGAAATTTGTAAAATTTCAAGAAGAATGGTTAAATAATCATTGCTTAAAAAATGGCTACAAAATTCCAACAAAGAATAATTTAATAAAAATGTTTAAAAATGGTTCTTTTCCAAATGAGAGTAAAAATTCAATTAAACAAAGATTAAATAGATATCAAGATATTTATAAAATAAATCTTTTAGATGCAAAATATTATGAAAAAGATGTAAATTTTAAAATTATTGATAATAATAAATAAAATACAAAATCAAATTTAATTACAAAATGCAATATTTCTTTGAAGTTTCTTTCATTTATGATAGTATATGAAAAATTATACTTAGGAACATTTATGAGCAATGGAATAGAAAATAAATTTCGTTCAGAAGAATTGCACAAAGTAGCTTTATCTTCTTTTGTGCAAGGTAGCTATGAATTAGATAGAACAATATTAAATCTTTCGGTAGGAAGTTTAGGTTTTATTTTAACTTTCGCAACAACTTTTAAATATTCAAATTGTATTTTAAGTTTTTTTATAATTATAACTTTTTTAATTTCATTATTCGGTTTTGGATTTACTGTTTACAAATTATTAGATGTTTTTAAATTAAATAAAGAATATTTTAAAAAAATTATATCAGATGAGAATGAACAAGATATTTTAGAACTAGAGAATAGAATGCAAAAAATTGATTTTTTAACATCAAGAGTATTTAAAATTTCCATACTTTTTTCATCAATATTTATCTTATTAATAGTAATACAAAAAAATCTATAAAGGAGGTAAAATGTCTAATAAAAAAACTATAACATATTGTCAAGATAGTGCTAGTGGACTTTATAGTTCAAGTAAAAAAAATATTGTACAAGAAGTAAAGCCTGTAGTTAATAATAATTCAATAAAGAATGATAAAAATGATAAAAAACAAAATTAAAATTGTAATGTTTTTTTTGAAATTTATAAATTTAAGAAAGGAGGTAATAACAAATGGCAAGAGATAAAGCAAGAGATGATAAGTTTTTTAACTGTAAACAAGAGCATGAAGATGGATATGTAGCTGGACTATATGGTTCAAATAAAGATAAGGTATCTGCTTTTTTATCTAAGAAATGTTCTGACAATATAATCAAATATTCAACTCATAAAGAAGTATATAGTTTAATAAAAGAAGAATTAGGTTATTCATTACCTAATTAATTTTTACACATTCTCATCATTTTTTGATGGGAATGTTAAATAGCCTTATAAGCACAAAAGGTTTAATGTGTATGATTAATCAAAAAATATTATCTTCTTTTGAACATGATTTAAAACTATATCCAAATAGTAAAATTTCTGAAATACATAAAAGAATGGGAGATTTTGATTTAAATTATTTACGAAGAGTTATTTATAAAATGTATGATGAAGGTGAAATAAATAGATCTGGAGAAAAGAAAAATATGGTTTATTTTATTGGCAAATAAAAAACAAATTTTCTCTAAAAAATAAAACAAATTTATTGAAATAGCTATTTTATGGGCACTTTATATAAATATTTTATTTTATTAAAAAAACAAATTATCAATAAATATAAAAAAAGAGAATTAAAATATATCAAATTAAATAGTTTTAACAAATAATGTAAAAAAATAAAACACTACGATTTAACTTCTGATGAGATAAAAATTGTAGAAGGCATTTAGTGGCAATTTTCGGAAATGGACTTTAAAATTTGGAAATGGGACTTCAGTCCCATTAATAAAACAAATGGTGGGACTGAAGTCCCACTTCCAAAGCATCTAAAATATAAAAATCAAATATGATATAATCCAAAACTTGATTTAAAAAGGATTTTTTATGAAAACTTTAACAATAGATATTCAAGATAGTTTTTTGAAAGAGTTTCTAAACTTTGTACAAAAAAATCAAAATAAAATATTAGTTCGAAATAGTAGCGATTATGAAGATATATATTTTGATGATAGAAAAAAACAACTTCAAAAAATAAGAGAAGATATAAAAGATGGCAAAGAAAAGCTTTATTCAATAGATGAGTTTGAGAAAAGATTTGATTTATTTGAAAAAGAAATAGATAAAAAATATGCAAATTAAACTTTCAAATAATTTTGAAAAAAATTTATATATTATTTATGAATTTATATCAAAAGATAAATTATCTGCTGCACAAAATTTCAAAAAAGAACTTTTAAAAACTATTAAAGCATTATCAGATTTTCCTCTAAAATATAGAAAATCAAATATGATATAATCAGCAACTTAATTTAAAAAAGGATTTAAAATGTTGGCATTAAATCAAAAACAACTATTAGATGAAGTAGAACTTTTACCAATAGATATAAAAACAAAAATTGTTGATAAAATATTATCTAGCTTAAATCCAACAGATAAAACAATAACTGATTTATGGATAAAAGAGGCAAAAGAGCGAAAAAATCAAATTGAATTAAATCAAACAGAGCTTATAAATGGAGATGAAGTTTTTAGAAAAATTGCTAAAAAGTTTGATAAATAAAATACTCTTTTCATTTTGAAGCAGAAATAGAGTTAAATAGCTATATTGTTAGTATTTTTTGTAGTAAACCTTAACTACAAAAATCTTTAAAATATAAAAATCAAATTTAATTACAAATTGTAATATTCCTTTCCCCTTTTACTCTTTTTTGCTAAGATTTAAAAAATCTTCAAGAAAGAGGAAACAAAATGCAAGATTTATCAAATTTAGTGGTTTACAATGATGGTGAACTAGAACTTAAAGTTTCGGTTGATAGTGAAACAATTTGGCTAACACAATTACAAATGTCTCAGTTATTTGATACAAGTACAGATAATGTTGGTTTGCACTTAAAGAATATATATTTAGAAAAAGAGCTAGATGAGAATTCAACTACCGAGTTTTTCTCGGTAGTTCGAAAAGAAGGAAATAGATTAGTAAAAAGAGAACTTAAGCATTATAATTTAGATGTAATTATTTGTGTTGGGTATAGAGTAAGCTCTTTAAGAGCTACAAAATTCAGACAATGGGCAACATCTGTGTTAAAAAACTATATTCAAAATGGATATGCGATAAATAATCACAAAATTACAGAACAAAGGCTTTTTGCACTTGAAAATGATATGCAATTTATAAAATCAAAAATAAAAAACAACTCTTTGGAATTTAATCAAAACATCTTTTTTGATGGGCAAATTTACGATGCTTACAGTTTTGTAAATGATTTGCTAAAACTAGCAAAAGAAGAAGTTATATTAATAGATAACTATATTGATGAGACAGTTTTTACTCTTTTTTCTAAATATCCAAATATAAATTTCACAATCTATACTTCAACAATTTCAAAACAGCTAAAACTAGATTTCGAAAAATATTCAAAACAATATAAAAATATCTCTCTAAAAACTTTTAAATCTAGCCACGATAGATTTTTAATTATCGATAAAAAAGAGATTTATCATTTGGGAGCAAGTTTGAAAGATTTGGGTAAAAAATGGTTTGCCTTTTCAAAGATGAGTTTGAACTCTTTAAATTTAGATGATATTTTACATAAGCTAGAAGTGTAAAAATCAAATATTTATATATTTTTTATGGTAAATTTACTATAATATTTCATATTAAATTTAGGAGTAAATTATGGTAAGTTATACACAAAATGAACTTTTATCAATTACAGATTTCACAAAACAAATAAGCAAAATCCTAACAGATGTAAAAGAGAGAAGCTTAGAAAAAGTCGGAATTTTAAAAAACAATCGACTTGAAGCAGTCGTTATCTCTACACAAGAGTATGAAAAACTAAAAAAACTTGAAAAGTTTTTAGAATATTTGGAGCATAAAGAGATTTTTGAAGTTGTGGAACAAAGAAAAAAAGAGCCAAAAGACAGTTATATCTCTTTGGAAGATATGGCAAAGAAACTAAATATAAATTTGGATAACTTATAATGTATTCTTTAAAACTTCATGATAAAGTTTATGATGATTTAAAAGTTTTAGATAATGCTTTGGTTATCAAAGTATTTAAAAAATTAAAACAAATTCAACAATCTCCACAAATAGGTGAAAACCTTGGAAATAAAAATGGTATGAATTTAAGTGGATTTAAAAAAGTTTATATTGATAAGAAAAGAGTGAGAATAGTTTTCGAAGTGCAAGATGATATTTTGACAATTTACACTATTGCTGTTGGGCAAAGAGATGATATGGAAGTATATAAAAAAGCCTTTGATAGGCTTTAAAAACAAATATCTAAAATAAAGGCTAAAGATGAAAAATATAGACAAAGAAAGTTTAGAAAAAGCATACAAATTATTTGAAAGTTGTGATATAGATAATATTGAAATTGGAACATTAAAAGGCTTACAACAAATACATAAATATCTTTTTGATGGACTATATGATTTTGCTGGTGAACTAAGAGAACTAAATATCTCAAAAGGTGGATTTAGATTTGCAAATAGTTTATATCTAAAAGAGATATTACCAAAAATAGAGCAAATGCCACAAAGCAATTTTAAAGAGATTATTGAAAAATATGTTGAAATGAACATAGCTCATCCATTTTTAGAAGGAAATGGTAGAACTATGAGAATATGGCTAGATATGATACTAAAAAAAGAGCTTAAAAAAGTTGTTGATTGGCAAAATGTTCCTAAAGAGTTATATCTTCAAGCAATGGAAAGAAGCCCTATAAATGATTTAGAAATAAGAACACTCTTAAGTGAAAATTTAACTCCTAAAATAGATGATAGAGAAGTTATTTTTAAAGGAATTGAACAATCTTACTACTACGAAGGATATGAGATTTTAAATAAGCTAGAAGTGTAAAAATCAAATATGATATAATCCAAATTTTAAAAAATAAATCATAGGTAATTTATGCAAGACATCTCACTTGAAACCTTTCTTTTCGCTGCAATGCTAACTTTTTTCGCAGGATTTGCTACATCTATTGGTGCTATTTTGGCATTTTTCTCAAAAAAAGATAACTACTTTATTTTATCAATTGGTATGGGATTTTCAGCTGGAGTTATGATTTATGTATCTTTTATGGAGATTTTAGTTAAATCAAGAGAATCTTTTACCAATCTCTATGAAAATCCTATTACAGGAGAATTTTTAACAATAATTTGCTTTTTTATAGGAATAATTTTAACAGCCTTTATAGATAAAGTAATTCCAGAGGATTTAAATCCACACGAACCAAAAAGCGACAATCAGCTTCAAGAGTTAAAACCAGATACAAAATCTTCACTAATAAGAAATTCAAAGCTAAGAAGAACAGGAATTTTCACAGCAATCGCAATAGCAATTCACAACTTTCCAGAAGGTTTTGCTACATTTGTTTCAGCTTTGGAAAACCCAACAGTTGGTATTACAATCGCATTTGCAATAGCAATTCACAATATTCCAGAAGGAATGGCAGTATCTTTACCAATCTATCACGCAACTGGAGAGAAGAAAAAAGCATTTTGGTATGCAACACTTTCAGGACTAGCTGAACCTCTTGGTGCTGTTGTTGGGTTTTTCTTGCTTCTTCCTTTTATGGGAGATGCTACTTTGGCAATTGTTTTTGGAATTGTTGCTGGAATTATGGTTTATATATCTTTTGATGAGCTTTTACCAGCTTCAAGAGTTTATGGAAATGCTCATACTACAATAGTTGGTATCTCTTTGGGAATGTTTGTTATGGCTATTAGTTTAGTGTTATTTAAGTTAATCTAAATAAAAAAAGCCCAATTCCTAAGAACTGGGCTTTTACTTGGAAAATAATAAATCTTATAATCTAGATTCGTATCTTCTAAGCATATATAATTTTTTAAGCATTTTCTTTCTAGCAGAAATTTTTTGTTTTTTTCTGATTTCAGTCATTGGTTCAAAATATCTTCTAGCTCTTGTTTCTGTAACTATAAGGTTTCTATCACATTGCTTTTTAAATCTTCTATACGCTTCGTCAAAAGATTCATTATCTCTAACTTTAATGCCTGGCACTAAAATCACCCACTTTCTTTTTAAATTTGAGCTTGGATTATAATTAAATAAACTTAATTCCTATTTAATCTATATTAGAATAGAATAATTTTTTTAAATATTAAGGAATATATTATGAATTTAACACATATTGATGATAATAATAGACCAAAAATGGTAGATGTTTCAGGAAAAAATGAGACACATAGAATTGCAGTTGCAAGTGGAAAGATTACTATGAGTAAAGAGGCTTATGATGCAATTATTGGAAATGTTGTTAAAAAAGGTCCAGTTTTACAAACGGCCGTAATAGCAGCAATTATGGGGACAAAAAAGACAAGCGAATTAATACCTATGTGCCATCCTTTACTTTTGAATGGAATTAACTGTGATATAGAAGAGTTACCACAAACAAATAGTTTTAAACTTTTTGTTACAGCAAAATTAAATGGGCAAACAGGTGTTGAGATGGAAGCTTTAACAGGTGTTAGTGTTGGACTTCTTACAATTTATGATATGGTAAAGGCTATTGATAAAAGTATGATAATTTCAGATATTCAGCTTGAAAGTAAAAGCGGTGGAAAAAGTGGAGATTTTAAAAGATGATAGATTTAAGTGATAAAAAATTAGAGTTAAACTACCCTTGTAGTTGGGAATACAAACTTGTTGTTTTGGAAACTTGTAATATTAAAAAATGTGTAAAAGAGGTTATTTTTGAACGAGAACATAACTTAAAACCATCAAAAACTAGTTCAAAAGGTAAATTCAAAAGTTATAGTTTGGAGATGCTAGTACACAATGATGATGATAGAACTGAGATTTTTAGACTATTAGGTGAGCACAGTGATATAAAAATGGTGTTGTAGATTTTTATAAATCTACTAACTCCCTTTTAAAAATCTCTTGATTTAATTTTTTAATAGCAGTTTGGTAGATTTTTTCTACCTCTTTTGTATCTTCTTCTTTTAAAAGAGTTTTTATTTCATCTATATCTTTACCCTCTTCAAAAGCTATGAAAGTTTTGTACTCTCTTTTTGTAAATTTTCGTTTTAATACTTCTTGAAGTTCATCTTCATTTTTTAGAGTTCCTACAAGTTTTGTTATATGTTTTGTAATTGAATTTTTGAAATTCATAGTTTGACTTTCCTTTGTTTAATTTTTGTTTTTTATTTTTCTAGCCAATTTTCCAAATTTTTTATATCGCTATGAGATGTCATATCTAGCATTATTGGACTGATTGATACATAGCCATTTTTTATAGCTTCAAAGTCACAAGAACTATCAAGACTAGGTTTCCATCTTAATGGATGAAGTCCTATCCAATAATACTCTTCACCTCTTGGATTTGTATGTCTATGTGCATCATTTCCATACTCTCTATATCCAGCTTTTGTGATTTTTACACCTTTGCAATCTTTTACTTTTAAAGGTGGAATATTAACATTTAAAAACTTTCTTTCAGCTAGTGGGAAAGAGCCATTTTTTATTCTAGCTATAAGATCTAAAATTACCTTACAAGCTAGCTCAAAATCCCAATCAACAACAATACTTCTGCACATATCTTTACAAACTTGAGATATGGCAATTGCTGGAACTCCATGAATTACAGCCTCCATTGCAGCACTTGCTGTTCCACTATATGTGATATCTTCTCCCATATTTGCACCAATATTTATACCACTTATTACCAAATCAGGTCGGTAACCATTTTTAAAAAGGTGACCTAAAGATAAGTATATACAATCTGTTGGTGTTGCATCATCTATTTTATAGTATTCATCATCAACGCTTATAAGTCGTAATGGCTTATCTAAAGTTAAAGAGTGACCACATGCTGATTTGTTTTTTGCAGGTGCTACTACCATTACTTTTGCTATTGGTGTTAAAGCTTTTATTAAAGCTTTAAGTCCTACGGCATCATATCCATCATCATTTGTTAATAGAATTTTCATCATCTATTATATATGCTCCTTTTATATTGTGAATTAGTTTTTCAACTGCATTTGATACTTTTATACCACTTTCAAGCTCTAGGTCTGCTAATTTGGATTTTATTATTATCTTTAGCTCTCTTTTTCCTTGATTATTTATTATTAAATCAAATAAACTATAAATAGAGTTTTCATCTTCTGAAAATGGAAGAGCTACAGTTAATGGTGGCTCTTCTATCTCTTTTGCCTTAATTTTTATTTTCTCTTTTTGGGCATCAAAAATAGTCTCTATTTTTAAAACACTCATTCTTGTAAATTGGTCATTTTTTGAGATTCTAACTTTAAACGCTATTGGTTCATTTAAATCAAAATTCTCTTGAAGTTCTTTTAATTTATCTTCAAAAAGCATAAATTCAACAGTTCCATGAAAATCCAAAATTGATACAATTCCAAATTTAGAACCTTTTTTTGATATTTTCTCAGATATTGTTTCAATTTTTCCAACAATTAAAATCTGGCTACCATCTGCTATTTCATCTATTTGTGAAGATAAAGTGTAGTTTATCTTTTCTATTTTATCTTTGTACTCATCAAGAGGATGACCTGAAACATAAAAACCAAGACTTGCTTTTTCAAGTTCTAAAATCTCTTTTTTTGAATATTCAGGCAAATTATCAAGTTCAATTTCTATATTTGTAAGCTCAGTACTATCTCCAAACAAAGAACCAGATGACATTTTTTTTGCATTTGAAGCTTTTGAAGCGCCATCAACTATTTTTTCTATTTGACTTAGAAGTGCATTTCTTGAGTATCCAAAACTATCAAAAACTCCTGCTTTTGCTAAAGATTCTATAACTCTTTTATTAACTTTACTAGCATCTATTCTTGATACAAAGTCTGATAGATTTTTAAAATCTCCATCTTCTCTTGCATTTAATATTGAGTTTATAGCAACATCTCCAGCACCTTTAATTGCGCCCATTCCAAACATAACAACTTCTCTATTATCTACAACTCTTGCTGAAAATACTAAATCAGATTTATTTATATCAGGAGCAAATAGCTCAAGTCCTAATCTTTTTACTTCATCAACATACCTTACAACTTTATCTGTATTATCTTTTTCCAAAGTTAATAAAGCAGCCATAAATTCTGCTGGATAGTAACATTTTAAGTATGATGTATAGAATGTTATTAGAGCATATGCTGCTGAGTGAGATTTATTAAATCCATATCCAGCAAATTTTACAATCAAATCAAAAAGTTCCTCTGCATAGGCTTTTGTAAATCCTTTTTGCTCTGCACCAGAAGCAAATTGACCTTTTAGCTTATCCATCTCCTCTTTGATTTTTTTACCCATAGCACGTCTTACTAAATCAGCTCCTCCTAAAGAGAAACCTCCAACACTTTGAACAATTTGCATAACTTGCTCTTGATAAACAATAACTCCATAAGTATTTTCTAAAATAGGTTTTAGTGCAATTTCTAGTTCATCATGGAAGTAATCAATTTTTGCACGCCCGTGTTTTCTCTCTATAAAGTCATTTAGCATTCCAGATTCCATAGGTCCTGGCCTATAAAGTGCAAGAACGGCTACAATATCCTCAAAATTTGATGGTTTTAATCTTTTACATAAATCTTGCATACCATCAGATTCTATTTGAAATAGTCCTAAAGTATCTCCTGTTTGGATTAAATCATAAACACCTTTATCATTTACATCAACAGTTGCAAAATCTATTTTTTTACCATGTCTTTGTTCTATTAATTTTAAAGCTTCATCAATAACTGTAAGGGTTTTAAGTCCAAGAAAGTCGAATTTAATTAAGTCTACATCTTCAATATATTTTCCATTGTATTGAGTTGCAAGAGTATCAAGTCCGCTTGGTTTAAAAAGAGGAGTTTTATTCCAAAGTGGTTCATTTGAGATAACCACTCCAGCTGCATGAGTTCCAGCATTTCTATTTAATCCCTCTAAAGCAAGAGCATATTCCCAAACTCTAGCTGCAAGGGGATCTGTTTCGCAAAGTTCTTTGATTTTTGGCTCTTTCTCCCAAGAGTTTTTTAAATCAATTCCTAACTCATCAGGAATTAGTTTTGCCATAGCATCAGCTTTTGCATAAGGCATATCTAAAACTCTTGCAACATCTCGTATAACTCCTTTTGCCAAAAGTTTACCAAAAGTTATAATTTGTGCAACGTTTGCTCGTCCATATTGATTTACAACATAATCGATAATCTCACCACGACGGCTTTGGCAAAAGTCCATATCAATATCGGGCATACTTACCCGCTCTGGATTTAAAAATCGCTCAAAAAGTAAACCATAAGGAATAGGGTCAATATCCGTAATTTTAAGACTATATGCAACTAAACTTCCAGCAGCCGATCCTCTTCCTGGACCTACAGGAATTTGCATATCTTTTGCAACTTTCACAAAATCCCAAACGATTAACATATATCCTGGGAATTTCATATTATTAATAATTTCTATTTCTGTTTCTAATCTATCTTTATACTCTTGATGTTTATTTTTGGGAACTAGTTTTAATCTATCTTCTAAACCTTTTCTGCACTCAAATGCAAATAAAACCTTATCATTTTCTAAAGAGTACTCATTTTGTGGTTCAGGAATATCTATATTTAACTCTTTTAATTTATCTCTTGTAAATTTAAAGTTTGGTGGTGTTGGATTTCCTAGCTTGATTGTAAGATTACATTTATCAGCTATTTCTTGAGTAGCTTCTATAGCTTCAGGAATATCTGCATAGAGCTTATATATTTGCTCTTGTGATTTTAAGTAAAACTCATGAACACTATGTCTTAATCTATTTGGGTCGTCATAGAGTTTATTCATAGCAATACACATAAAAGCTTCATGAGCATCGGCATCTTTTTGTTCTAAATAGTGTGTATCATTTGTCGCAACAACTTTTATTCCAGTCTCAGCAGAGATTCTTAAAATCTGGTCATCTACAAAATGCTGGTCACCAATACCGTGCCTCATAATTTCTAAATAAAAATCATCACCAAATATCTCTTTGTATTCAAGTGCTACTTTTTTTGCCTCTTCATAACCTTTTGCACCATTTTTAACATTTCGTTCATTTTGAGTATTTAGATGCCAGTTTACCTCTCCTTGTAAACAAGCAGCACTACAAACAAGACCTTCAGAATGGTTTTTTAAAAGCTCTTTATTTATTCTAGGATAGTAGTAAAACCCATTTATATAGGCTTGAGAACTAAGATACATAAGATTTTTATAACCTATCTCATCTTTTGCATATAAGCATAAGTGAAACCTTTGTCTATTTGTTTTGTCTCCTAAATCTTCGCTATTGTGAATATATGCTTCCATTCCAATGATTGGTTTTATCCCCTCATTTTTCATTGCATTATAAAAATCTATTGCTCCAAACATATTTCCATGGTCAGTCATAGCAACACTTTTCATGCCAAACTCTTTTAGTTTTTTTGCAAGAGGTTTTATTTTGTTTGCACCATCAAGTAGTGAATATTCTGTATGTAAGTGTAAATGTGTAAATTGTGGTATTTGTGACATATTTTATAAATCTTCTATTTTATTTTTTAACTAAAGATTCTATCTAAAATTTGTTTTTGAAGTAATTAAAAGTTTGTAAGCCTTAAATAAAGGCTTACAAACTTATGCTAGAAGACCTGTTTTAATTTGGTGATAAATATCATTACCTTTTAAAGTTTTTACAATTTCAAGTGCAAAATCAATAGCAGTTGCTGGTCCTCTTGATGTGATTACATTATTATCAGTAACCACATTTTTATCATTTTGGTAGCCATCATCTTTTATCTTTTTTTCAAAACTTGGATAGCAAGTATAGTTTTGATTTAAAACTCCTGCTTTGTGAAGTGCATAAGGCGCTGCACAAATAGCTCCAATTTTTTTGTTTTTCTCTTCAAACTCTTTTAAAAGTCTTTGAACATCTTTATCTTCAGCCAAAGTAAAAGCATTTGGAAGACCACCTGGAAGAACTATCATATCAAAATCACTTGATTTTACTTCATCAATTTTCTTATCCATCTCAATTTTTATATTATGAGCACCAATTAAAACTTTATCTTCAACCCCAGCAGTCACAACTTCTATTCCTGCTCTTCTGCAAATATCAATAACTGAAATTGCCTCTATCTCTTCAAATCCATTTGCTATTGGAACTAAAATTTTTGCCATAAATTATCCTTTTTTAAATAGTTCCTATTTAAAAAGGAACTAATATTTTTTAACTACTTTTAACACAATTTATAAAAAATTGTTAAAGTAGCAAATCCTAAAGGGCTTCAAGAATGAAGCTTAACTCAAAATTGAAGTTTATTATATTGAAATTTGGTTTATATAAGCTTTTATAAAGGATATATAAGTAAATTTTAAATAAAATCTTAAGAATTTAAAAAGGGGATTGTAAATGTCTAAACAGATTTTAAAATTTGCTATTTTTGTATGTTTTATAACTATTCTTGCAGGATGTACTCAAAAAAACAAAGAGGTACAAACTGAATCAGATAAGGTAAATCAGATGAAAGATGGTATGAATGTTGCGAACTATAAACAAGAAAATATTACAGTTCAAAATAGTTTAGAAGCAACTATATCATCTCTTGCAACACAGATGATGGTAAATAAAAAACTTGATACTAGTAAGCCATTAATTGTAACTTCTTTTGTAAGATTAGATCAATTCAAAACAACTTCAGAGTTTGGAAGAGTTGTTGGTGAAAGTATGATTGATGAGTTATCTAATAGAGGATTTAATCTAATTGAGTTTAGAGGACAAATGGCTATTTCAATTAACGATAAAGGTGAGTATTTTTTAAGTAGAAAACCACATGAGTTAAAAAAAGAGGTTCCTAGTACTTATGTTGTTGTTGGTACTTACTCAAGACAAAATGGAAAAGTTATTTTAAATGCAAGAGTTATTGATAACATAACTGGTAAAGTAATAACAAGTGCAAGATCTACTTATGTTCATGGATTAGCTCATGATTGTACAATGTTTGGAGATTGTCCCCCTATGAGAACTATAAAAATTGTAAAAGAGAAGTAGTTTTATGATTTTAAAAAAATTAAGAGTATTTAGATTTTATCTATCTTTAATACTCTTAACACTTTTTTTAAGCTCTTGTGGAGCATATAAAGACCCAATTTCAAAAAATACAAATTTTGATTCAATGTTAAACGATATGGTAAAAAAATCAGCTATGAAGATAAAGAAAAATGTAGCTTACGATGAGGTTGTTTTGGTATCAGATTTTGTAAATCTTGATAATTTAAAAAATAGATCTCAACTTGGTTTTTTACTATCAAATCTTTTAAAAGATAGATTATCATCTTTAGATGTTATTGTAAAAGAGATAGAACTAGGAAAAGAGTTTGAATTTGGACCATCTGGGTTTAATCTTTTAACTAGAGAAAAAAATAGAATTTTAAGTGATAATGTAAAATCAAGATATGCAGTTGTTGGAACTTACTCTATTTCTAATAAAAGCTTAAATCTTTTTATAAAATTAATAGATATAAATAGTGGAAATATACTTAGCTCATCTTTTGCTAGAACAGATTTAGATAGTGAAATATTAGATCTTGAGGGAATATCTCAAAATCGAGATATGGAATTTAGAAATAGTATTAGAAGACCTATGGTCTTATAAAAAATCTTGAATTAAAAAAGTTGGAGTAACTACTCCTCTAAACTCATTTTTTGAAATTGATATTATCAAATCCAATCTATTATTTAAATTTGTATTTGAGTTAAAAAACTTCAAAGCTTCAAAAACAAATCCATCACTACTTAAAGTTAATTTTAGATGATTTTTATCTTTACCTATTAGTTCTGATTTTATAAGATTTGCATTTGAAACTTTAAAAAATGGTCTATCATTTTCAAGTCCATAAGGTTCAAAACTTTCAATAATAGATATAAACTCCAAATCTACACTACTAACATCAAGTTCACCCAAAGTTATAAACTCATTGTGCAATATATCATCTGATTTTTCTAGCTCTTTGTTTATTATTTCTTTAAATTCAGGTAGATTTTCTTCCAATAAAGATAGACCAGCAGCATTTTTATGTCCACCAAAACCTAAAAGAAGATGTGAAGCTTTAGATATTAAATCATATAAATTTATATTTGAGTTCGCTCTTGCACTACCTTTTGCAATACCATTTTGGATTGAAAATATAAAAGCAGGTTTTTTATAACTATTTGAGAGTTTTGAAGCAACAATACCAATAATTCCTTCATGCCAATCTTCAGCCCAAACAATAACAGCTCTATCCTCTTTATTTGATTTTTGCTCTGCTTCATTAGAAATTCTCTCTTGAATAGTTTTTCTGTAACTATTCAATTCATCTAAAACAGCTAAACTTTCATATGCGCTAGATTGGTCTTTTGATAATAAAAATTTTAATGCAACAGTTGCATCATCCATTCTACCAGCACTATTTAGTTTTGGAGCAATTGTAAATCCAATATCATCAGAAACTAAAATATCTTTTTTTAAGTGAGAATTTAAAAGTTTAAAAGCTTCTCTAGAAGAGTTTTTTATCTTTTTTAATCCTTGTCTTACCATAGTGTAATTAAGGCTTGTCATAGGCATAATATCTGCAATTATTGCTAAGCATAAAAGGTCTAAATATGAACTCATATTTATATCATAGTTCATCTCATTTTTTATTGCAGCACAAAAATACCAAGCAACTTGAGCTCCACAAATCTCTTTAAATTCAAAATTACAATCATTTTGTTTTGGGTTAATAATTGCAAGTGCTATTGGAACTTTATCTCCAACTGTATGGTGGTCTGTGATTATTAAATCAATATTCTTCTCTTTTAGTTTTAAAGATGCTTCATATGCAGTTATTCCATTATCAACAGTAATTACTAAACCACTATCAATCATATCAACAATTTTAACAGATAAACCATAACCATGCTCAAATCTATTTGGAATAATATAATCAACTTTTATACCCAAAGAGTTAAAAAAATCTATCATAATAGTAGTAGATACAATACCATCTACATCATAATCTCCAACAATAGTTATTTTTTCACCACTCAAAATAGCTTGTTTTACTCTTTTTGTAGCGATATTGATATCTTTGAAGTTATTAAAAGATGGTATAGATGCAAGTTTTGAATATGGATTATTCAAATGCCTTGCATTTAAGATTTCAAAAAGTCTATCCTTTGTGATTTTCGACATTATTTAGGAGAGTTAGCTTTTCTTACAAAATCCAAAATTATAGGATTTGGTGTCTCTAAATGAGATGTAAATTCTGGATGAAATTGAACACCTACAAACCAAGGATGGTCTTGTAGTTCAACTGCTTCAATAAGTCCATTTGATTCACCGCAAATAATCATTCCAGCTTTTTCTAAAGCCTCTTTATATTTTGGATTTGCTTCATATCTGTGTCTATGTCTTTCAAAATACTCTTTATTATTTCCATATGCTTTTTGTAGTTTTGAACCTTTTAGTGGTTCGAAAGGATACTCTCCTAATCTCATAGTTCCACCAAGAGGTGATTTACTAGTTCTTAGTTGTTTATTTCCACTTTGATCAATAAATTCATCAATTAAATATATTAGAGGATTTTTTGTTTCACTATCAAATTCAATAGAGTTTGCATCTTCAATTCCTAAAACATTTCTAGCAAACTCAATAATTGCAAGTTGCATTCCTAGACAAATTCCTAAGAAAGTTATATTATTTTCTCTTGCATATTTAATAGCTTCAAGTTTTCCTTTAACACCTCTTGCTCCAAATCCACCTGCAACTAAAATAGCATCTACATTCCCAATAACTTCATAAGCTCCTAAATCTTCAATTCTTTCACTATCACACCAGTGAATATTTATTTTTGTATTTAGATGAGCACCTGCATGAATTAAAGCTTCAGTTAAAGATTTGTAAGACTCTTTTAAATCAAGATATTTTCCAACAAAGCCAATAGTAACTTCATCTTGCGGAACTAAAATATTTTTTACTAAAGTGTCCCATTTCTCCATATTTGGTTTTATTTTGATATTAAAATGTTCTTGAAGAGGAGTTAAAATACCATCTTTTATAAAATGTAAAGGCATTTGATAAATAGATTGCGCATCACCAGCTTCAATAACAGCATTTCTGTCAATGTCACAAGATAGTGCTAATTTGTCTTTTAGAGCTTTTGGAAGCTCTTTTTCTGTTCTACAAACTAACATATGAGGAGTTATACCAATTCTTCTTAACTCTTGAACAGAGTGTTGAGTTGGTTTTGTTTTAAGTTCTCCTGCTGCTTTAATATATGGAACTAAACTTACATGAATATTCATAGTGTTTGATTTTGGAAGTTCGTGTCTAATAGAACGAATAGCTTCTAGGAATGGAAGACTCTCTATATCTCCAACTGTTCCACCAATTTCAATAATTAAAAATTCATTTCCTTCAGCAGCAGCAAAAATTCTATTTTTTATCTCATCAACAACATGAGGAATTACTTGAATAGTTTTTCCAAGATAACCACCTTCTCTCTCCCTTTTTATAACACTTTGATAAACTTGACCAGTTGTAAAACTATTTATTTTTGTTAAAGTTCTATCTATAAATCTTTCATAGTTTCCTAAATCAAGGTCAGTTTCAGCTCCATCAGCTGTTACAAAAACTTCTCCATGTTCTAAAGGGCTCATAGTTCCTGGATCTACATTTAAGTAAGGGTCAATTTTTAACATACTTACTTTAAATCCAGATTGTTTTAATATTGTAGCAATTGAAGCCGATGTAATTCCTTTTCCTAAAGAACTTAAAACTCCACCTGTTACAAAAATGAATTTTGTCATTAAAATACTCCGTAAATATTATTGAATTTTTAAAATATATAAGCTGTGATTTTATCTAAATTTTAATTAAGAAGATATTTAAAAATATAGAGTGCTATTGCACTCTATATTTATTTTTGAAGTTTATCAGATCTAGGGAAGAAGAAAGTAGCTTTTCTAAATACTTTTACTTTTTCTGGATCCTCTTTAGCATAAGCCTTAATAGTTACTGTAATTGGAGTATCTTTTAGATTATTATCTACTAAAAGTTTATCTGTTTCAAGAATCACAACTTTTTTTGCCATTTTTCCAGGACTTAGAGTAAATGGTTCAAATCTTGTGATTTTTATATCTGGATTATCTACTATTTCTAATTCGTAAGTTAGAGTTTTTGACTCAGTATTTTGGAAAAGTAATAAATAGTTATTTGATACAACATTTCCATCTTTTATCTTATAAAGTTCTGTATCTTTATTAACATTTAAAAGCATATACTCTTTTTCTCCACTCATAGCAAAAAGTAGAGCAAAAGTGATAGTAAGAGAGATAAAATACATAATTGTTGTTTTTCTAAGAAGTTTTGTTGGTTTATTTTCAACTATAGTATTTGTACTTGACCATTGAACTAAAGATGGTTTTCCAAGTTTTCCCATAACTGTTGTACAAGCATCTACACACTCAAGACAGTTTATACACTCTAGTTGTAAACCTTTTCTAATATCAATATGAGTAGGGCAAACAGTAACACAAGCTTCACAAGCAGTACACTCATTTGCAGGGTCTGGTAAATCTTTTATTTTCCAAACAACTTTTTCTTTATTTTCATCATATATTTTTCCACCTCTTTTTGTAGAGTAGATTGCTTGATAAGTATTATTATCATACAAAACAGATTGAACTCTTGAATATGGACAGATATATACACAGAAATCTTCTTTTAAAATAATTACATCATAGATTAAAAATGCAGCTATACTTAAAACAATTCCTATTAAAAACATATGTTCAAGTGGGTCTTGAATATATGCAAAGAAATCTTGAGGAGGAACAAAATACCACATAAAGTTTGATGCTGCAACTAAAGATAAAATAGACCATAAAATTACACCAACAAATTTTTTGATTTTATTTCCATTTTTACTTAAATCAATATCTTTTTGTTTATTTTTTATTCTTCTAAGTTTTAAAAGTGTTGATTCAATTAAATCTCTATAAATTACTCTAAAAATCGTCTGAGGACATGCCCAACCACACCAAGCTCTACCACCAATTGAAGTTATTGCAAAAATTCCTATAAATAGCAACATCAATAAAAATGGCATTAAGTATAACTCTTGCATATCAAAAGCAGTTCCCATAAGATGAAACTGTTTTTTATCAAAAGATAATAAGAATAATTGATTTCCATTTATTTGAATAAATGGCATTACTAATGATATTATTGAAACAATTGCATAAACAAAATATCTCTTTTTACGATAAGAAGTTTTTTTTACAAACTCATTTTTTTCGCTCATTTTAAATCCTTTTACATAAAAAATATTAAGATTTTATATAAACACAATTTATTCTTATAGACATTTATCATAAGATTAAATTATATTTATAGTAAATTTTATTTTATAAAAAGAATTCTATCATTTTTAGATTAAAGAATTCAAATTTATAGCTTTTTATAATGATAATTTGAATAGAATCATTATTATTTTAAATATAGGAGAGATTATGAAGTTTATATTTAGACGTTTATTTTTAATTTTTGTTGCAATATTTTTTGCTACAACTTTAAACGCAAAAGAGGGGAAAGTTATTGGTTCTTCAAATCATGAAGTACCTAGTTGGTTTAAGGATAGTTTTTTAGATATAAGTGAAGATATTGAAGAAGCTACTGAAAAGAATAAGCATTTTATGATATTTTTGGATTTTGAAGGTTGTCCTTATTGTTCAAAAATGCTAAAAGAGAGTTTTGAAGAAGATAACAAAACTAGCCAATTTATCAAAAATAATTTTGATGTTATTGAACTAAATGTTAAAGGAAGTCGTGAATTAACTTGGGTTGATGGAGATGTCTTAACTGAAAAAGATTTAACAGAAAAATTAAAAATTCAATACAGTCCAACACTTCTTATTTTTAACTCAAATAAAGAGATAGTTGCTAGAGTAAATGGATATAGAAATAGCAAAGATTTTCAATATATTTTGGATTTTATACAGACAAAATCTTATGAAAAAATGGATTTTACATCATACTTAAGTAAGTTAGATAAAAAAGATACATATATTTTTATACAAAATAAAATGTTTAAAGATTTAAATGATTTATCTAAAATAAAAACTCCTGTTGCAATTATTTTTGAGGATAAAAATTGTATTCAATGTGACCATTTTCACAATAAAATTCTAACAAATAAAGATGTAATTTATGAGTTTTCAAAATTTACAGTTATTAGAGTTGATGCAAATAGTACAAAAGAGTTAATTTTACCAACAGGTGAAAAAACTACAGCAAAATCTTTGGTTGAGAAAATAAATTTAGATTATAGACCAGCTGTTTTGCTTTATGATGATAAAAAGTTAATCTCAACAATAGATGCTTTACTTTTCCCTTTTCACTTCAAAGAGGTTTTAAGATATGTTAGTGGGAAACACTATATACAGTATCCAAAAACTTACTTGGATTATTTAAGAGTTAGACAAGATGAACTTTTAAAACAAGGCATAGATATAAATGTAGCAGAGTAAAAATTAGCTCCTAAGTAAAGGAGCTAATTTAAAACCTTTGATATCAAATTTTCTACTTCATTTTGAAGATGTTTTAAATCTTTTGAGTTATCTATTATATATGTACCCAAGCTTTTTTTCTCTTCAATATCCATCTGATTTGAAATTTTCAATATAGCCTCTTCTTTGCTTATATTATCTCTATTTTGCAATCTTTTTATTTGCAAATCTTTTGGAGTATAAATAACAATTGATTTAGAAATAGGGTAGTGCATCTTTTCAAAAAATAGAGGAATATCAACAATATAAGGTTTATTTTGTTCTTCAAAGAGTTTTGCCTCTTTTTCGATTTTCTGAAAAATTAGTGGATGAAGTAGTGCTTCAAGTTTTAGTTTATTCTCTTCATTAGAAAATATTATTTTACCCAACTCTTTTCTTAAAACTTTTCCATTTTCAACATATTGTTTTCCAAAAAGTTCTTCTATTTTTTGACTATTTTCATCTAATAGTTTATGAGCTATTTTATCAGCATCTATTATTAAAAAACCATGAAGTTTTAGAAGGTTGCAAACTGTACTTTTGCCAGTTGCAATTCCTCCTGTAAGTGCAATTGCATTTTTAAAACTATCTTCTTTTTTTTGTTTCATACTATCTTTTTGCAATACCTGTTAAATCTTTATGTTGTTTTGCTGGAAAAACAAAAGAAGCTATATGAATTTCACTTGAATAATACTCTAAATCATCAAGAAAATCTGCTCTTTGAAGATTTAAATCAGCCGTTGGGTGATATTTTTTTGAAGCAATTATTGAAGCTTGGTGTCCAAATCTGTAAGGCATTGCTATCCAGAATTTTTCACCTACTAGTTTTAAATCATCAATTAATCTATTATCATCTCTTGAAAAAACTTTTGAAGAAAATGCAATAAGCCCATCATCTTTTAAAATATCAAAAAGCTTTCCTACAATTTTTATATCTAGTTTTGTATTTGGTAAAATTACTACATCGTAAGATTTGTTTTCAATTTTTTCTAAATCGTTTAGTTCAATAAATTTGTAATTAGACTCTTTTTTATGTCTATCAAGCTCATTTATTAAATCACTATTTTCTTGAGATACTACTAAAATATCTTTAGCAAGTTTATGTGTGCAAAGTGGTATATGTACCATCATTTCACTAAATGTAATATTATCTTTCATTTTTCAATTCCTTAAAATTTATAAATAGTCTGCTATAATACCGAAAAATTTTTAATAAATCTTAAGATTTGAGAATATTACGAAAAAAGGTAAAAAATGGCAACAGTTAGTTACAAAGATGCAGGAGTTGATATTGATGCAGGAAATCAGTTTGTAGAGAATATCAAACCTTATGTAAAATCTACAATGATTCCTGGAGTTCTTGGAGGAATTGGCTCTTTTGCTGGTGCTTTTGAACTTCCAAGTGGTTACAAAAAACCTGTTATTTTAGCTGGAACAGATGGTGTTGGAACAAAATTAAAATTAGCAATTGATGCTAAAAAATTTGACACTGTTGGTATTGATTTAGTTGCTATGTGTACAAATGATCTGCTTTGTAACTTTGGAGAGCCACTATTTTTTCTTGATTATTATGCAACTGCAAAACTTGAAGTTGAAGAAGCAACTCAAGTTGTAAAAGGAATTGCGCAAGGTTGTATTAGAAGCGAGTGTGCACTAATTGGTGGAGAGACTGCTGAGATGCCAGGTATGTATAAAGAGGGTGATTTTGATTTAGCTGGTTTTTGTGTAGGAATAGCTGAAAAAGATGAGCTTGATAGAGTTGAAAGAGTAAGTGCTGGAGATGTTTTAATTGCTCTTCCAAGCTCTGGAGTTCACTCAAATGGATTTTCACTTGTGCGAAAACTTCTTTTAGAAAAACTTGGCATGAGTTTAGAGGATGATTTTCAAGGTAAAAAATTAAAAGATGTTTTACTTGAACCTACAAGAATTTATGTAAAAGAGTTTAAAGCCAACAAAGATAAAATAAATGCATTAGCACATATTACTGGTGGTGGAATTACTGAAAATCTTCCAAGAGTTTTACCAGAAAATTTAACTGCTGTTGTAGATAGAGCTAAAATAAAAGTTTTACCAATATTTGAATTTATGAGTAAACATGTAGAGCTTGAAGAGATGTATAGAACATTTAATATGGGAGTTGGAATGATCCTTGTTGTAAATCCTTCAAATGTAGATGCTATTTTAGCAAACACTGATGGTTATGTAATTGGTGAGTTAAAAGAAGGTAAAAGAAAAGTAGAGTTTATATAAAAACTCTTTTTTTAAAGTTAAAGGCTGGATTTTTTATCTAGCCTTTTTTTATATCTATATATTTTAAAATCTCAACAACTTTAGAAGCATATCCCCACTCATTGTCATACCATAAAAGTAGTTTTATCATATTTTGTTTAACTTCCAAAAATCTATGATCAACTATTGTTGTAAATTTCTCTTTTTTAAAATCACTTGAAACAAGTGCTTCAAAATTGTTTAAAACTATTGGAAATTTTTGATTTTTCTCAAACTCTAAAAAAATATTTTTTATCTCATCTTTGCTTGAAATCTCTTTTGTAAAAAGTGTTACATTTATAACTCCAACAGTATCTGTTGGAACTCTAAGAGAGTTTGAGCTTATTAAATTTGAATTAAACTTTTCTAGAACATAAGAGCAAGCTTTTATAGTAGTTGTTTGACTTGGAATAATATTTTGAGTTGAACTTCTTCCAAACTCAAAATTTAAATCAACATCTCTAGTAGCACTTTGAACGAAGCTTCCATCTAAAACTCTTTGATGATTTAAAAGCGGATGAATAGTTACAATATCACCGCAAAGAATCTCTTTTTTATCATCAATTATCTTTAAAGCAGGAAGCAATGCAGTTGCATTACAAGAACTTGTAGATATTATTTTATGATTTTTTAAATCAAGCTTTTCTTCATTTACACCCAAAACTATATTTATATCGGCATCTTTTTGAGGATGAGTTAAAATTATTTTATCTACTTTTAAATTTCTTAATATATTTAAATCAGTTTTTTGACCACTTGCATCAATTAAAATATCAACTCCATCTAAATTTAACTCTGATATATCTTTGTAGTTTGTAATTTTGATTTTTGATTTTTGATTTTGTATAAAACTATTCTCTATAACTTTAAATTTATCATTTAATTTTCCATAAGTTGAATCATAGTTTATAGAGTAAACTATATTTTCAACAGATGGATTTATCTCATTTATTGCTACAATTTCAAAATTCTCGTCATTTAAAAGCTGTTTTAAAATTGATTTTCCAATTCTACCAGCTCCATTTAAAACAATTTTTATACTCATAATTTAATCTTTTTTTTAAAGTATTTGCTGAACACGACCAACATCCCCGTTTTGTAATCTTACTTTTATTCCATGTGGATGAGTTGGTGAATTTGTTAAAATATCTTTTACAACTCCTTGAGTTAGTTTACCCGTTCTTTGATCTGCTTTTAATACAATATTTACTTTTAAACCTACTTTTACATCAAACCTTTTTTTCGGATCCATTTTTACTTCTTTCTATTTTAGTAGTTTCATTTATAAAAGTTTTAAATTATTTATAAATTTAAAATCTTTTTTGTTATAACTTAGCAGATTTATATTATTTATTATTGCTGTTGCTGCGATTAAACTATCAGGGATATCCAAAGAGTGGCTTTTTGCATAATCAAAAACTAACTTTTTAGATAAATCTGATATTTCCTCATTTATATTTATTATATGAAAGAGTTCTACAAATTTTTTTAGTTTATTTAGTTCTGTTTTATTGAAAGCACCATAATAAAGCTCCATAGCGCTTATTACACTTATATAATGAGTATTAAACTTTTGTACAAGTTCGATTGTTTCTTCATTGTTTTTTAATATTTCTATTAGAATATTTGTATCTAATATTACTTCCAAGCTTTTTCTCTTATATCTTTTAAAGTTATATCTCTATCTTGCCACAAACCTGCAAAATCTTTAAATTTATCTTTCTTCTCTGAGTTGTTTTTTTTAATATTTTGCTGAGATTTAATCTCTATATAATCAAGAGTTGCTAAAAAATTTAAAAAACTATCTTTTTTACTTTCATTTTTTATATTTAATGTAACTAGCATTTTTACTCCTTAAAATTGAATTAGTATATCTATTTTGAGATTAATTTAAAATATATTATTTTTTCATTTCTATAAATAAAATATGGCTTTTTGAAATAGGATTTATTACTATTTTATCTTCATCTGTAATCTCCATAGCATCGCCAAAATCCAATGCGACTCCATTTACAGTTGAACTTCCTTCAATTTGCACAAAATATACTTGTCTATCTTCTTTTATTTCAAACTCTAGTTCTTTATCAAATTCACTAACATAAATATTTACATCCTGATATATCTTTATATCACAATTT
The DNA here is from genome assembly GCF_983172305.1 of Arcobacter thermotolerans. NCBI lineage: Bacteria > Pseudomonadati > Campylobacterota > Epsilonproteobacteria > Campylobacterales > Arcobacteraceae > Arcobacter > Arcobacter thermotolerans. The sequence goes on from NZ_CFAFZJ010000003.1 coordinate 145,711, forward strand.
CCATCTTGACTTGAAACTATATGTAAAAGTTTATTATCTCTTTGCTCTTTTGTATATCTTTTTGAACCATAAAGTCGTGGAAGTCCTTTTTGTGGTGGGAATACCCAAATTTGAAGCAATCTTAAAATCTTATCACTCTCATTTTTTTCACTATGATATATTCCATCTCCAGCACTTAAGTATTGAACTTCACCTCTTTTTAAAGTTTCACTATTTCCCATAGAGTCTTTATGAGTAATCTCTCCATCAACAATATATGAGATAATCTCCATATTTTCATGAGGATGCATCTCAAAGCCAGTTTTTGCCTCAACTAAATCATCATTTAAAACTCTTAAAACTCCAAAATGTACATTTTTAGGATTTCTGTACTCTGCAAAACTAAAGTGAAAACGACTTTGTAACCAACCTAAATTTGATTTTCCCATATTTTGTTTTGGTAATTTTTTTATCATTTTTATACCTCTTTTTTATCAAAAATAAAACTTTCCATAGAGATATTTGAATATAATATCTCACTATTAAATGATTCGCCTTTTTTATTAAAAGCACTTCCAAAAGCTAAAAGCAAAGGGATAAAGTGCTCTAGCGTAGGATGATTTTTATAAAAATTTTTATCTTTACTTATATTTTTTAGTTCTTCAATTTTTCCATTTTCTACAATATCTTTAATAGTATCATTAAACTCTTTTGCATAAGTTTTAGTATTTCCATATCCCATCTCATTTAAATTGTGAGTAACTCCACCACTAAAAATAAGTAAAGCATCATCTTTAAATATTTTTAGTTTTTCACCTAAGTTTAATAGTTCATTGATGCTATAAGATATTGGAATACTAAGTTGAATTAGTGGAATTTCAAGTTTTTCATATATTAAAGATAAAACACTCCAAACTCCGTGATCATAACTAGTTCGGTTTTCATCTATACTTATATCAATACCTTGATTTTTTAATTTCTCTATTAGATTATTTGTTAAATTTATATCACTTTTTATATTGTATTTGAACTCATACAACTCTTTTTCAAAACCATAAAAATCATACATTAAACTATTTGCAATAGGATTTATAACTTTTAAATTTTTTGTTACATAGTGTGCTGATACTATAATAATATATTTTGGAGTATCCAAAATCTTTTTAAGATTTTGAATACTTTTTTTTGATTTTAAATCACTAAAAATAATATTAGGTGCTCCATGAGAGATAAATAAAGATGGATTCATAATATTATTTGACTAAAATTAATTAGTCAAATTTCCTTCAATATCAATATTTAATTTTACTTCATCACTAACAGCAACTCCACCTGTTTCTAAAATTTTATTCCAAGTTACACCAAATTCACTTCTATTTATTTTTCCAGTTAGTGAAAAACCTGATTTTTTACCTAGTGAACCACCATTTTCAAGATTTAATTTAATATTTTTTGTAATACCTTTTATAGTTAAATCACCATAAACTACATCTTTTTCTACTTTTGTAGATTTAAAACTTATTTTTGGGAATTTTGCAACATCTAGAATATCATCAGCTTTTAGATGAGCATCTCTTTTTTCATCAGCTGTATCAATAGAAGCAACATTTAATTCACCTTGAACACTTAATAAAGTATTTGCTTTTTCATCATATTCATAAGTCCCAGATATATCTTTTATTTTTCCAACAACATTTGTAACCATCATATGTTTTACTGAGAAACCAGCAGTTGAATGTGATGTATCTACACTATAAGTTCCAGCAAATAACGAGCTTGCTGTAAATATACTTAATAATCCTAAAGTAATCTTTTTCATTTTTAATCCTTTTTTTCTTTGTAAATTTTATTTAATAAATCATATAAAGTTTTTAATTCATAATCATCTAAAACATCTAAAAACTCACTTAGATTTTTTGCATGATTTGGAAAAATCTCTTGCATTATCAAACTTCCTTTTGAAGTTATTGATAAAATTGAAGATCTATTGTCATTTGGGTCTTTTTTTGACTCAATTAGTCCATCTCTATTTAAATTTTTAACAACAACAGTTGTATTTCCAGGAGTTCCCATGATAAGTTTTGTAATTGAACTTATATTTAAATCACCTTTATGGTATAGAACTTCTAAAACTTTAAATTGATTAAATGTAAGGTTGTGCTTTGATAAAAAAAGTTCAGTCTTGTTATTTAAAATGTGAGCAACTCTTAAGAGCCTCATAACTGTTTTCATTGATTTATCAGTTTTTTCACCATAAGATTTTAAACTTTTTTCTTTCATAAAGACTCCTTAGGTGAAAGTATATTACTAATTAGTATTAAAAGTCAATACTATTTTTTTGTTTTCTCTTTTGCATGTTGAAAAATTAAATCATTTTGTAAAGTTGCTTCGATATCTATGCTAACTTTAATATCATTTGATACAGCACTACTTCCAAAATTTTCTAAAACATCCCAAAAGAGATCAAAAGAACTTCTTTTTAAAGTTGTACTCATTGTCACATAAAGTTTATCAAGAAAGATGCCACTATTTTCAATATCAAATTCGACACTTCTTTTTACACCATTTATTGTTATATCACCAAAAACTTTATCATCACTTATTTTTTCAGCAATAAATTCAATTTCTGGGTATTTTTTGCTATTTAAGATTTTTTCACTTATTATTAAAGATGTTAATTCACCATTTTGTGTTGATACTGAGTCTGTATCCACAGAACCTTTTATTGATTTTATTATGTTTTCTTTTTCATCAAAAATTATCAATCCACTAATATCTTGAAAGCTTCCATCAACTATATTTGTTTTTTGGTATGTTAGTTGAAAATTTGCTTTTGAGTTTTTACTATTTACCACAAACTCTTTTGCATAAAGAAAAGGAGTTAATAATAGTATTGATAATAAGATTTTTGTTGCTTTCATTTTTTACCTTATAAAATTAATCGTGCAATTATATCTAATAAAACATATTTTAACCATTTAATAATCTTTTTTTAGCTAAAATATTCCGTTTTACTGAAATATGAAATATTTATAATAAGGATAATTAATATGTTATTAACACCAGGACCAACTCCTGTACCAGAATTTGCAAGAAAAGCTATGAGCGATATTACAATACATCATAGAACAAAAGAGTTTGAAGCAATTTTTGAGAGAACTAGAAATCTTTTAATAGAAATTTATAATATGCCAGAAGTTTTAATGCTAGCTTCAAGTGGAACAGGAGCTATGGAGGCTTGTGTAACTAATTTTACTAGAAAAAAAGCACTTACAGTTAATTCTGGAAAATTTGGAGAGAGATTTGGAAAAATCTGTAAAGCGTTTAATATAGATTATACTGAAATAAAAAATGAGTGGAATACTGCTGTTAGCGTTGAAGATGTTATAAATGAAATCAAAAATGATTCAAATATCGATGCTATATTTATTCAAATATGTGAAAGTGCTGGAGGATTAAGGCATCCTGTTGAAGAAATAGCAAAAGAAGTTAAAAAAATTAATCCAGAAATAATAGTTGTAGCGGATGGAATTACAGCTTTAGGTGTTGAAAAAATAGATGTTACAAATATTGATGCACTTATTACTGGAAGTCAAAAAGCATTTATGCTTCCTCCAGGTCTTGCAATGATTGGATTATCACAAAAAGCAATTGAAAAAATAGAAGAAAAATCAGCTGGATATTATTTCAATCTTGCAACTGAGTTAAAAAATCAAAGAAAAAATACAACGGCTTGGACAGCAGCAACTACATTAATTATGGGATTAGAAGCTATTTTAGTTGAATTAAAAAAAGTAGGATTTGATAATTTATATAGTAAAACAGCTTTAAGAGCAAAAGCAACTCAAGAAGCGTTAAAAGCAATAGGATTTGAAATTTATCCAAAAAATCCTGCAAATGCTATGACAACTGTTTATACAGAACAATCAAATGAGATTCGAAAACTTTTAAAAACAAAATACAATGTTGATATTGCAGGTGGTCAAGATCACTTAGCTGGAAAAATATTTAGAATTAATCATATGGGTTTAGTTGAAGATTTTGAAGCATCTTGGGCTGTTAATGCTATTGAGCTGGTTATGGATGAGTTAAAAATTAGAACATTTGATGGAACTGCAAACAGAGTTTTTGCTCAGACATTTTATAAAGGAAATTAATCAATTATGATTTTTGAACACGAAATTCCAAAAGGTAGCCGTCTTTATTTTGGTAAAACAGCAAAAGCAAAAAGAGTTTTAGAAAATAGAGTTTGTGATATTTTGGAAGATAATGGTTTTGAAGAGATTCTAACACCAAATTTTTCATATTCGCAACATCAATCAATAACAGATGAAAAAAAACTAATTAAATTTTCAGATGAAGAGAATGAGCAAGTATCTTTAAGGGCTGACTCAACTTTAGATGTTGTAAGAATTATTACAAAAAGATTAGGAAGAACTACAAAACAAAAAAAATGGTTCTATATCCAACCTGTTTTTTCATATCCTAGTTGTGAGGATTATCAAATAGGTTGTGAGTGGATAGAACACGACAATATAAGTGATATACTAAATTTAACAGCTAATATTTTAAAAGCTTTAAATATAGAGCCAATTTTACAAATATCAAATATAAAAATTCCAAGAATTTTAGCAAAAGAGTTAAATATTGATATTGAACTTCTTAAAAATGGTGATATCTCTAAGCTATTAGAGTTAAAAATATCTTGGCTTGATAAACTTTTAAGAGTTCAGGATATAAAAAGTTTAGAAGAGGCTATAAAATTAGTTCCAGATATTTTAAAAGATGAGTTACAAAAACTTTTAAAAAAATCTTTAGAGGTAGATTACTCAAATATAATAATAGCTCCATTATATTATGGAAGCTTAAAATATTATAATGATATTTATTACAGAGTAATAGAGAAAAATTTTGTTTTATGTAGAGGTGGAATGTATGAAGCTGATGGAATTAGCTCATTAGGTTTTGCACTATACACAGATAATTTATTAAAAATGATAGAAGGATAGTTATGAAGGCAGATGTTATTGTTGGAATTCAATGGGGAGATGAAGGCAAGGGTAAAATTGTTGATATGCTTGCACAAAAGTATGATATGGTTTGTAGAAGCCAAGGTGGACACAATGCAGGACATACAATTTGGGTTGATGGAGTTAGATATGCACTTCAACTTATTCCTTCAGGAATTTTAAATAAAAAAGCTATAAATATTATAGGAAATGGGGTTGTTGTTTCTCCACTAAATATTTTAAAAGAGATGAGCCAATTTGATAACTTAGAAGGAAGATTATATATCTCTGATAAAGCTCATTTAAATTTGCCTTTTCATGCTTTAATTGATCAAGCAAAAGAGAGATTAAAAGGTGATAAAGCTATTGGAACAACTGGAAAAGGAATTGGACCAACTTATGCTGAGAAAGTAAGCCGTAATGGTTTTAGAGCAGGTGATTTATTAAATCCAGAAAAACTTTGTGATGATATCTTAGATTATTTTGAACAAAATAGAGCTATTTTTGATGTTTTAGAGATTAAAATTCCAGAGAAAAAAGAGCTTTTAAATGAGCTTGAAACTTATAGCTCTAATTTAGCACCATATATAACAAACACTACAAATATGGTTTGGAAAGCTCTTGAAGATAATAAAAGAGTTTTACTTGAGGGTGCTCAAGGAACACTTTTAGATATTGACCATGGAACTTATCCATATGTAACATCTTCAAGTACTGTTAGTGCAGGAGCCTGTACAGGTCTTGGACTTAATCCAAAAGATATAGGTGAAATTACAGGAATTGTAAAAGCTTACTGTACAAGAGTTGGAAATGGACCATTTCCAACAGAAGATTTCACAGATTATGGAAAAACTATGGGTGAAGTTGGAAAAGAGTTTGGAACAGTTACAGGAAGAAAGAGAAGATGTGGTTGGTTTGATGCTGTTGCAGTTAGATATGCAAGTAGATTAAATGGTTGTGATAAATTAGCTTTAATGAAACTAGATGTTTTAGATGGCTTTGATAAAATTAAAGTTTGTGTTGCATATAACTATAATGGAGAGAGAATTGATTATATGCCATCAAATATGGATAATGTAGAAGCTATTTATGAAGAAATAGATGGTTGGGATAGTGTTGTTGGAATTAGAAAATATGAAGATTTACCAATAAATGCAAAAAAATATATAGAAAAAATTGAAGAGATAACAAATGTAAAGGTTGGAATAATTTCAACTTCACCAGAACGAGATGATACAATTTTAAGGGGATAAAATGAGATTAAAGCTACACCAAACTACATACCTTTCAAGAAGAATTACAAGAGATTTAATAACTTGTGATTTTATAGAGACAAGAAAAGATAAAGCCAGTATAGAAGAGCAAGTTGAAAGAATTTTAGATGAAGATATTCTAAAAGAGCAATCTTTAGATGAGAAAGTAGAAGAGATTTTAGATTCTCAAACAGAAGAGATAGAGTATCTAAATGCTGATAGAAGACAACTTTTCTGGATGACAAAAAAAAGACTTGCAAATGATTTTGGAGTTATCTTAAACAATGAAGATAGATTTTCTGATATTGCTCACAAAATATTAGATTATCTATGGGAGGAGGATTATATACATTTTACTTGTTCAGATAACCAAATAAAAAATGTGATATTTGGTTCTTTGGATGATTTCATTAAAGGGTTTGAAAAAGCAGATGGTGAAGTATTAGCTAAACTTAAAAACTATAAAAGAAAGCTAATTCCAGGTACAGAGGACTATGATTTGGTTTATCATAGACTTTATGAAGAAGAGTTAATAAAAAGAGGATTAATTTGATGCAAAAAGTATATATTTATTTAGAAAACGGAATATTTTTAGAGGCAAACTCTTTTGGTGCAGATACAACTGCTGTTGGAAAACTGGTTTATAATAACTCAACATTTGGACAACAAGAGATTATTACAGACCCTTCAAATAATGGTTTATTTATCAATTTTACAGCTGTAGAGATAGGAAATACGGGTGCAAATAGAGTTGATATGGAAAGTTCAAAAGCTCATGCAAAAGGTATAATTGTGAGAAATTATCATGATGCTTACTCAAATTATAGAGCAGAAATGAGTCTAAAAGATTTTTTAGTAGAACAAAATGTTATTGGAATTTGTGATATTGATACAAGATTCTTGACAAAAATTGTAAGAGAAGAGGGAAGTATGATGATGATTGCATCTACACAAATCTCTTCTAAAGATGAACTAGCAAAAAAATTAAATGAAGCAAAAAAATATGATGAAATCAATTTTGTAAAAGATATTTCAACTAAAGAGGCTTATATTCATAAATCAGGTGTTTGGAATCATGAAACAGGAGAGTATAATAAAGCTCAAATGAGTGATAAAAGAGTTCAAGTAATTGATTATGGAGTTAAAAAATCATTTTTAAATGAGCTTGTTGAGTTAGGATTTGAAGTTGAAGTAGTTCCTGCTTCTACAAAAGCAGATGATATAATTAATAATTTTAAAGCAGGTAAAATAGGTGGAGTAGTTCTAAGTAGCGGAGCTGGAAATCCAAATATTTTAACTGATGAAATAGCTGAAATAAAAAGATTAATAGACGCAAATATTCCGATTCTTGCAGTTGGTCTAGGACACTATTTACTAGCACTTGCAAGTGGTGTAAAAGTAGATAAGATTAAGTCTATAAAGTATGGAAGCCATCCTATTAGAGGTGAAAAAACAGTAGAAATTTGTGGTATTAATGGTGATTTTAAAATAAGTGAAGATATTAAAAACATTGCAGATGTAACTCATATTAAAGTTTTTAATGACAGTGCTGTAGCTTTAAAATATAAAAATAAAAATGAATTAAGTAGTGAATTCTCTCCAGTTTCAAACTCTAGTATTTGTCAAGATTTTTCGCAAATGGTAAAATAGAGTTAAAATATCTGAGGCTTTGCCTCAGTAATAAAAATAATTTAATTTTTTAATACTCTATTCTAAAATCCTTTAACTCATAAAAATCAATCATAGCATTCATAAGAGCTATTTTTGAAGCTTTTTTTAACATATCCAGACTTATGTCTTTTTCAAATAACTCTTTTTTTTCTATTAGCCTTGCCCTTGAAGTTCCTTCTAACAAACAATTTTTTGAAGTAATCCAAATTTCATCATAAAATATAGCTATATTTGCAATTGTTGTATCGGTAACTACTCCATTTTTAAGAATAATTATCTCATCACAACTATCTTTTTTTAAAAATAAGTTGTCAAGTTTATCTCTATTTAGATATTTTTTTGAGTAATCTAAACTATTATCAACTACTATTTTAAAGCTTTTTATATCTCGTATTTTATATGGAAAATAATCTACACTTAAAATTTCATCTTTGTTGTAAACTATCTTACATCTTAGTAGCTCATTTGTTGGTGGATTTATATACTCTTGTAAATCAAAATTCTTTCCGATAGTTTTTGCAACTCTTTTTTGATGATACTCTAAATTAAAAATCTCACAATCTTCACATTTTATTGTTTCAAAAAACATATATTTCCTTTAAAATGGTAGATAAACTTTATTTAAAAGTTCTTTATACTCTTCTTTTGCAATACTATCACTTGTAATCCCACCGCCACTTTTATAAAAAAGCTCATTATTTATATTTTCGATAAATCTAATTAGCACAAAACTTTGAAGATTTATACCATCAAAAATACCAAAAATTCCACTATAAAATCCTCTATCATAGTTTTCAATATTATTTAAAATTTCTATTGTAGATTTTTTTGGAGTACCTGTGATACTTCCAGCAGGAAGAATATTTGATAAAATATCTCCTATTTTTTCTTGCCAATTATTTTGTAAATCTCCAGAAATAATTGAGCTTGTTTGAAAAAGTTCTCTATCTTTTGTAACTATTTTGCTAAATGTTCTAAACTCTTCAACTTTTATATTATTAGCAACTTTTCCTAAATCATTTCTTAGCAAATCAACAACCATAGTGTGTTCTGCTAACTCTTTTTTACTATTTAGTAAAATATTTTTTGCATCATCAAAATTTGAATCAATAGTTCCTTTCATAGGATATGTATAGATTTTATTATCTTTTATATCTATAAATTTTTCTGGGCTAAAGCAGACAAAATCTAAATCATCCAACTTTACTCTTAATTTTAATAAAGAGCTTGATGATTCATAAATATCATCTAAAGTTAGGTTTGTATCTATTTTTGTTTGTGCAGTTAAATTTAGTAAATAGCTATTTCCCTTTTTTATCTCATCTTGAATTAAATCAAACTTTTTTTTGTACTCATCAAAACTAATTGGATATTTTTTTAAACTGTAATCTTTTATATTTTTTTTATTTTTACTATCTATTTCAAATTTTATATTTTGTGAGAGATTTTGAAGTTTTTCTATATAGATTTTTTCTAAATCATAAGAGATTAAAAATAAAAAAGGCTCTTTTAACGAGCCAAATTTATTTAGAATATCTTGAAAGTTAGTAACTATTTATCTATCCTCTAGGATTAATTTTTTTAATATAGAAGCTCTTATAGCAACTCCATTTGTAACTTGCTCTAAGACTTTACATCTTGGATGTTTTAAAACTTCATCAGTAATATCAATATTTCTATTAACTGGACCTGGATGAAGAAGTAAAAACTCTTTTCTATTCATCAACTCACTTGTAATGCAAAAATCTTTTGCATACTCTTGAAGTGATTCAAAATATGTGATATTATGACGCTCAAGTTGACTTCTTAAACTCATAATAATATCCATATCATCAATAACTTCTTGAATTGTATCAAACTGTTTAAACTCTTCACCTTCATATTTAAAACAATCAGGAGCTACCAAATTTACATCTATTCCAAATCTAGGAAGTAACCTTCTATTACTTCCAGCAACCCTTGAATTTCTAACATCTCCAACAATTGCTATTTTTTTACCTTCAGTTTTTCCACCAAAATATTCATTAATTGTAAAAAGGTCTAAAAAAGCTTGAGTTGGATGTGAGTGTCTTCCATCACCTGCATTTATTATAGGGCAATCAACATAACCTATCAAACTCTCTGGAAGACCGTGAACACTATGTCTAATAATTATAGCATCAGGGTTCATAGCATTTATATTTGAAACAGTATCGTACATTGTTTCACCTTTTTTTTGAGAAGAGGTACCAACATCAAGATTTACAACTTCAGCTCCTAATCTTTTTGCAGCTATTTCAAAAGAGCTTCTTGTTCTTGTTGAGTTTTCAAAAAATAGTGTAACAATGATTTTACCCTCTAAGAGTTTGCTAAATTTATTATTCTTAAACTCTCTAGCATCATCAAAAATTTTGAGTATCTCTTCTTTTGTAAAGTCCGAAGTACGAATTAGGTGTCTCATTTTTTTCCTTTGATTTTAGTTTCGAATTCTAGCAAAAAGCACTTTAAAAATAAACTTCTTGTATAATCTAAAAATTTTTAAGATAACAAGGAAAATTTTATGAAGCTTCAACTCTTTATAGTATTAATTTTTTCATTTTTATTTTTTGGATGTTCAAGTAAACCGCTTGATCCAGTAAGTTTTGATAGAGTTAACAAAGATATATCTTTCACAAAAGATGTAAAACCAATTTTAGATAATAGATGTGTATCTTGTCACTCTTGTTATAACTCTCCATGTCAGCTAAATTTAGGTTCTTTTTCAGGTCTTGATAGGGGTGCTTCAAAAGATTTAGTTTATGATACAAGAATAAAATCTGTAAATCCAACTAGGCTATTTGTTGATGCTTTAAATACTAAAGATTGGAGAGATAAAGGTTTTTTTTCTATGACTGATAAGATGGAAGATACAAATTCTTCTATTATGATGCAGTATCTTTTTGAAAAAGATAGAAATCCTAAATTAGAAGGTAAATATTCTCCTGAAACAGATAAGTTATCTTGTGTAAAAAACAAAGAAGAACTGGAAGATTATCTTGAAGTAAATCCACACAAAGCAATGCCTTATGGTTTTCCAGGCTTATCAAAAAATGAATACAATACTATTATGACTTGGCTTGATAATGGAGCAATAGATGACACTCCAAAAGATACTATAAATGACTTTGAAAAAGCCCAAATAAAAAAATATGAAGATTTTTTTAATGATAAAAGTATAAAAAATCAAGTAACAGCAAGATATATTTATGAGCATCTCTTTTTGGCTCATATATCTTTTGATGATAATAGTAAAAACTTTTTCCAAATAATCCGATCTAGTACTCCATCTGGAACTGAACCAAAGATAATTCCTACAAGATTTCCTTATGATGAAATTAAGGAGAAGTTTTATTATAGATTACAAAAAGTTGAAGGCACAATTGTTCATAAAACTCATATGGTTGTTAAGTTTAACGATGAAAAATTAAGATTTTATAAGGATACTTTTATAAAACCAAATTGGGAGGAAGTACCTTATTTAATATCTTATAATGAACATTCTGCTCCAAATGCATTAGCAGTATTTGAGCAAATTCCAGCAAAAAGTAGATATGAGTTTTTACTAAATGATATATATTTTTTTATAAATTCATTTATAAAAGGTCCTGTTTGCAAAGGACAAGTTGCATTAAATGTAATACAAGACCACTTTTGGGTAATGTTTATGGATCCAAAATATGATGTTAGTGTAATAGATAAAAACTTTTTGAGAGATAATTTTGAATATCTTAAAATTCCAAATCAACTAGGAGAAGATCCAGGATTATTTGAAACTTTTAAAAATCTCGGACATGAAAAAGAGACAAAAAAATATCAAGAAGATAGAGCAAATATTTATAAAAAATATTATCCAGATGGAATGAAGTTAGAGCATATTAGAAAAAGTAATAATCCAAATCACAATGACTCAGTTTTGACTGTTTATAGACATTTTGATACAGCCTCTCTTCAATATGGAGCAGTAGGAAGCGTTCCAAAAACTCTTTGGGTTATAGATTTTCCTCTTTTAGAAAGGTTATATTACTCTTTAGTTGCTGGTTTTGATGTATTTGGTAATACTGCGCATCAGTTGTTAGTAAGAACACATATGGATAGATTAAGAGTTGAAGGTGAAAATAACTTTTTGGAGTTTTTGCCACAAAAAAGTAGAATGGATTATTTTAACTCTTGGTATGTTGGTTGGTTAGCAAAATATCTTACAGTTTATTCTCCATCAAAAAATGAAACAGGAATAAAATACTATTCAAACGATTATAAATATGAATTTTCAAATATGGTACTTGATTATACAAAAACAAAAAGAGATAAAATTAATTTTCTAGAAAAAGCATATAAACCAACTCCTTTAAGAGATAGTTATAATACAAAAGAGGAGATTGAAGAGAGTTTTAAATCACTAGCAGCACCAGGAAGCACAAAAATAACAAAGCATTTTACTGATAGAGATGCAAATGCTATTTTAATAAGAATTATTATGGATAATGGTGAAAATCTTATCTATTCAATGGTTGTAAATAGATGGCATGATAATGTAGCCTTGATGTTTAATGAAGAGTCAAGACTTGACCCAACAAAAGATGATATAGATTTTGTTGAAGGATTTGTAAGCTCTTATCCAAGCCTTTTTATTGTTTTAAAACAAAATGAAATATTAGATTTTTTTAATACTATAAAGAATTATGAAAGCAAGATAAAATTAAAAGAGCATATTAGAGATTACACAATAAATAGAGCAAATCCAAATTTCTGGGAACACTTTGATTGGTTTGATAATGAGTTTAAAAAATCAAATCCTTTGGAGTATGGATTGTTTGATTTAAATAGATATTATTCAGCAACTATAAATGATGATAACTAGTAAGATTTAAAGATTTATAGTTATAATTCATAAAAAATTATTGATTGATCAGGAAAAGTAATGAAAGATATAGAAAAATTAGATAAAGATTATGTACTTCATACATATGCAAGAAATTATGTAAACTTCAAAAAAGGTGTAAATGCAACACTTTATGATGATGAAAACAAAGATTATATAGATTTTACTTCAGGTATTGGAGTTACAAGTGTAGGACATGGAAATTCTAGAGTTGCAAAAAGAATTTTTGAACAAGTTTCAAATCTTACGCATACTTCGAATTTGTATGCAATAGAACCTCAAGCACTTTTGGCTAAAAAAATAAAAGAGCTTAGTGGATATGATGTAAGAACTTTTTTTTCAAATAGTGGAGCTGAAGCAAATGAAGGAGCTATAAAAATAGCAAGAACTTATGGAGAGTTAAATTTTGAGAAAAAAAGATACAAAATTATAACTTTGGAAAACTCTTTTCATGGAAGAACAATCACAACTGTAAAAGCTACAGGTCAAAGCTCTTTTCATCAAAGTAAGTTTGCTCCATACCCAGATGGATTTTCATTTAATGCGATAGATGATGTTTATAATGCAATCGATGATGAAACAGTTGCTGTTATGATAGAGCTTGTGCAAGGTGAGGGTGGAGTTTTTCCATTTGATAAAGAAAAAATTAAAGAGTTGGCAAAATTCCTAAAAGAAAATGATATTTTATTAATAATTGATGAAGTTCAAACAGGAGTATTTAGAACTGGAGAGTTTTTAGCTTCAAATTTATATGATATAGAGCCAGATATTATAACTTTGGCAAAAGGTATAGGAGGCGGTGTTCCTATGGGAGCTGTTATGACTAAACATAAAGATATTTGGGCAGCTGGTGACCATGGAAGTACTTTTGGTGGTAACTATTTGGTAACCGCAGCTGCTTTAGAAGTTTTGGATATTTTAGAAAATTTAAAAGATAGCGGAACTTTGGATGAAACTATTATATATTTTACAAAAAAATTAAATGATATTTTTGAAGCAAATAGAGATATTTTTATAACTCATGTTGGATTAGGTCTTATGAGAGGATTAAGAGTAAAAGATGCTGATACTTTAGCAAGTTTAATAAAAACTGCTTTTGAATTTGGAGTTATGGTTCTTAAATCAGGAAATAATACTTTAAGATTTTTACCAGCACTAACAATCTCTAAAAGTGAAATAGATGAAGGATTTATAAGACTTCAAAAAGCTATAACTAAGATAAAATCATAAAAAAGTGGATTACTCCACTTTTTGTTTTCTGCTCTCTTTTATTTGCATAACTATAATTATAACAACCGCTAAATCTATCATAACATCAGCAAAATTAAATATTGCAAACTCAAACATATAGTGCCATGCAAAATAATCTACAACCGCACCATAAGTAAATCTATCTAAAATATTTGATAAACCACCAGCGTATAAAAGTGCAATAGGAATATAGTATTTATAAAAAACATCTCTATTTTTAATAAGATAAATAGTTCCTAAAACTACTATAGAAAGTTGTATATATTTTAAATATCCAGCCAAAAATTCTAGCATAGAAAATGCTACGCCATAATTATATGCAAGCTCTAGATTCATAAAGCTTCCAGTAGCTCCCCATCCTAAAGAGGCAAAACCAAATTTTACAACTTGATCTATAATAAAAATAGTTGCAAAAATAAACAATGCAATTTTTAACTCTTTTTTCAAATTATTTCCTATCTTTATAGTGTTTTTTTGAAAAAATCTACTAAAGTTTTCATAGATGATTCAACATCTTTTTTATTTTTACCTTCAAGCAAAAGTCTAATTTTATTTTCAGTTCCTGAATATCTTATCAAATCTCTTATACCTTTTTCTCTAATTGGTTTTAAAATCTCATCTAAACCTTTTATATCTTTTAACGGTACTTTTTCACTAACTTTTAAATTTTCTAATATTTGAGGATATAAACTAAATGGATTTAAAGCAACACTTGCTTTTTTCTTTGATTTTATTATCAAAGCTAAGACTTGAAGTGCTGAAGCTAAACCATCTCCTGTTTTTGCAGCATCTGAAAATATGATATGTCCACTTTGCTCACCACCAAAATTAACACCATTTTTTTTCATAACTTCAAGTACATATTTATCACCAACATCACTTCTTAAAAGTTTGATATTATGTTTTTCTAAATAATCTTCTAATGCTTTATTTGACATAACTGTAGCAACACAAGCATCTCCTTCTAAAAGATTTTCCTCTTTTAGATATACACTTAAAGCTCCTAAAAGATTGTCACCATCAACAATATCTCCATTTTCATCAATAACAACCAATCTATCAGAATCGCCATCAAGTGCTAGACCAATATCTGCTCTATATTCACGAACTAAATTTGAAACATTTTCAGGATGCATAGCTCCACAATTATCGTTAATATTAAAACCATTTGGTTTATTATTTATTGTAATTACATCAGCTCCTAACTCTTCCAAAATTGTAGGAGCAACTTTATAAGCAGCACCATTTGCACAATCAAGGACAATTCTTAATCCTTTTAGAGTTAAATCTTTTGGGAAAGAAGATTTTATTACAACAATGTATCTTCCAATAACATCATCGATTCTTTTTGAAGAACCAATCTCTTTTTCAACAGCTTGATTTTGTTGTAGTAAATCATCATCATTAAAAATTTTCTCAATCTCTTTTTCACTTTCAACACTAAGTTTGTTACCATGATTATCGAAAAATTTTATTCCATTATCTTCAAATGGATTATGAGAAGCGCTAATCATAATTCCAGCATCACATCTCATGCTTTCTGTAAGGTATGCAATAGCAGGTGTTGGCATAGGTCCTATTTGAATTACATTGTAACCAACAGAAGTTAATCCACTAACAAGTGCATTTTCAATCATATACCCACTTCTTCTTGTATCTTTACCTACAAGAATTTTATTTGTTGTTGAGTGCTTCCTAAAATAAATTCCAGCTGCTTGTGCTAATTTTATAACTGTAATAACATCTAAAAACTCTCCAGCCTTTCCTCTAACTCCGTCTGTTCCAAATAGTTTCATTAAATCTTCCTAAAATTAAACTCTATTTAAGTTATTTTGGATAGTATTCTATCCTTTAAAAATTTATAAAGAGGTTAAATAAAATGGCAAATCATAAATCTTCTGAGAAGAGAGCTAGACAAACATTAGTAAAAACTATAAGAAATAGATTTTACAAAACAAGAATTAAAAACATCACTAAAGATGTTATTGCAGCAGTAGAAAGTGCTGATAAAGAAAAAGCAGTAGTTGCTATGAAAGTTGCAAATAAATACTTCCACCACTGCGTTTCAAAGGGTATTTTAGCAAAAGGTACAGCTTCTAGAAAAGTAAGCAGACTTCAACTAAAAGTTAATGCTATATAATTTATGCTAAAAGACAAACTCCAACCTTTTATTACTAGATCAGAGGAGATTACAAATTTATTGATGTCTCCTGACATAACTAGTGATATAAAAAGAATGACAACTCTGTCAAAAGAGCAATCAAGTATAGAACCAATTGTTAGAAAAGCAAAAGAGTATATAAAAGTTCTTGAAGATATTGAAGAGAACAGAAGTATGCTTGATGATTCTGAGCTGGGTGATTTAGCAAAAGAAGAGTTAAAAGAGCTTGAGCAGAAAAAACCTATTTTGGAAGATGAGATAAAACTTCTTATGATTCCAAAAGACCCAAATGATGATAGAAATATATATTTGGAGCTTAGAGCTGGAACAGGTGGAGATGAAGCTGCACTTTTTGTTGGAGATTTGTTTCGTGGTTATTTGCGATATGCAGAAAACAATAACTGGAAAGTTGAAATTATGAGTTCAAGTGATAGTGAAGCTGGTGGTTATAAAGAGATTGTAATACTTGTAAAGGGTGACCATGTTTACTCAAAGCTAAAATTTGAAGGTGGAACTCACAGAGTTCAAAGAGTTCCAGCAACAGAGTCTCAAGGTAGAGTTCACACTTCTGCTATTACAGTTGCTGTTATGCCAGAAGTTGATGATGTTGAAGTTGAGATAAATGAAAATGACCTTAAAATTGATGTAATGCGTGCAAGTGGAAATGGTGGACAATCTGTAAATACTACCGATTCTGCTGTAAGAATTACTCATATTCCTTCAGGTATTGTTGTAACAAATCAAGATCAAAAATCTCAGCATAAAAATAAAGAGAGAGCTATGAAAGTTCTAAAAGCTAAACTTTTTGAAATTGAGATGGAAAAAAAGATGGAAGCTGAGGGTGCAAATAGAAAAGAGCAAGTAGGAACTGGAGATAGAAGTGGAAGAATTAGAACTTATAATTTCCCACAAAATCGTCTAAGTGACCACAGAATAAATCTAACTTTATATCGACTTGACTATATTCTTCAAGATGGTCTGTTTGATGAGGTAATTGATCCTCTTATTGCTGATCATCAATCAAGACTTATCGAAGCAAATGGGCTATAAAAGCCCTTTTTGTTTTAATCTATAAATTCTATTTTTTAAATAACAAATTTTTCAATTAGTTGCCAAACTCCAGCTGTACAAATTCCAGCAAAAATTCCAGCAAAAACATCATCGCCCATTACTCCTAATCCACCTTTTACATCCCTATCAATTTTTCCAATAATAGATGGTTTCCAAATATCAAAGATTCTAAAAAATATAAAAGCAAGAGGAGCTAAAATGAAAACATTTTCACTATTTATTCCACAAATAGCTAAAGCTATCCACATACCAGCTAATTCATCTATTACAATTTCACTACTATCGTGACTACCAATCTCTTTTTCATAAAGATCTATTTGTTTTATAGCTATTATAGTTATTAAAATAGATAGTAGAAACAGAGATGATGTGTGTAAAAACTCAAGTAAAATGACTCCTAAAATTAAAGATACAAAACTTCCAACAGTTCCAGGTGCTTTTGGACTTAATCCACTAAATCCTACAGTTAAGAAAAATTTTCTAAAATTCATAGTTACTTCTTTTTATCAATTTCGAGTTTTTTTCTCTTTTCCCAAAGAGATTTTCTAGATATTCCTAACCTTTTTGAAAGTTCTGTATCAGGGTATCTATTTTGATGATTTATCACTATTGTTTTTATATAATCGTTTATTGACATAATTTGACTATGATCTAAAGATTTATTTTTACTATTAAAAACTACTTTTTTGTGAGTAAATTCATCATCACTTTCTAAAGAACAAATTACACATTTTTTATCTAAAATCTGTTTTATTAGTTGATCTTTTACATTTCTTTTTAAAGTATGATAATCAGTAAGGTAAATAATAGTTCTTTCAAATTGATTTGCTATCTGTTTTTGCCAATTTGCTGAAGATAAGGAGATAAATTTTATTGGTAAATCTACTTTTTTTGCGATTTCAAAAACAAGTTTATCAGCATAGCTTTGAAAATTTGTCTCTATTAGTAAGGGGAATGAAAATGGAACTAACACATCTTTTATATCAATATCACTCATAGTAAATTCGAAATAATCTTTTAATACTTTAAGCTCTCTTCTTATAGCTCTACACTCTTTATAGTGATAAATCTTTCTAACTAATTCATCCATTAAAAATGGCTTCATAATATAATCTTTTGCTCCATCTTTAATAGGGTTTGTTACAGTTTCGTCTGAAATATAAGATACTAAAAGAAGTATTATTGAATTTTGACCATATTTTTTAATAACACCTTTTACGATAGAGCTTGATATTGATGTTGAAAGAAGTACAATATCATACTCTTTTGTTAAATTTTCAAGATTTACATTTTCTACAAAATCACAGTTATGACCATCATCAAGAAGTCTTGAAACAACTTTCTGTGCTAGATAAACTTCATTTTCAATTATTAGTATATTCATTTTATTTAGTCCAATCGTAATATCTTAAATTTGTCATAGCTTGTACAACTACTCCTTCTTCTCTTCCAACAGCACCTAACTTTTCAGCTGTTGATGCTTTGATATTTATAAATTGTTTTGGAAGATTTAAAAGTTTTGATAAACTACTTTTTATCTCATTTTTATGAGGATTTATTTTTGGTTTTTGAGCAATTATTGTAATATCAATGTTTACAATTTCATATCCAACATTATTTACAAAACTTATAATTTTTTGTAAAAGTATTTTTGAGTCGATTCCTTTAAATTTATCATCAGTATCTGGAAAAAACTCTCCAATATCACCAGCACCAATAGCACCTAAAAGGGCATCAATTAAAGAGTGGATTAAAACATCACCATCACTGTGAGCTTTAAATCCATAATCATATGGCAATTTTACACCACCTAAAAACATCTCTTTTTTCTCTTCAAAACTATGAATATCATATCCAATTCCAACAAATTGTGTTTTAGCTGGAGCTTTTAGACATGGAATTTGAGAAATATCTTCAAAAAAAGTTAGTTTTTTACTAGCGATATCACCTTTTATATAAAATATTTCTTCACCTATATTTTTTATAGCACTACTTTCATCTGTAAATTCAATATCTTTTGAAATTGCTTTTCTTAGAATATCGCTATTTGATAATTGAGGAGTTTGAATAAGTTTTACATCTTCTCTATTAATAGTGTTTTTCTCAAATATAACAGTATCACTTACATCTAAAATTGGAACTATACAAGAGGCTTTGTTTTTATTTTGGATTAAATCAGAAATAATATTTTTGCTAATACAAGCACGTGCAACATCACTTATCATTACATAAGGTGTATCAACAAATTCTAAAGCATTTTTTATAGAATTTTGTCTTGTATCTCCACCTTCAACATAAATAAAATCATCACTAAAGTTTTTCATGTAGCTTAACTCATCTTTATGTGAAACGACAATAGTTTTTGAAAAATTAGAAAAAGAAGTTAATCTATTTGTAACATTTAACCACAGAGGTTCATTGTCAATCCTAATCCACTGTTTTTTACATAAATTATCAAATCTTGTAGAGTTTCCAGCACATAAAACAACTAAAGTAATATCTTTCAATTATCAACCTTTGAGTAAAAAAGTTACAGATAATAGCTAAATGTTACTTATAATACTTTTAAGAATTGCTCTTTATATTATCATTTATGTTACTTATTGTACTTAAAAATCTATCGCTATTTAACCCAAATAACTCAATTTCATTAATTGCTTTTTTTATATTTGATTCTAATAGAGGCTCTCTTAAATTTGAAACAATGCTAACAATATTCAAGATAAGAGCTTTTAGTCTAAATTCATCTGGACAATTTTTTAAATCTTTTGAAAATAAAATTGGAAATATAATATTGTGACTTAAACCCCAATTTTTAAGTATAGTAGAGCTTATTCTTTGAGAATTAAATCCTATAAATTTCTCTTCAGCTTTACTCATATTTGAGTTTTTTATTTCATTTAAGAACTGTTCGGTTAGTTTATTTTCACTTATTGCTTGAGAGATAAAAGGTTTTGCCAGATCTTGTAAAAATGCTGGAATAAGAAGTTCATCTTTTAAGTTTTTATCGCTCTTTTTTAACCACATTTCAACAATTAGCATTGAAAGAGTATTTGAATATAAAAAATCATCAAAAGTGGCAGCATATGAAAATAGATTTGTTTTTATATTTCTACAAAAAGATAAAGATGTTGCTAATGCACAAACAAACTCTAAACTAGTAATTAAAATAAAATTATGTATATTTTTTGGTTTATTCAAAAAATCAAATATTTGAAAATCCATAACTTTTAAAATATCTAAATGAAGACTCTTATCCTTTTTTATAATCATAGCAAGTTGTTTAAAATTTCTATTTTTTGATTTTCTAAAACTATCTAAATCTATTATGATTTCTGGTAAAGTTGGTAAGTTTTGTATATATTTTGCAAAATTTTTTATCATTTTTCCTAAAAACCTAATATGAAATAAAAATGATTATATAAAATTGTAACTTATATTATATCTACTAAAGGATAATTGAGCTTTAAAAGAGAATTAATATGTTTTTAATCATTCTTTATGCTAGAATAGTTTTTTTATTGCGGGGGGACGCTTTGGCGTTGAGAAGGTAAAACCTGACCCTTTGAACCTGATGGTTAAGACCAGCGTAGGAAGTAAATTTAAAAATTAAATTTCATAGTTTAAAATGGATAAAATTTAATAAAAAGTACTTTCTTCGGAGAGTACTTTTTTTTTGCTCAAAATTTGTCTTAGCAATAAAGAAAATAATATTAATTTAGGAGCAAAAATGCAAAATATACAAAAATGGTTAGAAGAACATAAAAACGATAAAGTAAGAACTCAAATGTATTATGCAAAACAAGGTATTATTACTCCTCATATGGAGTATGTTGCAAAAGTTGAAAATCTTGATGCTGAATTTATAAGAAGTGAAATTGCACGTGGACGACTTATAATTCCTGCAAATGTAAATCATACAAATCAAATTCCTATGGCTATTGGAATTGCAAGTTCTTGTAAAATAAATGCAAATATTGGAAGTTCAGCACTAGCAAGTGATGTTAGCAAAGAGATTGAGAAAGTTGATGTTTGTTTAAAGTATGGTGCTGATACTATTATGGATTTAAGTACAGGTGGAGATTTGGATATGATTAGAAAGGCTGTTATAGCTCACTCTACAGTTCCAATTGGTACAGTTCCTATTTATCAAATTTTACATGATGTAAAAGATAAAATAGAGGATTTAAGTATTGAAAAAATGCTTGAAGTAATTGAAAGACAAGCACAACAAGGTGTTTCTTATTTCACAATTCATGCTGGATTTTTACTTGAGTTTATGCCTCATATTGCAAAAAGAAAAATGGGAATAGTTTCAAGAGGTGGAAGTTTGATGGCAGCATGGATGATGCACTATCATAAAGAGAATCCATTTAATACAGCTTTTGATAAAATATTAGATATTTGTAGAAAGTATGATGTATCTTTATCTTTGGGTGATAGTTTAAGACCAGGATGTTTAGCTGATGCATCTGATGAAGCACAACTAAGAGAGCTAAAAGTTCTTGGAGATTTGACTTTAAGAGCTTGGGAAAAAGATGTACAAGTTATGATTGAAGGACCTGGACATGTGCCTTTAAATCAAATTGAGCGAAATATGAAGATAGAAAAAGAGTATTGTCATGAAGCTCCTTTTTATATTTTAGGACCTCTTACAACTGATATTGCTGCTGGGTATGATCATATTTCATCTGCTATTGGTGCTGCTGTTGGTGGATGGCATGGAGCATCAATGCTTTGTTATGTTACTCCAAAAGAGCATTTAGGATTACCAAATGCTGAAGATGTTAGAAATGGAATTATTGCATATAAAATAGCTGCTCATAGTGCCGATATAGCAAGAGGAAGAAAAGGTGCAAGAGATATTGATGATGAGATGAGTGATGCAAGATATGCATTTGATTGGAATAAACAGTTTGAACTTTGTTTAGACCCAGATCGTGCAAGAGAGTATCACGATGAAACTTTGCCTCAAGATGTATTTAAAGAAGCAGAGTTTTGCTCAATGTGTGGACCAAAATTTTGTTCATACAAGATAACTCAAAAAATTGTAAAAGAACATGGTGAAGCAATAGATAATATGGCGGGGTAATTTAAGACAAAAATTATCCTAATTAAAATATAATAACTTCTCGATTTATGAGGAGGTTCTTTTTTTGTATGGGAACCTATGATATAAGGCTTCGTTCTCGAAGCCCTTTAGAATTTTGCTACTTTTAGGAATTTTTTATAAATTCCGTTAAAAAGTAGTTTATATTAGATGGTTCCTTTTTTATATGGGAACCTATAAAAAAGGATTAAAAATGAGTATAGAAGATATTAAAAAAGCTTTACAAAGTGTTAAATACCCAGGTTTTTCAAAATCAATTATTGATTTTGGATTTGTAAAAGATATTAAATTAGATGCAAACTCTTGCACAATACTATTAGATATTACTTCAACAGCAAAAGAGGTTGAAGATGAATTAAGAAGAGAGATTCCAAAAGCTCTTCCAAATTTAAATATTAATTTGGTTTTTAATAAACCAAAAGAGGAGCAACAAAAAAGCAATAGCGTAAGTGGTCAAAACATCGCACCACAAATAAAAGATATTGTAATGGTTAGCTCAGGAAAAGGTGGAGTTGGAAAATCAACTACAACTGTAAATCTTGCAATTGCAGCAGCTATGCAAGGTAAAAAAGTTGGTATTTTAGATGCTGATATTTATGGACCAAATATTCCAAGAATGATGGGAGTAAATGGAAAAGAGGTTGAAGTAATAGGAAATAAAGCAAAACCTTTAAATGCTTATGGCGTAGATATTATGTCTATGGGAATTTTAATGAAAGAGGGAGAGGCTGTTATTTGGAGAGGTGCTATGATTATGAAGGCAATCCAACAGCTTTTAAGAGATATTTTATGGGAAGAGTTAGATATTTTATTTATTGATATGCCTCCAGGAACAGGAGATGCTCAATTAACTCTTGCTCAAAGTGTTCCTGTAAGTGCTGGTATTA
Source organism: Arcobacter thermotolerans (assembly GCF_983172305.1). Lineage (NCBI taxonomy): Bacteria > Pseudomonadati > Campylobacterota > Epsilonproteobacteria > Campylobacterales > Arcobacteraceae > Arcobacter > Arcobacter thermotolerans. Next base: position 169,000 of record NZ_CFAFZJ010000003.1, read on the forward strand.
ATGTAACAACTCCTCAACATGTAGCTCTTGATGATAGTAGAAGATCTTTAGATATGTTCTCTAAGCTTCATATTCCAGTTGCTGGAATAGTTGAAAATATGAGTGGATTTATATGTCCATCATGTAACACAGAATCTGATATTTTTGGAACAGGAACATGTGATGAGTTAGCTAAACAGTACAATACTCAAGTTTTAGCTCATCTTCCAATTGAACCTGCTATTAGAGTTGGTGGGGATAGTGGAAAACCAATAGTTTATTTTGAACCTGAATCAATAAGTGCAAAAAGATATATGATGGCTGCAAGTAAACTTATATCTATGCTTGAAAATCAAGGTGAAGTTTCAAATGAGGCTATTCAGCCAATTATGCCAGCAGGTGTTAGTGCCTGTTCTCCTGAAGGACAAAAAATAAAAGCTGAGCATGAAGCTAAAAAAAGTGGTGGTTGTGGCTCTGGATGCGGTTGCCACTAAAAAATAGTCTTTAAACCTAAAAATTTTGTATAAAAAAAAGGAGAAGTTTTTATAACTTCTCCTTTTAATTTAAATAGAATTAAATTTCTATTTATCCACACTTGTAATACTCTTGGAATAATTCTTCTACTTTTTCTATTACTAACTCTTCATGCCAATTGTGTCTTTTAGCAAAAGTTTTGATTTCATAGCTTTTCTCCTCTTCTGTACAAAAAAAGTATAATTTTTTTACAAAAGGTTTTGGAACTGATATTGCAATTTTTTGAAAATAGTTCTCTTTGCAAGCTGGAGAGCAAAAAACTTTTGAAATTGGTATTTTCTTAGAGCAGTGTTGACAGCTATTTGTCATTTAAACTCCTTTTTTAGTTTTTGTTGCGAGCATTATAACAAGCAATTATTAAATGCAACTTAGTTGTATAAGAAATATTAATAATTTTTATCTGTTTCTTGAGTTTTTTTCTTCTATCCCCGAAATTTCAAATCTTCTTGCTAACTCTTGTTTTACTCTATCAGGATTTATATTAAGACTTGCAAGAGCTACTAAAACATGATATGTAATATCGGCTGCTTCGTATATTGCTTCATCTTCGTTTTTATCTTTTATTGCAAAACAAAACTCTCCAGCTTCTTCTACAATTTTTTTAAGCATAGAGTTTTGGCTACCATTTAAAAGTTTTGCAGTGTAAGATTTTGTAATATCTTCATTTTTTCGTTTTTGTATAGTGTGGTATAAATTATCTATTACGCTATATGTTTTTGATAAATCAACTTTTACATCTTCAACAACTTCACTATTTTCTAGATTTGTAAAAAAACAAGATTTTCTTCCTGTATGACAAGCAACTCCTTCTTGAATAACTTTAAATAAAAGAGTATCGTTATCGCAATCAAGGAAAATATTTACTATTTTTTGAGTGTGATTTGAGCTTTCACCTTTTTTCCAAATTCTTTGCTTACTTCTACTAAAGTAGTGTGCATATCCAGTTTTTAGTGTAATTTCTAAAGCTTCTTTGTTTGTATATCCTAGCATTAAAACTTCATTTGAACTACTATCTTGAGTTATAACAGGTATTAAATCTCCCATTTTCGCCCAATCTATCTTTTCTATATTTTTCATCTAATTAATACCTTTAAATTTTGTTCCAACATCAATTTTTAACTTATCTATTGTCATAAGCTCTTTATCTATACCAATGTCAATTCCAAAGTCATATTTTTTGCTATCACCATCACTTTGATTGTCACTATACTTTTTGATTTTGTCATATTTTTGGTTTTGATTATATTTTATTGGAGGTTTTATTTTAAGAACAGATTCTATTGAATCAGCAAAAAGGTGGTTACTAGAAAATAGTAATAATAAAATTAAAGCTACTATTCTCATTCTCCACCTCTTTTAAAATTTACATACTATTTTTGATTAACTACAGTATCTCTATTTTTATCTTTTGTATCAACCCAAATATTTGGAGTTGAACCACCTGGTGTTAAGAAAATCTTTGCATCTTTGTTCTCTCTTAAAGCTTCGTTGAATTTTCCTTGAACTTCAATTTGTTGCATTTGAAGAAGATTAGATGTTAAAGATTCAGCAATAACTTTATTTGCAGCAGATTGTGCTTTTGCTTCAATAGCTACAGCATCAGCTCTACCTTGAGCTTCAATTCTTTTAGCTTCAGCTTCTCCAGTTGCAAGTGCTGCTCTTTTTTCAGCCTCTTGTTTAGCTCTTTGAACTTCGTATCTTACTCTTTCGGCTTCTTGATTTGCAATTTGAACTTTTTCTATTTGCTCTTTAATTTTTTCAGGAAGAACAATCTCTTTTAGCTGAACAGATTCAACTACAACTGCTTGCTTAGATCTTTCAGCAACTTTCTCTTTTATTAATCTATCAAGACTTTCAGCAACTTCATTTCTTTTCATAGGAAGAACTTCAGCATTGTATCCACCAAGAACACTTCTTGCAACTTCTCCAACAACTTGATTTACAATTTTATCTTCCCAAGATGGTCCCCAAATTGCAATTGTTTCAGGAACTCCACTTGCAATAATATTGTATTGAACCGTTAATTCAATAGAGATTGGTAAACCTCTTGAATCTAAAACATTTATTGCAGGGTTATTTTTGATACTTTGATCAAAAGAACCAATACTTTGAGTGTTCATATATGTTAAAAGTCTAACTTTTGTATCAACAACAATAACTCTTTGAATTACAGGAATATAAAAATGGAATCCTGGATTTAAAGGCTCTTTATCATATTTTCCTGTTGTTGCTTTGATCCCAACTTGTCCTGATTCAATAATAACAAATGGTTTAAACAAAAATAGTGCACCAATTAGTATAATTACAAGGTAGAGCATACCTGCTTTTTTACCAAAATTTTTGAAAAATTCTGGAGTTTCAAATGGTGGTTGAAAATTTCCACCTCCACCACCACTTGGTTTATTCCCTTGTTGTCTGTTCTTAAAATAGTCGTTATCTATTGGCATAATCTTCCTTATATTTTTTTTAATCTAATATAATATTTAAAATTAGTTAATATATGTTAAATACTTTGTATATTTTGGATTTTTTCCAGTTACTACATCAAAATATGCAGATTGAATTTTTTCTGTGATTTCTCCTCTACATCCAGCTCCAATAACTCTTGCATCAACTTCTCTAATTGGAGTAATCTCTGCTGCTGTTCCTGTAAAGAAAGCTTCATCAGCTACATAAATCTCTTCTCTAGTTATTCTTCTTCTAACAACCTCAATTCCCATATCTTTTGCTAAATCAATTGCAGTTGCTTGAGTAATTGATTCAAGTGAGTTATCATTTGGAGGAGATATTAATTTTCCATCTTTAACAATAAAGAAACATGCACCTGATGCTTCTGCAATGTAACCTTGATCATCTCTTAAAAGTGCTTCATCATATCCAGCTTCAACAGCTTCATATTTTGCCATTTGAGAGTTCATATAGTTTGCAACTGATTTTGCTTTTCCCATACCTGAAGTATTTGGAGTTCTTGTAAATGATGAAATTTTTACTCTAACACCTTTTTTAAGACCCTCTTCTCCTAAATAAGCACCCCATTCCCAAGCAGAAATAGATACTTTTACTGGAGCATCTTTATGATAAAGTCCCATAACTCCATACCCTAAATATACAAGTGGTCTGATATATGCACCATTTGTTAGTTCATTTTTTTGTAGTAACTCTACTTGAGCTTTATTTAACTCTTCAAGAGTAAATGGAACATTCATTAATGTCATTTTTGATGAGTTTAAAAGTCTTTGAGTGTGTTCATTTAGTTTAAATATCGCACATCTTCCATCAACAGTTTTATATGCTTTTGTACCTTCAATTGCACCATTTCCATAGTGTAAAGTGTGGCTTAAAACGTGTACTTTTGCTTCATTCCAAGGAGTAAACTCTCCATCCATCCATATATATTTTGATTCAGTCATTGCTTTTATTATCCTAAAATTAGATTTTAATCAACAATATTATCAAAAAGATAATTAAAATAAGTTCTAAGATGAAAAAATGTACTATTAGTAAAATATATTGGAAATAAAATGATAAAAAACATAATACTAATTTTTATATTACTACTCTTTAGCTCTTGTGCAGTAAATCAAAATAGATTGGAACCAATAAAAAAAGAGCCAATAGATGAAGAGCTTTTGAGCCATGTTCGTTATATATTGTATTTAGTACAAACAAATGATTTGAAAAATCTAAATGAGATATATATCAATAAAAATTATGGTTATTTTGAAGTAAATTTAAATGAGCTTGAAAATAAACCACAAATAGTAAAAAAATATCAAATAGATGAGATTGATACTTACATAGAGAGTTTTGATATACAAAATATTGAAGTTTCATTTAATTGTAGTCCTTACAATGATGCTTTTTATGGCTGGAATAAAGATGGAGTTTTTATTTTTGAACCAAAAACTAACTATTTAGATAATTTTCTAAATGATAAAACCAAAGAAGAAAAAGAGTTTACACAAAAAGTTAAAAATATTAGCTATGAAGTTATTGCTACAAATAACACTATATTTTATATTACAAAAATTGATAAAAAATATTATATTACCTTAATAGATAATTTAAAAACAAATTGTAGTAATGCTTTAATTCAAGCTTTTTAGCAATTTTAAAATATAATATAACTTTAAATAAATATAAGAAGATGATATGCAAGAAAAAATAGAAGATTTAATAAAAGAGAGAGTTTTAATAATTGATGGAGCTATGGGAACGCAGCTTCAAGCAGTTGATATAGAGAGTAAATTTTGGCAATATGAAAATAAAGATTTAGAAGGGTGTAATGAGCTTTTAAATCTTACAGCTCCACATATTTTAGAGACAATTTATGAAAACTACGCCATTTCTGGTGCAAATTTTATTAGCACAAATACATTTGGAAGTATGCCTTGGGTTTTAGATGAGTATGAAATAGGTCATTTAAGTTATGAGTTATCAAAGCTAGCAGCTAGTAGTGCAAAAAAGATTTGTGAAAAATATAGCACAAAAGAGGATCCAAAATTTGTTTTAGCATCTATTGGACCTGGAACGAAACTCCCATCTTTAGGACATATTACTTATGATGCTATGTATGAAGGTTATAAAACTATGGCTTCTGGGTTAGTTGATGGAGGAACTGATGTTTTTTTACTTGAAACTTGTCAAGATCCACTTCAAATAAAAGCCGCACTTCATGCACTAAATGATGTAGCACCAAATATTCCAATTATGGTTTCAGTTACAATTGAGTTAAATGGAACAATGCTAATTGGAACAGATGCTTTAACAATTGCAGCTATTTTAAAACCATTTAATATCTTATCTTTAGGATTTAACTGTGGAACTGGACCAATTCAAGTTCAAAAACATGTAAAAGCTTTAAGTGAAGTATCAAAATTTCCAATTTCAGTTCATGCAAATGCTGGGCTTCCTCAAAATAGAGTTGGAAAAACTTTTTATCCTATGGGTCCAGATGAGTTTACATCTTTACAAAAAGAGTTTTTAAATATTAATGGTGTTGCATTTTTAGGTGGATGTTGTGGAACTACACCTGAACATATAAAAACTTTAAGTGATGCAGTAAAAGGTGTTGTTCCAAAAAAACCTAGTGGATTTTTAAAAGCTTCACTTGCTTCACTATTTAATGTTGTTCCTCTAAAACAAGAACCAGCTCCACTACTTATTGGTGAGAGAAGTAATGCAACTGGAAGTAAAGCTTTTAGAGAACTTTTAAAAGCAAATGATTATGAAGGAACTTTAAGTGTTGCTCAACAACAAGTTCGTGCAGGGGCTCATGTAATTGATGTGAGTGTTGGTTTTGCAGGTCGTGATGAAACTGGCGATATGGATAAAGTTGTATCTTTATACTCTCAAAAAATTTCACTTCCGCTAATGCCTGACTCTACTCAAATAAAAGCACTAGAAGCTGCTTTAAAACAAATTGGTGGAAGATGTATTATAAACTCTGTTAATCTTGAAGATGGTGAAGAGAAGTTTGATGAAGTTTGTAAATTAGCAAAAAAATTTGGAGCAGCACTTGTTTGCCTTGTGATTGATGAGATTGGAATGGCAAAAACAAAAGAGAGAAAACTCGAAGTTGCAGAACGAATTTATAATTTATGTGTAAATAGGCATGGATTTGATCCAGCTGATTTAGTTTTTGATATGCTTACCTTTACTATTGGTTCTGGTGATGATGAGTATAGAACTGCTGGAATTGAGACTATGGAAGCTATTAGAGAGTTTCAAACTCTTCATCCAGAAATTGGAACAACTTTGGGACTTTCAAATATCTCATTTGGCTTAGCTCAAAATGCAAGAATTTATCTAAACTCAATATATTTAGATCACTGTGTAAAAGCAGGACTTACAACTGCTATTGTAAATGTTAAACATATTATTCCACTAAATAAAATAAGCCCTGAAGATAAAAAAGCTTGTGATGATTTGATATTTAATAATCAAGAAAATGGTGACCCACTATTTAAATTTATAGAACACTTCTCAAATGTTGAATCTCAAGATGAACAAAGTGATGAAGAGTATCAAAAAATGGAACCTATTGAAAAAGTTAAAAAACTTTTATTAGATGGTGACAAAGAGAGAATGATTCCTTTAGTTTTAGAGCTAAAAGATACTATAGCTCCTGAATTAATTGTAAATGAGTGGCTAATTGATGGAATGAAAATAATTGGAGAGCTATTTGGAAGTGGTCAAATGCAACTTCCATTTGTACTTCAAAGTGCAGAAACTATGAAAGCTACTGTTGATACTTTAAATCCATATTTACCAAAACAAGAAAAAAGTACTGAAACTACTGTTGTAATTGGTACAGTTAAAGGTGATGTTCACGATGTTGGTAAAAATTTAGTTGATATTATTTTAAGTAACAATGGATTTAAAGTAGTAAATATTGGGATAAAAGCTGATTTAAACCAATTTTTAGAAGCTGCAAAAGAACACAATGCAGATGCTATTGGAATGAGTGGACTACTTGTAAAAAGTACAGCTGTAATGAAAGAGAATCTTGAAGAGATGCAAAGACTTGGAATAAAAATTCCAGTTATGCTTGGTGGTGCTGCTTTAACAAAAAACTTTGTTGATGATTATTGTAGACCAATTTATGATGGAGCAATTTTTTACTGTAGAGATGCTTTTGATGGTGTAGTATCTATGCAAAGAATTGAAAAAGGTGGAGAGCTTGATACAAAACTAGCTGCTGATTTAATTGAAAAAATTGATACAAGCGATAGAGTTGAAAAAGAGGAGGCTATAATTCCTCCTTATGAAGAGATATCTATGCCAAAAAGAGAGTTTATAGTTCCTCCATATTGGAATAAAGTTGCAAAAACTGGAGATGAGCTAGATAAAGAGTTGATATTCTCTTGGATAAATCACAGAGTTTTATTTAGACAAAGATGGGGATATAAAAGAGGAAAACAAACACCTGAAGCATTTATGAAGTATGAAAAAGATGTTGTTGAGCCACTTTATTACTCTTTAAAAGATGAGTTAATCTCAAAAAATATATTTGAACCAATTGCTATATATGAGTATTATCCTTGTATATCTCATGACAATAAGCTATATATTTTTGATAAAAAATATATTTACAACAATCTTGAAGAGGCAAAAAATGTTCCACCTTTAAGTGAAGCTATAAAAGTGATGGAGTTTCCAAGACAAAAAAGAAAACCTTTTAGATGTATAGCTGACTTTTTTGCAAATGATAGATTAGATGTTGTAGGGTTTACACTTGCAAGTGCTGGACTTAAAATAAGTGATTATGAAAGAGAGTTTTATGATCGTGGAGAGTTTACAAAATATTATCAAATTCACGGTCTTGGAGTTGAACTAGCTGAAGCTTTAGCTGAGGTTTTACATAAGCAAATAAGACTTGATTGGGATATTGTTCCTAAAGAGGGACATAAATTAAGTGATGTTCAAATGAAACAATATGTTGGTTGTAGATACTCTCCAGGTTATGCAGCTTGTCCTGAATTATCACAAAATAGAGATATTTTTGATTTACTTAATCCTGAAGAGTTTGGAATTGAGCTTAGTGAAACATTCCAAATGCACCCAGAACAAACTACTTGTGCAATTGTTGTTCACAACAAAGAGGCAAACTATTATAATGTGTAGATTTAAGAAGTTTACTTCTTAAATCTAATTCTTATCAAGGTTAATAGGTAACAAAATATTAAATTTTGTACCTTTATAATCTATATTATTATATAAGAATTTATAGTTTTCTACAAAAATAGTACCTTTTAGATTATTATCCACCAAAATCTTTGACATATATAGACCAATTCCTGTACCTTGAGATTTATGTTTTGTTGTAAAATATGGTTCAAAAATTCTAGATATAATCTCATCTTTTATACCCATTGCATTATCAAAAATTTCAATAACTATATTTTTTTGATTTTTAGAAATATTAATAAAAATATATCTTGGCTCTTCATCTTTTAAATCTTTCAAGGCATCTTTTGCATTTGTAATAATATTCATTAAAATTTGAATTAAATCATTTTCAATAGTTACAAACTCAAAATCATCTATATTTTTTATAACTTCAATATGATGAGATTGTAAAGATGGATTTAAAATATCGAGTACTTTTTGTACTAAATGGTTTATATTTACATTAGATAAAACTTTATCTTTATCTAAGAAGCTTCTAAAATCTTCAATAGTATTACTTAAGTAAGATATAGAAGATTTTATATGATTTATTGAATCATAGAAATCTTTATCCTCTAGCATATTTAGATTTTTTTTAAGCTCCATTCCTGAAGTACAAATACCAATAGTTGATAGTGGTTGTCTCCATTGATGAGCTATATTTTCAAGCATTTCACCCATTGCTGCCATTTTTGATTGTTGTAAAAGAATTCCATTTTTCTCTTCATTTTGTTTTATCTCAAAAGCAACTCTATTTTCTAATTCTTGATTTGTTTTTTTGAGTAAATAAGCTCTATAAATAATAGCTAGAATAAAAAATATAGCTAAAATTAAAATAAATAACTTAAGAACTGCATCTTTATCAATACTATTTTGATAGTTTATATATACCCATTTATTAAAAAATTCATGTTTCTGATTTTCGTTTATTGAATTCAAAGCCTTATTTAAAATCGAGGCAAGAGTTTTATTTTCAATATTTGTTGCCATATAAAGTTTTAGATTTTCATCTATTTTCCCAGATACTTTGATATCTCCTACAAAATGATTTTGTATCTCATATCCAATAACAGCAAGAGAGTCAATAGCAGCATAAACTTCACCTTTTCTTACAGCTTCTAAAGCTTCATAAAGATTTGGATACTCTACGAAATTGATATTTTTATATCTATTTTTTATTATATTGCTTGTTGCAAAATCTTTCACAAGAGCAATTTTAACTCTTTTTAGAGTTTTTAAATCTTCAATAAAAGGTTTAGAAATATCTGTAGCAATCACAAAAGGAAAATCCAGATAAGGATTTGTAAAATTAAAAAGCTTTTCTCTATTTTTCTTATCTGCAATTGTTGTTAAGATATCACACTTATTTTCTACAACTTTTTCAAAACTTTCATGCCAATTTAAAGTTGGTACAAAATTTAATTCTATATCTAAATTTTTTGAAATTTCTACAAGATACTCTTCTATAATTCCAATATGTTTATTATTTAAAGTAGCTTCAAATGGCATTAAGTCGTTATGAGAACAATAAGTAAAAGATTTTTTTGTTTTTAGATACTCTTTTTCTTCACTATTTAGTTCATTTTGAAAACTATTATGTAAAACAAAACTTTTTAAATCTATATCATTTTTTATTAAACCCATTACTTTATATGTATTTATTATTAGGTTCATTTTCTCATTAGAAATTGTTCCAATATCTCCGTTTTTATCAAAAATAATTTTCTTTATCTCATTTGCTTCAAAAAGTAGTGCCTCTTTACTTTTATTTAGTGGATTATATTTCTCAAAAACAATATCAACACTTTTTTCAATATTTTCAAATGCCCATTTCCAACCATCTATTGAAGCTTTATAAAAATCATATACAATTTTTGGGTTTTTTTCTGCAAATTCACTATTTGTAAACATAATATTTTCGTAAAAGTCAAATCCATAATCTTTTGGGTAGAAAATTTTGCTTTCATAACCTTTTTCTTTTAGTAAAAAAGGTTCATTTGTAGTATAAGAAGCCATTAAATCAGCTTTTTTATTTATTAAATCATCAACATTAAAAGAGTGAGGAATTAGTTTTACAGATTTAATATCAAAGTTTTGACTACTAAACATAGCTTGTAAATTTGCAAAATTTAGATGCTCATCTGCAATCATTAAGTTTTTATCTTTTAAATCTTTAATAGAGGTTATATTTGAATTTTTTAAAGCCAAAATCACAAGAGGTGAAGTTTGAAAAATAGCTCCAAATATAGATATATCTGCACCATTTGATTTATGCACTATTAAAGAGCTAGAAGCAAGTCCAAAAGTTGCTCTATTTTGAGTAACTTCTTGCAACACATTTGTTTCATTTTGAAATTTTTTAAACTCAACATCAAGTCCAACTTTTTGATAAAAGCCTTTCTCTTTTGCTATATAAAATCCAGCAAACTGGAACTGGTCAAGCCACATAAGTTGAAGCGAAACTTTTTGTAAATCTGTAGAATATAGGTATTTGAAAAGTAAAATAAGAATAAATATCTTTTTCAAAATCCACCTTAGCTTTAAAATTTTAACAATTATTATAGCAAACTAAGATAGAATTGTGACAATTTATTTGAGGAAATATTATGAATAGAGAAAAAAATATTAAAAACTACATATTGAATTATATTTATGCAACTTCAAAACAACCAATTTTATTAAAAGATATGTTGGTTGCTTCAGTTCAATACAGAAATGATATGGAAGTTGATAGTTCAAGATTAGGATTTAGACTGAGATTAACAAGGGCTTATCTTGTTTATGTTTGGTTAGTTTTAGCAGTTCTTCTACCTATTTCTCTTCTTACGCACAAATTGTTGGCAAAAATAGACTCACACATATCAATTGTTGGTGGGATGATTATCACAGCACTTATATTTATGGGATTTAACTATTTTAAAGATATTGTAAAAAAAGAGATGACAAAAAGTAGATTAAAAAAGGCTTGGAGTTTACATTTCCCTTTTTTTGATTATGAAGAGTATGCTAATAAAGTAAATGAGATTTTTGAAGAGGCTATGAGAGAAGAGGTTTCAAAAAGAGATTTACAAAAATATATTTTAGATAGATTGACTAATATTTAGTAATCTATCTTTTATCTAAAACTGTATCTAAAGCTAGTTTTGTATTTGCCCATCTATTTTGAGAATTTAGCATTACTAGCAAAATATCTTTTTTCCCTTCTTTTGCTCTTGCAATTAGACAAGGTCCAGCTTTACTTGTATAACCAGTTTTAACTCCAATCATATATTTCTCTTTTGGAAGAAGTTTATTGCTAGTATGTGCAAAGTACGATCTTTTCGTATTTATTGCTTTAAAACTATAACTCTCTTTTTTTACAATATTATTAAAAGTACTATTTTTGATAGAGTATTCTGTAAGCTTCAATAAATCACTTGCAGTGCTTTTATGATTTGGAGCATCAAAACCACAAGGATTTTCGAAATTAGTATTTATCATACCTAGTTTTTTTGCTTTTACATTCATCATAGTTACAAATTTTTGTTTGCTTCCATTTCCAAGATAAATTGCAATAGCATTTGCTGCATCATTTGCTGATTTTATCATAGCGGCATTTACTAAATCTCTTAAGTAAAATTTCTCTCCAACTTTAAAATTCATGATTGTAGGTTCAACTTTTTTCATTTCAGCAGTAATTGTAACAACACTATCCATTTTACCGCTTTCAATGGCTATTATTGATGTCATAATTTTTGTTAAACTAGCAGGTCTTATTAGTTGATTTGCATCTTTTTGAAAAATTAACTGTTTTTTGTTTAAGTCTTTTACAATAATTGAGTCTAAATCTTTTTCAATTTTTTGAAAAACGTTTGCATCACTGTAAGCAAGGGCAATTATTGGGCTTAAAAGCAAGATAAATATTTTTAAAAAGTTTCTCATGAATTTTCCTGTTGTTTTATTGAGTTTGCATTATATTGAAAAAAAAATTAAATAAAGCTATCAAATAGGGCTTTTGCATCTTTATTTCTAATTTTTTTTAACTCCATATCTATATATTTTCCAATTTTATCTTGTTTGTTTTTAAAAGCTAGAGTTATTTTTCTTTTTGTTGGTCTTGTTTCATAGATATAAAATCCAGCTTCATACATAGACAATCTTATATTTGTAGAGATTGCATAAGTTGTTAAAATAGAGTCTTCTTTTGAAATCTTGTAAATATCTTCAAAATACTCTTTTGTCCAAAGTTCTTTATTTACCTCACTTGAAAAAGCATCTTGATAAACTATGTCAAAAAAATCTTTTGGAAAAGTTTTTAGATACTCTCTTGCATCGCCTATAAAAATCTCTATTTTTATCTTCTCATCTTCATATTTTTGATTAAGTGATAGTTGATTTATAATATTTTTAAACTTTTCAAACTCTTTTGGATATGAGAAATTTTGTAAAGATTTTATTAAATCAAAATCAAGCTCTGGAGAGTAGATATTTATTTTAATATCAAGTTTGTTTTCTAAAATATAAAAGATAGTTGCAAAACTATTGTAACCCAAACCAAAACAGATATCTAAAATATTTAACTCTTTTTTATTATAAGAGTGCGAAAATGCTGGAATAATATGCTTATGCAAAGCTTCACTAAATCCACCATCTTCGGTGTTGTGAAAGTGTTGATTATACTTTAAAGAGAAAAGTGTATGGCTACCATCATTTGTGGTAACCAGTTTATCTTCTAGCAAATTAGTTTCCTAAACTCTCTAATTTCTCTTCACTTAAAAATAGTTTCTCATTTGACATAACTCCAATATTTAAGGCTAAAATATCTCGTGCTATATCTTTTGCTTCAGGAAGCGAGTGCATAGCACAAGTTCCACATTGGAAAATATTTAGCTCTGGAATATCGCTTTGTTTCTCAACTTTAAGCACATCTTCCATAGATTTCTTCCAAGCAAGAGCTACCTCTTCCTCTTTTGGAGTTCCTATTAAACTCATGTAAAATCCAGTTCTACAACCCATTGGTGAAACATCTATGATTTCAACTGTAGGAGAGTTTAAATGATTTCTAATAAATCCAGCAAACAGATGCTCTAAAGTATGAATACCTTTTTCGCTTAGCATCTTTTCATTTGGTTTACAAAATCTTAAATCAAAAACTGTAATAGCATCTCCTTTTGGTGTTTGCATAACTTTTGCAACTCTAACAGCAGGTGCTGGCATAATTGTGTGATCAACTCTAAAACTATCTAGTAGTGGCATATAAAATCCTTTGAATATATTTTAATTTTTGAGTGATTATAGCCAAAGAAATTTAAAGATAGTTTTCTTAAAAAAGATTATTTTTGTAAATTTTGGATAATATAAACTATTTTAATTTAAAAGAGAAAATAGCGAAAATTATGAAAAGTACAGAATATTTTATTTTAAAAAAATTAGAAGATGGATATAAAATAAATCTTTTAAATAGTTGGAATAAAGAGACTATTCCAAATATTATAGAAGAGATTAAAAGCTTAAAATTTCATCCAAATAAAAAAATGTATATAGATTTTGAAAATTTAAAAGAGCTTGATAGTATCGCTATTATTTATTTAATCTCATTTTTAAAAAAATTCAAAAAGCAAAATATTTCATATTTGAACTTTGAAAAGTATGAGCAAATTTTTGACTTTTATCAAAAACATTATCAAAATGAGTTTCTTAAAGAGAAAAAGATATTAAATAGATTTTTTGAAAATGTTGGAAAAAAAGTATATGATATATCAAAATCTACAAAACTTTTTATTGATTTTCTAGGAAAAGTTTTTTATTTCCTTTTTTATTTAGTACTTAATCCAAAAAAGATTAGATTTAAAGCCACTTTAAAATATATTGAAACATCAGCAGTAGATGCACTTTTGATTGTTGCTGTGACTGCTTTTTTGGTTGGAGTTGTTATTGCATACCAAGGAGCAGTTCAGCTTGAAAAGTTTGGGGCAAATATTTTTGTAGTTGAGATGATAAGTATCACTATGTTTAGAGAGATAGCGCCACTTGTAACTGCTATTGTAATAGCTGGAAGAAGTGCAAGTAGTTACACAGCAGAAATAGGGGCTATGAAAATAACAGAAGAGATAGATGCTATGAGAACTATGAACTTTGAGCCAATAATATTTTTAACAATTCCTAGAATTTTTGCTTTGTGTATATCTTTGCCACTTTTAGTATTTTTTGCAGATATTGTTGGAGTAATGGGTGGAATGGTAATCGCATATACAAGTTTAGATATCACATATATAGAGTTTATAAATAGACTTCAAAATGAGGTTCCTGTAAAACATTTATTATTAGGAGTTTTTAAAGCTCTATTTTTTGGATTTTCTATAGCAATTATTGGTTGTTTTAGAGGTTTTCAAGTTGAAAATAATACTACAAGTATTGGAAAATATACAACAATAAGTGTTGTAAATGCAATATTTGTTGTTATTTTACTAGATGCGGTTTTCTCTGTAATATTTACTCAAATGGGAATATAAGATGGAAATAATAAAAGTTTCAAATCTTCACACAGCTTTTGGAGATAATATTGTACACAATGATATATCTTTTAGTGTAAATGAGGGTGAAATATTTGGAGTTTTAGGTGGAAGTGGAAGTGGAAAGAGTGTTTTGGTAAAACAAATAGTTATGCTAAATCAGATACAAAAAGGTAAAATTGAGATTTTTAATAAAGATATTTCAAAACTAGGAATAGATGATTTAGAGAGTTTGAAGTTGAATTTTTCTTATCTTTTCCAGTTTGGCGCTTTGTACTCTTTTTTAAATGTTATTGAAAATATAAGTGTGATGTTAAAAGAGTATACAAATTTACCAAAAGATTTGATAGAAAAAATTGCTTACACAAATTTGGATATTGTGGGTCTTCCAAAACATACAGCAAAACTATATCCAAGTGAGCTTAGTGGTGGAATGAAAAAAAGAGTTGCTCTTGCACGAAGTCTTGCAATGCAACCAAAACTTCTATTTTTGGATGAGCCAACAAGTGGATTAGATCCTGCTAGTACACAAAGTGTAAATGAGCTTTTGCTATATTTAAAGAAAAATCTAAATATTACAACAGTTATAATAACTCATGATTTAGAGACAATAAAAACAGTTCTTGATAGGTTTATAATTATAAGAAAAGAGAAGATATTTGATGGGAATATAACTGAAGCTATGAGCTCCAAAGACAAGTTTATACAAGATTTTTTAACACATAAAAAGGCAGATTAATGGATACAAGAATTAATTTTTTTAGAATAGGTTTATTTGTAAGTGTAATATCTTTTTTACTAATTCTTGCAATATTTTGGTTGGGAAAATATGGTTTAGAAGATAAAAAATATGATACTTATTATATCTATTTTGATGAGTCTATTTCTGGATTAAATATAGGTTCACCTATAAAATACAAAGGTTTTGATGTTGGACTTGTAAAGTATATAAAAATAAGTCCTCATAATTTAGAACAAATTGAAGTAGAAATACAGATTCAAAAAGGTACTCCATTAAAAGAGGATAACTATGCAATTTTGGGAAATCTTGGAATTACAGGATTAAAGTATGTTGAATTAAAAGGTGGAAGTAATGAAGCAAAACCTTTGGAAGAAAATAAATATGGTCTAAAAATAATAAATTCAAAAAAATCAGCTTTGAGTAATCTTGTTGATTCAACTGAAGATATTACAAAAGAGCTTACTTTTTTACTTCACTCTTTTAGAGATGTTTTAAATGAAGATAATTTAAAAAACTTCTCAATACTTCTTGAAAATAGCCAAAAAAGTATGGCAAATATTGAAAAGTTTTCTGATTATTTAGTAAAAAATCAAAGTAATATTGATGAACTTTTATTAAGTATGAAAAACTTTGCTACTATTGGAAGTTCATCTTTTATTAGTGTAAAAACTTCAGCTGATAATTTTAAAGCATTAACAACAAAGATGAAAGAGGATTTTGACAAAGGAAATTTTGATATAAAAGGGATGGCTCAAGAGAGTATTAATAATTTAGAAACAGTTTTAAAAAATCTTGATAATACTTTAAATCAAACTCAAGACTTAATGAATAATCTAAATGAAAGCCCAAGTGATTTGATATTTAAACAAAAGGCAATAAAATATGGACCAGGAGAAAAAGATAATGAAACAAAATAAAATCTTGTTTGCAAGTAAAAGTACTTTTTTAGTTTTTATAATATTTTTTATATTTAGTGGATGTGGATTAAAACAAGAGAGTTTATCTATAAATCATTATGGAATAGATTTTAAAACTCAAAAAAAAGCTGAGGTTTCAAAAGTAAAATCAATTTTAATTGAAGAGGTAAATGTAAATAAAAGTTTTAATCTAACATCTATTTTCTATAGTACAAAACCATATTTATTTGAGGAGTATGCACAAAATAGATGGATAAATCTGCCTTCAAATATGATTTATAATCAATTGACGGATTCTTTTATTACAAGTAATATTTTTGAAAATGTAGTTTTAAAAGATAAAAAAATCGAGCATGAATATAGTTTAAAAACTGAAGTTATAAAACTTTATCAAACTTTTGAAGAAGATAAATCTTATGCAGTTTTAAAACTTAAATTTGATTTAGTAAAAGATGAAAAGATAGTAAAATCTTTTAATTTTGATAAAAAAGTATTATGCAAATCAAGCAATGCTTATGGTTTTGTACAAGCCACAAATAAAGCTTTTGAAGAGAGTATAAATAGCTTATTGAGTAGTTTTTAATTTTTATTTATAAAAATTTAATTACTTTAACTTTTTAGCAATGATTGGTGCGATATTCATAACCAAAAATAGTCTTACAATATGGTGCAAAGTTATATAAGGTAAATTTGCACCAACTAAAAGAGCTATTAAATTTATCTCAGTTTGACCACCAGGTCCAAAAGCAAGTAATATATCTAAAGTAGCAAAACCAAAAAAGTGGTGAATAATAAAAATAAAAATTCCACACAAAATTATTAAAATAACAAAATGTCCCAAAGTAGCAACTAAAGTATTAAAAATAGTTTTTAAATCAACATTTTTAAATGTAAATCCTATAATTGAGCCAAAAACAACTTGAATAAATTTAAGTAACTCATCTGGTATATGTGTAGTTACAAATCCGCCTGAATATAAAATAATACTTATAATCATAGGACCAATCAAATATGCAGCTGTCAATTTTATCTTTTTTGCAAACAGTGCTGCAAAAACTGCTAAAACATAGATATATAAGAACTGAAACATATTTATATCTTTTATTGGTGTTGTTAAAAGCTGGTTACCTCTTATATCAATTTGAAAAATATATTGAATAATAAAAGGTAAAGATACAACTACAAAAAATAGTCTTGAGCTTTGCATTAAAGTTATCTTTGCTGTATTTGCTTTTAACTCTTGTCCAATTATAACCATCTCAATAACACCACCTGGCATTGAGCCTAAATATGAAGTTTTTAAATCATATTTTAAAACTTTATAGTAATAGTATGTTCCAAAAAATATAACCAAAATGGTAAAAGGAACAACCAAAAGTAGGCTAATAGTGTATTGTGGAATGTAGTTTAAAATTGCTGGAGTAAAGGCACTTCCAATTGCTAGACCAATTAATATTCTAGCAGGTGCTGAAAATAGTTTTGGGCTTTGTATTGGAATTTTTTGAAATCTTATTAATATGCTTGTAGCAAAAATACTTCCTAAAAGCCAAGGAAGTGGAAGATGCAAATATATAAAAATAAGTGAACCACAAAAAGCTACTAACAAAGCTAGTATCATTTGAAAAATATTTTTTATCATTTAAAGTAGTGAGATATGTTTTACAGCTTCTAAAGAGTCTTTTTTTACAGTATTAGTATATTTTAAAAGTTCTTCTTCATTTGAGTAACCACATAATACTCCAACAGAGTTTATAGAGGCATTTGAAGCAGAGATTAAATCAAGTTTTGTATCTCCTACCATAAATGCTTGATGTTTTTTATCATCATATTTAAAAGCATCTAAAGCCTTTAAAATTGGCTCTTTGTGAGGTTTTGGGTTTTCTACATCTTCTCTTCCAATTATTACTTCAAAATGTTTTAAAATATCAAAGTTTTCTAATATTGGAGTTGAATAGATTCTTGTTTTTGTAGTAACCACTCCAAGCCTTGCAAATTTTGAAGCTAGAGTAACTGCTTCAAAAGCATTTTCCAAAAGTAGTGTTTGAGCAACTGAAATATCTTTATATCGCATTTTATAACTATCTACGAAATCCCAAACTATTTTTCTATCTACACCCAAATTTTCAAACATAATATCAAGTGGATAACCAATTTGAATCTTTATATCTTCAATAGTTCCTTTAAAATCAAAATTATGTTTTGAAAAAGCGTGTAAAAATGTATCAGTTATTGCATCTGTTGAATCTATTAAAGTACCATCTAAATCAAATAAAATAATCTTATCTTTTTTGTTCATAAAAATCTTCCTTACTCTTTTATTTCCCAATCTTTTTGATTGTGCATAATACCTATAAATGCTGGATCAATATTTTCTATTTTTTTATTTATAGCAGTTATTCCATCTGGAATATACAAAAATAGATATGGTAAATCATTGGTAACAATTTTAAAAATCTCTTTATAAATTGCGCCAAGTTCATCTTTATTTATAGTTCCACTTCCTTTTTCTATTAATTCATCAACCTTTTCATTTTTGTAATTTACTAGGTTAAATCCACCTAGTTTTGCACTTTTGCTATGCCACAAAGGATAAGCATCTGGCATCAAAGCTAAAGACCATCCTAAAAGTACAGTTTCAAATTTTCGTGGATGAACAACTGTATTTAAAAATGCTTGCCACTCCATAACTCTTATTTTCATCTGGACACCAATTTTTGAGAGTTGATACTGCAGGATTTGTGCAGTGTTTACTCTTATATCATTTCCTGTATTAGTAACCACTTCAAAAACTAAAGGATTTTTTTCATCATATCCAGCCTCTTTTAACAAAGCTTTTGCTTTTAATAAATCTTGTGTTATTGGTTTTACATCATCATTGTAGGCAAAAGAGTTTGGCATAAATGGTCCATTGCAAACCTCTCCATATCCAAAAAACAAAATATCAACTAGCTCTTGTCGATTTATAGCAAGTGATAAAGCTTGTCTTACTTTAATATCTTTAAATTTGGGATTTTCTAAATTAAATCCTAAATATGTAAATCCAAAACTAGGTCTATTTAAAATTTCAAAATTATTTTTAAAGCTACTATATAACTGTCTTGATACTTGCATTGGAGTTAGGCTTCCAATATCAAGTTTGTTCTGTTTAAGATACAAAAAAGATGTATTTGGGTCTGGTAAAAATTTATATAAAATCCTATCAATTTTAGGACGACCTTCAAAAAAATCATCATTTGCAATAAGTTCTATATCTTGTCCAGTTTTAAACTCTTTTAATTTATAAGAGCCTGTACCTATTGGATTTTTATTAAAGCTACTTGTCATAAGATTTTTTTCATCTTTTAAAATATGGTATGGTAAAAGACCAACCATCCAAATTTCTAAGGCTTTAAAATATGGTTTTTTATAGATTATTTCAAGAGTTAAATCATCAAGAGCTTTTACACTAGCAACTTCACTAAAATTTGATTTTATAGAGTTAAAAACAGTTGGACTTATTATTTGTTCATAAGTAAAAACTACATCTTTTGAAGATAGTTTTTCTTTGTCATGCCATAAAACATTATCTTTTAGTTTAACTATAAGTTTTGTTGGTGTTTCAAAAGTGTATGAAGAAGCTATTTCAGTTGTTATATTTCCATCTTTATCATATTTAAAAAGACCATTAAAAAGCCAATCAGATATTTCACCACTTGCACTATCATTTGCTAAAATAGGATTTAATCTACTTGGACTGGAACTCATAGATAAGTTTAGTGTACTTGCTTGCATATTAACAAAAAGAGTACAAAATATTAAAGAAGTTATTAAAAATTTCATTGCGTATTGTATAGTTTTTTTATAAAAAGTATTATAAATTAGCTTTTCATTTTTCTTTGTGATAGAATAGCTACTTTATTAATATATTTTAAGGCATTACTTTGATAGATAATTTAATTGATATTGTAAATAATACAAAAAAACAGAACCCATTAATTCATCACATTACAAACTATGTTACAGTAAATGATTGTGCAAATGTAACTTTAGCAGTTGGTGCAAGTCCTGCTATGGCAGATGATGAAGCAGAAGTTGAAGAGTTTGTGAATATTGCTTCAGCTCTTTTAATAAATATTGGAACATTAAATAAAAATGTAAAAAATTCTATACTAAAAGCTGTAAAAAAAGCAAATGAATTAAATGTTCCAGTTATTTTGGATCCAGTTGGTGTAGGTGCTTCTAAGTTTAGAAAAGATTTTATAAATGAGTTACTTGAAACATACAAAATATCTTCTATTAGAGGAAATATTTCTGAAATAAAGTCTATATTAAATTTAAGCTCAAACACAAAAGGTGCAGATGCTTCTAAAGAGGATTTGGAATCAATTGATAATACACTAAATATAGCAAAAGAGTTAGCAAATAAGTTAGGTTTAGTTGTTGCAATTACTGGAGAAACTGATGTTATATCTGATGGAAAAAAAGTAATTGCAATA
The DNA here is from genome assembly GCF_983172305.1 of Arcobacter thermotolerans. Lineage (NCBI taxonomy): Bacteria > Pseudomonadati > Campylobacterota > Epsilonproteobacteria > Campylobacterales > Arcobacteraceae > Arcobacter > Arcobacter thermotolerans. Next base: position 189,809 of record NZ_CFAFZJ010000003.1, read on the forward strand.
AAAAATGGTAACTATCTTTTGCCATATATTACAGGAACAGGTTGTATGTGTAGCTCTTTAGTTGCTAGTTATTGTGGAGCTTCAAATGATAAAATATTTGAAGCTACAGTTTTAGGAGTAATTACAATGGGAATTGCAGGTGAAATAGCTTATGAAAATAGTAATAATAAAGGACTTGGAACTTTTCATAAAGAGTTATTTAATGCAATAAGTAATTTTAATGAAGAGATATTAATAAAAAAAGCAAATTTTCAAGATATAAAATAATTATAAAGGAATAAAAATGTCATTTTCTAGAAGTTTAAAACAAAAAGCAATAAAAGTTTGGGAAGATGGTTATAATCATCCATTTGTACAAGAGTTAGGAGCTGGAACTTTATCAAAAGATAAGTTTAAATTTTATTTGCTACAGGATTATCTATATTTATTAGAGTATGCAAAAGTTTTCGCAATGGCTTTGACAAAAGCAGATGATGAGAAGATGTTGAGTAACCTAAGTGCTATTACAAAGGCAACTTTAGTTGATGAGATGAAACTTCACCATTTATACATGAAAGAGTTTGGTATTAGTGATGAAGAGGTTCAAAATGTAAGAGCTAGTTTGTTTAATAGAACTTATACTGCAAATATGCTTGCAACTGCTCTAAAAGGTGATTTAGCACAAACTTTAGCAACTGTATTTCCTTGCGCTTGGACATATTGTGATTATGGTAAAAGATTAAAAGAGCAATATAAAGATAGTTTAGAAAATAACTTCTATAAATCTTGGATAGAGACTTACTCAGGAGCAGAGTTTGAAGAGTCGTTTGAGTGGTTTTATGATGCACTTGATGAGCTTGTAGCAAATAAAAGTGAAGCTGAGAAAAAAGTTGTTGAAGATATTTTTATTTCAAGTGTTGAGTTTGAGTATATGTTTTGGGATATGGCTTATAATAAACAGATGAGTTATGTAAAAAGCTAAAATATTTGGCATAAAAAAAGGAAGCGATAAAATCGCTTCCTTTGAAAAGATACAAAAGAAAAATCTTTTTAAACTTCCAATTATCTTTTTGAGAATTGAGAAGATTTTCTTGCTTTTTTCTTTCCGTATTTTTTTCTCTCAACAGATCTAGCATCTCTTGTAAGTAATCCATGAGGTTTTAAAATAGTTCTAAATTGCTCATCATAAGCTACTAAAGCTCTTGAAATTCCATGTCTAGCAGCATCAGCTTGAGCTGAATATCCACCACCTAGAGTTTTTACAATGATATTTACACTTGATTCTTGTTTAGAAACATGTAATGGTTGCATTACTCTTTTTTTGATTGAATCATGACCACCAAGCCATTGATCTAAAGATTGTCCATTTATAGTTAGTTGTCCATTTCCATTCTCTAACCAAACTTTAGCTATTGCTGTTTTTCTTCTTCCAGTTGCATATACTTTTGCCATTACTATTATCCTTTAATTTGAGCAGTATGAGGGTGTTCACTTCCTGCATATACTTTTAATTTTTTTAACATAGCTTTACCAAGAGTAGTTTTTGGAAGCATACCTCTAGTTGCTAATTTAAACAGTTTTTCAGGGTTTTTTTCAATCATATCTGACATTTTGTGAGTTTTTGTACTTCCAAAATAACCTGAGTGTGTATAGTAATTTTTAACTTCTAATTTAGCACCAGTAAATTTAGCTTTACTTGCATTGATTATAACTACATAGTCACCACAATCAACGTTTGGTGTAAAACAAGGTTTATTTTTACCTCTTAAAATTGTAGCAACTTCAGTTATTATTCTTCCGAATACTTTACCTTCAGCATCTACTACAACCCAAGATCTTTCGATTTCGTTGGCTTTAGCCATTTGAGTAAATTTCATTTATTAACTCCCTTTCAATATTAGGGTCGAATAATATTTAAGTTATCCTAAATTTTTGCTTAAATTAAGTATAAATTAATAATATATTTTAAAAGTTGATCCATTTCCAATTTTTGAGTTAATTTCTAATTTAAAATTGTGAACATTTAAAATAGATTTAACTATAAAAAGTCCTAAACCTAATGAGTTGTTCCAGTTATTACTAGTTGCTCTATAATATTTTTTAAAAATATTTTCCAAATTTTCTTGAGAAATACCGATTCCTTTATCTGTAATTGATATCGAATTTTCATTTATCTCTATAATTACATCTTCTTGTGAATATTTTAAGGCATTTTCTATAAGATTTGAAATAGCAATTCCTATTAAAATCTCATCAGCATTTATCTCTTTATCGACTCCGAAAACTTTGATTTCTCTATTTTTATACTTTATTTTTAAATCACTAATAGAGTTTTCTACTATTTTTTTAATAGAAACTTTGTTTAAGATTAGTTTATGATTGTTATCTTGAAGCTTCAAAGTAAGTCTTAGTTTATCAACTATTCGTGACATTTTATTTGAGTTAGATAATATTTTATTTAAAAACTTTATTTTTAAAGTTTGTGATAAATTTTCATCTTCTATTAAAGTTTGACTATATCCTGAAATTATTGCTATAGGATTTTTAAATTCATGTGAAATAGCAGAGATAATGTCATCTTTTTGTCTATTTGCTAAAGTTAATTTTGCAGTATGCTTTGCTTTTATTTCATCTTTTTTTGATATTTTTTTTGCAACTTTGTTTAAAAGTTTTGCTATTTTATAAAATTCAAAAGTATAATTTGATTGTAAAAATATTGGTTTCTTCTTATTTGTTATCTCTTTTAAAAAGTATAATATTGAGTCAGTTTCTCTTTGTATTTTGATACTTATAAAGTAAGTTGAAATAAATGCAATTATTAAGAAAAAAGAGATATAAATAAAAATTTCAAAAGTTAGTTTTTTGAAATTATCAGTAATTTTATTTGTATAATCAGCCATTCTTAAGTAATAAATCTCTTCATTAAAAGATACTTTTTTTGCAATATATATCAAATCTTTATTTAGAGTTTCAGATACTCTTGTATTTTTTCCAAGACCTATATTTCTTGCTTCAATAATCTCAACTCTATTTGAGTGATTTTTTATATCTTCAATATTTTTGTGACTCTCTGCTACTACTTCACCATTTTCATTTATAATTGAAATCCTTAGGTTCAGTTTTTTACTTAAATCTTTAATAATATCTTTAATACTATTTATATCTTTTGTATCTTCTAAAATTACGGATAATATATCTATATTCTGGATTAAGTTTTTTTCAACTTGATTTAAGTAGAGATTTTTTGCCCAAAAATAAGTTGATAGAGTAACAGTTATTAAAATTGCAACAAATATTGCAAGATAAGTTCGTAAAAAAAGTTGATGAATTTTTAACAAAAAATATAACCCTCTCCTCTAACTGACTTTATATAATTTTTCTTTGAATTGGGATCTATCTTATCTTTCAATCTTTTTATAGCAACATTTACTGTTTTTTCTTGTTTATCAAAAGAGTCTTGCCATACTTTTTCTAATAAATACTCTCTAGAAAGAAGAATATTTTTATTTTTTATAAACTCTAAAAGAAGAGTAGTTTCAAGAGAAGTTAGCTCAATATCTTTCTCTTCGATAGAGAATGTTTTACTTGAAAAGTTATAAACTATATCTCTTACTTTTAAAACTTCAATATCATTTGAAGATCTTTTTATTACAGATTTAACTCTGGCTAGTAGCTCTTGAATATTAAATGGTTTTGTAATATAGTCATCTGCATGTGCTTCAAATCCATCTAAAATATCTTCAGATTTATCTTTTGCAGTAACATAAATAACAGGATTTTGATAACCATTTGATCTTAAATCTTTTATAAAAGAGGTACCTTCTATATTTGGTAGATTTCTATCCATTAGAATTAAATCAATCTTCTCTTCATCTAAAACTTTTTTTACATTTTCATTTGCATTTAAAAATCCAATAGTTTCATATCCCTCTTTTTGTAAAGTATACTCAAGAAGTTCTAGAATATCTTCTTCATCTTCTATTATTAAAATTAATCTATTTTTACCTTCAACCATTGTTTCACTTTATTTCATCATCTTTAATTTCATCTATTTTTTTATTTTCATCTTTTCCAAATGGAGAGAATTTAATAGACAATATTCTAAAAATAAAAAATATAAAAATAACAAACAATAAAAATACAATATCAAAATAATCTTTATTCTTATTGGCTGAAAGAATAATAACTTCTCTGATTAAAAAGATTATAAAAATATCAAGAACATATCTAAGTCTTAATGTCTCTTTTCTAATAAAATCTGAAATCATTTTTACAACTTCCATAATCACAATGAATTCAAGCATTAGGATAATTGCACTATAGAAGTCATTTCCAGCTATAACAACAGTTAAAAATATAACAGTAGCAACCAAAACTTCGAAGTTTGAACTAAAGTAGTTCGATATTTTATTTATAGCTTTTTTCATGTAAAAAGTATATCATAAAGAGTTTTATGATTGAACTATATCTCCTCCTAATTTTGCAAATTGTAGTAAACTAGCTATTGAAACTGATCTATCTGCAATTTTTTCTAATCTTCTTAGACTACTTAAAAGGTCAAAATACTCTTTTGAAAGGTCAAGTTTTTGAGTTATTAGTTTTAAAATATTTTTCTCTATCATCAAGTATAAATCATCTGTTTTACTCTCTTCAACAATAACTCTTTGATATTTCTCTTCAACTTTAGAGTGTTCTTGTTCATCTATTATTGAAATTGCAGTTTTTGTAGATAATAAAGCTGATTTTAGAAGTGGTATTGTGTACTCCAAAATAGTATTTGTATTTAAATCTTCACTATAAGATCTTCTAAACATTTTTGCAAAATCTTTTGTATTTGCCGCTGTTCTTACTATCTCATTTGTGATTTTTAAAAATGCAACCATTCTTCTTAAATCTCTTGCTTCTGGAGTATATAAAGCTAAAGTTGTAATTATAAGATTATCAATTTCATTTGATTTTACTAGAAATTTTTTTTCACTAACTTCAACATTTTTTAGATTCTCTATTTTTCTCTCATTTAAAGCTTTTAAACAAACCTCTAAAGCCTCAACAATATCTAATCCTAGTTTTTCTACTTCACTTTTTATAAGTTTTAATTTCTCTTCATATGGTTTTAACATTATCCAAATCTCCCTGTAATATAATCTTCTGTTTTTTTATTTGTTGGATTAACAAAGATAGTCTCTGTTACATCATACTCTATTAGTTTTCCTAAGTGGAAAAATGCTGTATAATCTGCAACTCGTGCAGCTTGTTGCATATTGTGAGTTACCGTAATTATTGTATAATCTTGTTTTAACTCAAGCATAAGTGCTTCAATTTTTTCTGTAGAAATTGGATCTAGTGCTGAAGTTGGCTCATCCATTAAAATAATTTCTGGTTTTATAGCAATTGTTCTAGCTATACAAAGTCGTTGTTGCTGACCACCTGAAAGTGATGTTCCAGGAGTTGTTAATTTATCTTTTACTTCATTCCAAAGTCCAGCTTTTATTAAAGATGTTTCAACCAACTCATCACAATCTTTTCCTTTTTTTACCATACCATGTTTTAAAGGTGCATAAGCAACATTATCATAAATTGATTTTGGAAATGGATTTGGTTGTTGAAATACCATTCCAACTCTTTTCCTAACACTTACCTCATCAACATCTTTATCATAAATATTTTTTTTGTCAATTACAATTTTTCCATCAATTTTAACACTTGGAATTAAATCATTCATTCTGTTTATACATCTTAAAAATGTAGATTTTCCACAACCTGATGGTCCAATTAATGCTGTAATTTTATTTTGATATAAATTAACATCTATATCAAACAAAGCTTGATTTGAGCCATAAAAAAGATTTAGATTTTTAACATCTATTTTTGTTTTTATATCTTTATTCATTTAATATTTTCCTTTTACCATTTTACTTCAAGTTTTTTTCTAAGATATATAGCTATTGCATTTAGTGAAATTAATATTGTTAATAAAACTAAAATTCCTGCTGCTGTTTTTTCTATATACATACCTTCAGGCATAGAAGCCCAAGTAAATAGTTGTGCAGGCATAACTGTTGCCGCTTGTGTAACCATTGAAGGAGCATCTGGAATAAATGCAATCATTCCTATAATAATCAATGGTGCTGTCTCTCCCATAGCTTGTGCTAAACCAATAATTGAACCTGTCATTATCCCAGGAAATGCAAGTGGTAAAACATGATCTTTAGTTACTTGAATTTTATTTAATCCTAAACCATATCCTGCTTGTCTTATACTATCTGGAACCGCTCTTAAAGCTGCTCTTGAGCTAACTATTATAATAGGTAGAGTCATGAGTGCTAGAGTTAATCCCCCAACTAAAGGTGAACTTCTTGGCATTCCAAATAGATTAATAAATATTGCAAGTCCTAAAAGTCCAAATAAAATTGAAGGAATTGCTGCAAGATTATTTATGTTTATTTCAATAAATCTTGTAAATTTATTATCTAGCGCAAACTCTTCAAGATAAATAGCTGTCATTACTCCAATTGGAAATGCAACTGCCATTGTTATAATTAAAGTCAAAATAGAACCTATAACAGCTGAAAATATACCAGCATATTCAGGAATTTTTGAATCACCATTCTCAAAGAATATAGCATTAAACTTTTTATCTATTAAACCTTGAGCATAAAGTTCATCAACTTTTGCTATATCTTTATCTTTTAGATTATGATTGTGATTTTTTATATATTGGTCAACTTGACTACTTGCTAAAATCCAAATATTTTGAGTTGAATTCATATATGTTGGATTTTCTTCTAATAATTTTGGTAAATCCCTAAGTGCTGCTCTTGAAACTAAATTTCTATATTCGGTTGGAACTGCAAATCTTGTATCTTCTAAAGTTTTTTCATTAAAAGTTACATCTGTTTTTATGTAAGCTATATTAAATGCAGGAATACCTTTTCCTATCATATCAAAAAGGAAAAATGCCAAAAATGCTACTGAAAAGATTAAAGAAGTTAGAGTAAACTTTTTAAATCTTTTTGCACTTAAATGCCTTTTTTTTAGAGTTGGGTCATAAAATGGATTGTGTTCTTTATTTTTCTTTTTTCTTTTTATCATAATGTATTCACTTTATATTTTTCTTTAAATTTTCTTATCATTGACAACGAGATCATATTTAAAATCAAAGTTACAATAAACAACATCAATCCTAAAGCAAAAGCAGAAAGAGTTTCAGGAGAGTTAAATTCAAAATCTCCAACCAAAGAGTTTACTATTGTAACTGTAACCGTTGTCATATCTTCAAGTGGATTCCAAGAGAGATTTGGTCTTAAACCTGCTGCCATAACAACAATCATTGTTTCTCCTAAAGCACGTGAAAGTGCAAGAAGTGATGCAGATATAATTCCAGGCATTGCACTTGGAATTACTATATTTTTTATAGTTTCTCCATGAGTCATTCCTAGAGCAAATGCTGCTTTTCTTTGACTATCAGGAACAGCTCTTATAACGTCATCACTTAAAGATGAAATTAAAGGAATAATCATAATTCCCATAACAATTCCTGATGCTAAAGCACTGTTAAAAGTAGCTTCAAGTCCAAAAAAAGCAGCAACTTTCACAACAAGTGGAGCAACTGTAATCGCAGCAAAGAAACCATAAACAACAGTTGGAATACCAGCAAGAATTTCTAAAATAGGTTTTAGATAATCTCTTAATTTAGGACTTGCATATTCACTCATATAAATAGCACTTCCAAGACCAATAGGAATAGCAACAAGAAGTGCTATTATTGTTATTACAAATGTTCCTGCAAATATTGGTAATGCACCAAATTGGCTATTTGCAACTCCAGGAGACCAAGTTGTACCTGTTAAAAAGTACCAAAAGCTTCTTAACTTGAAAAACTCTACAGCTTCAAATAATATTGAAAATAAAATTCCAAAAGTTGTTAGTATAGATATAGCAGCTGCAAGAATAAGAGCAGATTTTATAAGCTTTTCATTTAGTTCTCTTCGTTTTTTTTCTGATTGAAGACTACTTAACAAACTTTACCTTTATGTTAATTTTAGGGAAGTTTAATAGAGTTTGATTACAGTACGATTACAGATTATAAAACTTTATAAACTGGTTCTTTTGAACTCTTAGATTCTTTTTTCATACTATTTAAAGTATCATCAAAATTTAGAATATTTGATTGGGAATTTATCTCTATAATTGAACAAGAGACAGATAAAAGATTAAAGTTTCTAGTTGTTCCAAATCTATCTTTTGAGACAATATAACCAATCTCTTTATCCTCTTTCGAGTACAAATTTCTTGCACTATATTCAAACTCATTTTGAACATCTAAAGTTAATTTAAAAACATCTTCAAAAGCAAAATCTGTTAATCCTACAAAAAAATCATCTCCACCAATATGAGCTATAAAACTATTGTTTGGATATCTTTTTTGTAATAATTCAGAGAATATAAGAATTGCTCTGTCACCTTGTCTAAAACCATAAATATCATTGAAAGGTTTGAAATCATTAAAGTCAAAGTAGATTATATGGGTTGTATTTATTTGAATATTTCTAAAAGAGTTTCCAATAAATCTCTCTATTTGCTTATTTCCAGGTAGTTTTGTTAGTGGATTTTGATTTGTTGCTATTTCAATATTTCTTTTATAAGACATTGTTAAAAGAGAGTTTAAATTTATAAATCCCAAATATTTATCGCAATGAGTTATAAAAATACCAAGAGAGTTTTGAAAATTTAGGTTATACATCTCTAAAATTTTGTCTATTCCCCAAGATATTTCAACACTTAAAGCAGGTTTTAAATATTTTAAAAGTGTTGTTGAAAAATTTTGATTTTGTGCTAAAGATAATCCATATTGAGAATAAGATATTTTTTTTATGTCGCTTTCGTATATAATTCCAAGAAAATATTTGAACTCATCAACTATTGGAACAAAGTTATGCTCAGTATTTTTTTTGAAATGTAAAATTATGTCATATAAAGAGCTATTTACAGGTAATGGTTCAATTTTATCTATAAATTGTTCATCTATAAATTTATTTTGATCTTCTCTTTTATCATCTAAAATAAGATTTGAAATATCATTGTAAATTGGTAGTATTTCATCAATATTTTTTGTTGGTTTTTGAACTAAAAATCCTTGTATAAAATCAGCACCAATATCTTTACAAGTATAAAATTCCTTTTGTGTTTCTACACCTTCTGCAATTACTTGCATTCCCATAATATGTGCCATATCAATTATAGAAGAACAAAAAAGTTTTTTCTTTGAGTCTTGATCTATATTTGATATAAAAAACCTGTCAATTTTTATAATATTTGCTTCACTAAAATAAAGTAGTTTTAGTCCAGAAACTCCTATTCCAAAATCATCTATTGCAATAGAGTAACCACTTTGTTTATATCTTTGAAGCATAGTTGAAAGAGCATTCTGCTCTATTGAAGTACCTTTTTCACTTAATTCGAAAATTATTTTATCTTTGCTTAAATTGTGTTTTGTAAGAATCTTTTGGGTATTTCCAGAACTATAATTTTTGTTGTAGATTATTCTATTGTCAAGATTATAAAATAGTTTTAGATTTGGAATATTTATATTTGCAAATTTTTTAATAGCTTTTTCTCTTAAAAGTAAATCAAATTCATATAAATAGTCATTACTAAAAACTAAATCAAATAGATCATCAATAGTTGTAATATTTGGTATATCTTGAACATTTCGTAATAGTGCTTCAACAGCATATAGTTTTCCACTTTGTGCGTAGATTATTGGTTGAAAAGCATAATCTAATTTATCTATTATTTCATCCCAATTTATCATAAGTGTATCCTAAAGTTATTTTGAAAAGAGGTAATAAAAAGAGCTTTAAGCTCCTTTTATTTTGTTGTTAGTGTTTTAAATCTTCAGCTTTTAATTTTTCGTTATTTAAAACTTTTGCTCTAGCTTTTGTTCTTACATCATCAGTTAATGGAATAAGTCCTAACTCTGTTAAAATTCCATCTTTTCCAATCATCTTTTCAGATACGAAAAGTTTATTAAATTGATTTAAAGCTGGAACATCTTTAGAGTGTTGATTTTTGATATAAAAATACATAGATCTTGCAACTGGATAGCTACCATTTGCAATAGTTTCAACTGTTGGGAAAATATTATCAATACTTAAACCAACAACTTTATCTTTGTTTTCAGCTAAAAATGAGTATCCAAAAATACCAACAGCAGCTTCATTTTTTGTAAGCTTTTGTACTATTAAATTATCATTTTCACCACTTTCAACATAAACACCATCTGTTCTAATTTCAGAGTATGCTTTATATTTTTTATTTGCAACTTCATCTTTTTTAAATAAATCTGTATAAACTGCTTTTTTCTCAAACACAGATTGAAGTACTAACTCTTCAAAAGAGTCTCTAGTACCTGATGATTTTGGTGGACCATAAACTATAATTTCTCTAGCAGGCAAATTATTACTAATATCTGACCATTTTTTGTAAGGGTTTGCAATAAGTGATTTTCCATCAGCTGATGGAACCTGTGCAGCAACAGCTAGTGCTAATTGCTCTTTTGTTACATTAAAACCTTGTACTTTTGAACTTTGTGCAATAGCGATTCCGTCAAAACCGATTAATGCTTCAGTTATATCTGTAACACCATTTTCTTGACACATTTTAAATTCGCTTGCTTTCATTTGTCTTGAAGCATTTGCAATATCAGGAGTATTTATATCTACTCCAGCGCAAAATAGTTTTATTCCTCCACCTGTTCCTGTTGATTCAACAACTGGTGTTGGAAAAGATGTTGTAGCACCAAACTCTTCAGCAACTGAAGATGAAAAAGGATAAACTGTTGATGAACCAACAATTTTGATTTGATCTCTTGCACTTAAAGTTGTAACTAAAAGTGTACTTGCTATTAAAGCCATAGATGTTTTTTTGAAACTCATTTTACTTCCTAATAATTTGATATTTGGAAGTTTAGTTTCGCTTGGTTACAATTTGGTTACCTTTAAGATTTTTTTACAAATTGAGTTAGAATAACTATTTTAACACCATTTACACGACCTTCTATCTGACCTTCTTCACTTCCTAATGAGATATTTCTTACCGCAGTTCCTCTTTTTGCAGTAAATCCAGCACCTTTTACTTCAAGGTCTTTGATTATAGTAACTGTATCTCCAGCACTTAAAACAACACCATTACAATCTTTTTGTACAACGCTAGTGTTAAACTCTTCTAAACCTTTATTTGCCCAATTTAAAGTTTCATCATCTAAATAAATCATATCCAATAGCTCTTGATTATCTAGTTTTTTTAACATTCTATATGATAAAACTTTTACTGCAGGAGTTTCACTCCACATAGCTTCGCTTAGACAATACCAATGGTTTGGATCAAGTTCACAATTTTGTTCAAATTGTGATTTACATTTTGGACATAAAAGTGCAGATTGTTCTGCTGTTCCATCACTTGGTGATACTTCAAAAATATCTAAATCATTTTCACATTTACAAAGTTCGCAACTATTTTCTGATCTTTTTATTAAATCTTCTAAAATACCCATAAAAATTACCTCATTTTTTAAAAATAGTCTTTATTATACCAAATAGAATCTTTTTTGATATAAATCATACAAATTAGGAAAAAAATTTATTAGTATGTATTTTTTCAAAAAGGTATAAAAAATGAATTTTTTTAATAAAGAGTTTAGAAAAATAAGTTTAGAAAATATTGATAAATCAAATATGTTTTGGGCTTGGATAGGTTCTTTTTTAGGGATTATTGCAATTTCATATTTTCACATGGATATTTTAGATGATAAAGATTTAACTTTAGTTGTTGGTTCTTTTGGAGCAAGTGCTGTATTGATTTATGGAGTTCCTAATTCTCCTTTATCTCAGCCTAGAAATTTAATAGGAGGACATTTATTATCTGCTATTGTAGGAGTTATCTCATATAAGCTTTTCTCTTCAAATCTATTTTTAGCAACAGCAATTGCTGTTTCAACATCTATATTAATTATGCAATTAACTTTAACTTTACATCCTCCAGGAGGTGCAACTTCATTAATAGCAGTTATTGGAGGTGAACAAATACATGAGCTTGAATTTTTTTATATTTTAATTCCAGTTTTTAGTGGAGCTTTAATTCTATTTTTAATTGCATTTATAGTAAATAATATTCCTAAAAATAGGGCATATCCAGAGAGTTTTAAACATTATTTAAAAAAGAAGTATCAAAGGTATAAAAGAAGAAGTTTGAAAAGAGACAAAAGGTAGTTTTAGATTAAAACTACCTTTATTTTATTTAAAGTTTTAATATTGGCAAACTCTTCTAGTAAAATTGCTAGTTCTACAACATCATTGTTTCTCATTCTAATACATCCAGCACTTTCGTTGCTTCCTAGAGTTTTTTCATTTAAAGTTCCATGAATTCTATATGTTGTATTTCCATCAACACTATGAGTTAGATTTAATTTTGCCATTCCCATATAGTTATATTTATGATTTGGTGGTACAACATTTGGTAAAATTATCCCTTTTTTTGCAAAGCTTTTTTTAGTATCAGCAGTTGGATACCAAACTGGATTTAGTGAAATTTGTGAAATTCTTCCAACTCCTAATGGTTTTTTTATACTATCTTTTCCTGTTGAAACAATATAGCTTTTTATTTTTTCTTCATTTTCACCATTTTTTGCAAAAAGTTCCATAATATTTGTTTTTGAATCTACTCTTATTATTAATTCATCGTAGTTATTTAGATTTCTTCTTTGTTCTTTTGGTAAATTTGATTTTGAAACCTTTTTTTCATAAGATTTTGTAAAAGTTTGATTACTTTTTGAGCCTTTTTTTATCTGTTCATCAAACTCATTTAGACTCGTTTGCAAAAGTTCTTCTTCATCCTCTTGGCTTAAAATATCGTTTGAAGATTGATTGCCAAAATCTATCTCACTTTTTAGTTCATATTCTATTTTAGTTTCAGGATTTTTTTCATTTTTTTCTATATTTTGATTATCATAAGGCAAAAGTCCCAAAATTTCAATATTTTCAGGCAACATTGAAACTATTGGAATATTTACAGCTTCAGGTTTCCTATTTTCAAACTCTTTTTCTTCTTGTTCTCTATTTTTTTTATTTTTATTTAAAGAGTTATCTTTTGTACTATTTAAACTAACTGGATTATCCATATCTATAAAAAGTTTTCTTTTATCAATTTGATTTACAATTTTTATATCAATCTCTTTTATGTAAGGTTTTTGATCTTTTACATATTTAGAAGCATTTTGTATTGTAACTTTTGCTATCTCTTTGTCATCGTAAGTATTTAAATATGTGTAGTATTTTTGATTTTGTTTTACTATGAAAACCTCGCCAATAGTATTATCATAGATTCTTTTTTTACACACAAGTGCATTTTCTAAAGTTGAAGTTGTACAAACTGAAACAGTATATTTTTTCTCATTTGCAAATAGACAAAAAGGTAAAATCAAAATCAAAAACAGACTTTTTTTCATATAAATCCCTAAATTTTTTTTTGTTATTTTACTAAATTTAGATAAAATGGAGGTTATTTTAAAAATTTGAAGGAAATATTATGTTTAAAGAGGAAGATTTAATTGAGTTAAACTCAAGATTTTATACAAATTGTAAACCACTTTCAAGAATTTTCACACTACTTACTGTGCCTACTTTATTATTTATTTTGGTTATTTTATGTTATTTTGGAGTTTTGCCACTAAAAGTTGAGATACATAGCGTTATTTTGATTGGTGCAATATATTTTATATATCTATTTTTTATTAGACACAATGCTTATTTTGTAGCTTGTAAGTTTAGAACTTTATATGCAGATTTACAAATAGCTTTACTTGATTATATAAACAGTAATCTTTTAACAATTGCTCAAACTTCAAAAGCAAATGGAAGTGTAGATGATTTTTTACAAGATTATACAAGTAATTTAAGAAATAGTAATTTTTCAAGTATTGCAAGTGGAATTTTTCCAACTTTAGGAATTTTGGGAACTTTTATATCAATAGCCTTATCTATGCCAGATTTTACATCAAATAATATTGCGGCACTTGATAGTGAAATTACTAAACTTTTAAGTGGAGTTGGAACAGCTTTTTATGTATCAATTTATGGAATATTTTTATCTATTTGGTGGATATTTTTTGAAAAATTTGGTCTTAGTAGATTTCATCACGATAGTTATATTATAAAAGAGAGTACAAAAAACTTTTTTTGGACAAAAATAGATATAGAGTCAATTCATATAAAAAGTAATATAGATAACTTTTCTAGCATGAGTAAAATTTTTGAAGAGTTAACTTCTAGCCAAGCTATGTATGATATAAATAGATCAATAGAACAAAGAGCAAAAAGCCTTGATGAATTACTACAAAAAGAGTATATGTTGTCTTTACGAATTGATGAGAATATTTCAAATTTTGAAAAATTAGCAAGTGCAGTTGAAAAATTATCTCTACAATCAAATTCACAAACAATGATTTTCAAAGATGTTTCAGATAACTTAAATAAAAATATTCTTGAATTAAATTCTCATATGAATAACTTAAGTAGCGAAAATCTAAAAGCAATATATACAAATATCGTAAAAAGTATTGAAACTATGAAAAGTGATATGGAAAAAATAGAGTGGAAATTTGAAGAGGGATTAAAAGAGTCTTTACGACAAATAGATTTACAAACAGCAAATATAGTAAAAGATTTGACTATTTTTAAAGATTTATCAAAGTAGAAAATGATGTATAAAAAAAATGAAAAAAACAAAAATCAAGAGGAAAACTTTTGGGTTTCTTATGCTGATTTGATGGCGGGGTTGCTTTTTGTATTTATTTTGGTAATTGCATCAATAGTTATAAAATATCTATATACTCAACATAGCCTTGCAGATAGTGAAGATGCAAAATCAAAGCTATTTTATGAGTTAGCAAAAACAAAAAATATGTATGAAAAGAGTTTAGAAGATTTAAAAGATGCAAACCAAAAAATAGTTTTAAGCAATAAAGAGGTTGAAAAACTAAAAGCTCTTTTGCTTGAGTACGAGATTAATATCAAAGATGAGAAGAGTAAAAATGATGGTTTAAATTTAGCTTTAAATGATAGTTCAAATCAAATTGCTTTAAAAGATGAGGAGTTAAAACTTTTAGCAGATAAACTTTTGGTACAAACTCAAATTCACCAAAAAATGGTAGAGGATTTTGATATTGCAAAATTAAAGATAAAAACTTTAACAGGAATAAAGTTAAATGTTATAGCTAAATTAAAAGAGAAACTAGGTAGCTCTATACATGTAGATGAGAAAAGTGGAGCTATAAAATTTTCATCAAATATATTATTTGACCAAAACTCTTATATTTTAAAAGAGGAAGCAAAAAAAGAGTTAAGTAGTGTTTTGAAAAACTATCTTTCACTTTTATTAGATGATAAAGAGATATCAAAATATATAGAAAATATAACTATTGAAGGTCATACAAATAGTGATGGAACATATTTGGCAAATCTTTTATTATCTCAACAAAGAGCACTTGCAGTTATGCAGTTTTTATATGAATCAAATATTGTAGATAAAAAGCTTTTAAGTATTTTTGTAAACTCAAGCGGAAGAAGTTCTGCTGATTTGATTTTAGATAAAAAAGGTGTTGAAGATAAAGATGCTTCAAGAAGAATTGAGATTAAGTTTAATATTAAAAATGAAGAAGCTATAAAAGAGATACAAAACTATTTGGATAAACAAAATGAAAATAGAGTTCAGTGATAAAAAACCATTATATACACCTACTCATTTGGAAGAACTTTCAAAAGAGATAAAGCAAAAGATTGTAGAAAAAAACCTAAATATCTTTCAAAAGATATTTAAGTTTTTATTTGGTAAGAAAAAGAGCTAAATAAAACTTAGTTTTAGCTCTTTTAAAATATCTTTAGAAAAAATATAAGCTCTCATATTTTGTGGGATTTTTTGAATTCGACAAACTTCTTTAAACTCTTTTGGCAATATAATTTCTACTTTTGGAGCTATTAAGATATATTTTTGAGTAATTGCAATATTTATTTTGTGAGAAATTGTTATCTCTTTTTGTTTGATTATCTCATCTCTTTGTTTTTTACTTATCAAAACTCCTCTTCTTTTTAAAGATTTGTCAATAACTCTAAGGTTTAGATTATCATCTTCTAAGTTCTCAAAAACTTCTAAATCTTCAATAGTTATTACAGGTTCTAATTTAATATTTAAAGAGTTTAAATCATCTTCCAAAAAAGAGAAGCTATTTTTAATTCCACTTTTGAACTCATTTAAAAATTTATCTGAAAAATTGTGTCTAAAGTAGTTTCTTTTATATTTTTCATCTATATTTGAGTTATCTATAAAATATTTTATTTTATTCTCTTTTAAATATTTTTCTAACTCATCTTTGCTTACATTTAAAAGTGGGCGAAAAATACTGTAATCTTTTTTTTCTTCAAACTCTTTTATTCCAAAAAGTTCAACAAGTCCAGCACCTTTTGATAGTTGCATTAAAAACCACTCTAAACGGTCATTTAGTTGGTGTGCTGTTATAAGAGTTTCATAAGAATTTTCTTTTATAATTTGTTCAAAAAAAATATATCTTATATCTCTTGCATTTTTTTCAAAGTTTGAACTATTTTCTAGTTTAACATCTTTAATAAATATCTCTTTTTTATACTCTTTTGCTAAATTTAAAGCATATTCTATTTCATCTTTTGATTGTTCTCTTGTATTATAGTTTACAATTGCGATATCAAAATCAATTTTGTGATTTAGAAGTAAGAAAAAAAGAGCACTACTATCAACTCCACCTGAAAAGGCTAGAAGATTTTTGCTATTTTTTATCCTACTAAAATCAAAAATCATAATCTATTTTATACTTTTCTTATAATCTTTGCTAGAAGTTTATCACCAGCTAGTTCAGTTGCTTCTACTTCATAAATTTCACCAAAAACTATTGGTATATTATCTTCATTATCATTTATATATATTTCTCCATCAATTTGTGGAGCCCAAATAGTTTTTCTAGCACTTAAAAGATATTCATGCTCTTGGCTTTCTCCATCAATATAAACTTCAAAACTTTTTCCAATATCATTTTCTAAAGATTTAATAGTTGTTTGAGAAATTATATCACCTAAAATTTCAGCTCTTTCATCTATTAACTCTTGCTCAATTTTATCATCTCTAGTTTCTGCTGATGTTCCTTCTTCATCAGAATATGAAAAAACATTTCCTCTATCAAATCCAAATTCTTCTACAAAAGAGCAAAGCTCTTCAAAATCATCTTCACTCTCTCCTGGATGTCCAGCTATAAAAGTTGTTCTTACAAAAGAGTTTGGTTTTGATCTCATATAGTTCATGAGTTCAATTAATTTTTCAGCACCTTTACCTCTTTTCATAATTTTTAACATATTTTGAGATATATGTTGAAGAGGCATATCAAAGTAGTTTACAAAAACTTTTGAGTCTGCAATTTTATCTATCAAATTGTGTGTAGTTGTACTAGGATATAGATATAAAATTCTGGCTGTTTTTACTCCATCTATTTTTTCAACAGCATCAATTAATTGTTCTAATCCATCATTGTGTCCCAAATCTCTTAAATAAGATGATGAATCTTGTGATACAAAAGAGAAATCTTTAAATCCTTTTTTTACTAGGTTCGTAACCTCTTTTACAAGTGATTCAAGTGTTCTTGAGTGAAGTTTTCCTTTAAATGATGGAATAGCACAAAATGAACAACTTTGATTACATCCTTCACTTAATTTTACATAAGCATGATAGTTTGAACCTGTTATTACTCTATCGTTTTCTTCACTTGCTAGAAAAACCTCATTTGAAAAACTACTTCTTTTTTCATGAACCAATCTATCTATTTTGTCATAATCTCCAACACCTGTGAAAATATCTATTTCAGTAAGCTCTTTTTGTAAATCATCTTTATATCTTTCACTTAAACATCCAGCCATAACTAAAACAGAATCTTTTTTTCTTTCATTGTGTAAATTTAAAGTTGTATTTATGCTCTCTTCTTTTGCACTATCTATAAATCCACAAGTGTTTACTATAATTAAATCAGCTTCACTCTCATCATCTGTTAGTTCATAATCTTTTAGTTTTCCTAACATTACTTCACTATCAACTAAATTTTTTGTACATCCAAGGCTTACCATATGTAGTTTTTTCTTTGGTTTTTCTTCACTAAATTTCATCTAACATTATCCATCATTTATAAATTTTTGAAAGATTTTAGCTAACTTTTGCATTTATATAAATTAATAAGTACAAAAATAGTATTATAAAACTCTAAATAAAATTTAGGAGAAAATTATGTTTAAGAAATCAAATTTCTTTTTGACTATTTTGATACTTATTTTAGGATTAGCTTTAAACTCTTTTAGTTCAACTAAAGGATTAGAGACAGCAAGTAATAATCAAGTCTTAAAAAATACAAAGTGGGAACTTAAAAGCTTAAATAAAAAAGATATAAAAAAAGTTGAAAAAGTTGCTATTATAAATTTTGAAAAAGAGAATAAAGTTTTTGGAAATTTAGGTTGTAATAGCTTTTTTGGAAAAGTTGACATAAAACCAAACAATATTAATATCTCTAAAGTTGGTAGCACTATGATGATGTGTTCTGATATGAGTGTAGAACGTGATTATATGGAAGTTTTAAATACAGTAACAACTTATAAAATAGATGGAAACAGTTTAATATTTTTTGATAAGAACAATAAAGAGATAGCAAGATTTATAAAAAGATAGTTTAAATACTATCTTTTTATTTTATTAATTTACATCCAAATATTATCAAGAAGTCTTACATTTCCAAATCTAACAACAACTAAAATTATTGTGTTTGATGGTTCTATTTTTTCTATTTCATCAAATCTTTTATTTACAACTCTCACATACTCTACATCAAGATTTTCTAAAATTTCATAGATTTTATCTTTTACAATTTTTGAATCTCGCTCCCCTTTTGCTATTAGATTTCCAGCCATATAAATAGATTTTGAAATTTTAAGAGCTTCCTCTTTTTGTTCAGGAGTTAAATATACATTTCTAGAACTAAGAGCTAATCCGCTACTTTCTCTTACAATATCACAAGCAATAATATTTATAGGTAAAAATAGATTTTTTACCATTTGTTGTATAAGTGCTAGTTGTTGGGCATCTTTTTTACCAAAGTAAGCATTTTTAGGAAGTGTGAGATTAAACAATTTTAAAACAACTTGCAATACTCCATCAAAATGTCCTGGTCTTGTAAATCCTTCAAGTACATAACTATTAATAGGAGCTTTTATTAAAACTTCATCTTTTTCATACATAGTTTCTATATTTGGCATAAAAAGATAATCAACTTTACACATTTGACAAATTTTTATATCTGCTTCCTCTTTTCTTGGATATTTATTTAAATCTTCACCTTTTAAAAATTGTGTAGGATTCACAAAAATAGATACTATTACAACCTCATTTTCATCTTTTGCTTTTCTGATTAGTGAAATATGTCCATCATGTAAAGCACCCATTGTTGGAACAAATCCAATATTTCCATTCAAATTTTTTCTAATATTTTGTAACTCTTCTATAGTTTTAACTATTTGCAATATATATTCCTTTAAAAGTTTTAATTATTTTTCATTGTAGTTTGGATTTAATTTTAATAAAATTAAATCTGCAAACATATTTCCAATTAGTGTTAAAAATGCTCCAATTATAAGTATTCCCATAATTACTGGATAGTCATGGCTTAAAGCACTTTGATAAAATAGAAGTCCCATTCCATCTATTGAAAATATTGTCTCTAAAATTACACTTCCACCAATAATTCCAGGAAGAGAAAGTCCTAAAAGTGTAATAACTGGCGGATATAAGTTTGGTAAAATATAGTATCTTAAGATTTTTTTATTATCCAATCCTCTAGCACGTGCAAAAAATATGTAATCACTTTTTAGAATCTCAATAGTTAAAGCTCTTATATATAAAATCAAACTTCCAATTCCACCAAAAACTATTATAAATATAGGAAGAGTTAAATGCCAAGCAAAATCTAAATAGTAATTTAAACTTCCATCATTTGGTACACTATGAAGTCCAGCTATTGGAAAAAGTTCAAACTTTATTGAAAAAATTAAAACCAAAACAAGTGCTAGATAAAAAGATGGCATCGAAAAACTCAAAAGTGAAAGTTGATTTGTAAATCTATCAAATATTGAATTTTTTTTCATAGCAGATTTAATCCCAAAATAAAGGCTTATTATAAAAATTAAAATCATAGATACAATATTTATTGTCAAAGTTATTGGAATTCTACTTAATATCTCCTCTTTTACTTTTTCTCCACTTGCAAAAGATATTCCAAAATCTAGTTGTAAAATTGAGTAAATCCAAGAGAAAAATTGTATATATAGCGGTTTATCAAGACCATATATAGCCTTTAGTTCCTCTATTGCTTCAGGAGTTATATTTGGATTTAGCTCTCCACTTGCAAAAAATGAGTTAGGAGCTAAATTTATAGCAACAAAAGATATTAGGCTAATAATAAACAGCATAATGATAAGATATAATAGTTTTTTTATAAATATATTCATAGTTAAGATTATACAAAAGATAGGATTAAATGATAGGTATAGATATAGTTAGCATAGATAGAATAAAAAAGATGCATGAAAAGTTTGGTGATAAATTTTATGATAGATTTTTGTGTGAAGATGAAAAAGAGTTTATAAAATCTCCTCAAAATGCAGCTGGTTTTTGGGCTGCAAAAGAGGCTGCTAGTAAAGCTATTGGGGTTGGAATTGGAGAGATTTGTTCATTTTATGATATAAAAATTAAAAAAGATAAGAACAATGCTCCAAAGATTAAATATAGTAAAAAATTAAAAAAAAGATTTAAAATTAAAAAATCAAGTATTAGTATCACACATGATGGTGGTTTTGCAATAGCAGTTGTAGTAAATAGTTTAAAAAAATAATGTTTGATATAAATCAACAAAAGAGTCTAAATAATATATTAGAATTTCTTTACTCTAACATAGAGCTTGTACGAGTGGACTTGCCCCTAAATCTCTCCTAATAAGTCCACCGTACAATTTTTGTTCTATTAAATTATAAAAATCAAAATAAGGTAAATTATATGAATATAGATTTTTTTCAAGATGTTGAAACAATTATTTTAAAAGATAAATTAGGAAGATTTCTTGGTGTTGATGATGATTTTGTATATACTTTTCAAGATGTTGTAAAACTAAGCGGTCATTCGTGTCCAACAGTTGCTGGAGCTTATCTTATGACTATAAAAGCTTTAAAAGAGTTATACAAAGATGAGTTACCAGTTCGTGGTGAAATAAGAGTTGAGCTAAGAGATTCAAAAAGTTCTGGAACAACTGGAGTTTTAGCAAATGTAGCTTCATTTATAACAGGAGCAAAAGAGGAAGATGGATTTAAAGGACTTCAAGGGCAATACTTTAGAAATAATCTACTTAAATATGAAGCACCTATAAAAGGTGATATGAGATTTACAAGAGTTGATAATCAAGAAAAAGTTGAAGTTCTCTATGATTTATCAAATATCTCTTTGAGTGGTTTTGATGGAAATTTGATGCAAAAAGGTTTACAAAAAATTGCTACAAAAGAGGAGCTTGAAACTTTTGGCTCTGCTTGGCAAAAAAGAGTTAGTGAGATTTTATTAAAATATAAAGATGAAGTTATAAAATTTATATAAAGGAGCTTTTATGACACTATTTATTTTAAGTACGAAACCATATGATGGAAGTGATAACATTTATGATGCTTTGAGATTAGTTAAAAAGTTAGTCGAGATGAAGCAAGAAGTAAAAATTTTTTGTATTAGTGATGCTGTAGATTTGGTGCGTGCAATTGCAAAAAAACCTGATACTTATGATATAGATTTACAAGCTATGATAAAAGAGATTTTGACTTTAGGTGTGCAGATAAAAGCTTGTGGAACAAGTCTTAAAAGGTCTGGTGATTATAAAAATGAACCATATTTAAATGACGATATAAGAGGAAGCTTGGACTTGTTAGGCGAGTGGACAATAAATGCAAAGAGAGTTTTAACATATTAATATGATAGTTTGTGATGAAAAATTAGGAGTTTGCTCTGTTAAGGAAGTTGATTTAAAAGATGAGTTGGAGCTAGAACAACCAACACTATTTTATATTGGTGATCCTATGTGTTCTTGGTGTTATGGAATGAGTGATATTTTAAAAGATACTCAAGAGTACTGCGCTAAAAATGGTATAAAATTCCAAACTATTGTTGCAGGACTAAGAGCTAGTGGTCAAGTTTTATGGGATAAAAGATTTAAAGGCTTTTTAAAAGAAGAATGGACAAATATTTCAAATAGGACAGGCAAAAAGTTCTCTTTTGAAATACTTGATTTATTAAATTTTGATTATGATACAACACCAGCTTGTAAGGCTGTTTTGATTTCAAAAATTTTAAGTTTTAATAATAGTAAGATAGTTTTAGAGTTTTTTTCTAAAATTCAAGAAAAATTTTATGCAAATTCACAAGATACAAAAAAATTAGAGTTTTATAAATTAATTTGTGAAGATTTAAATCTTGATTTTGAAGAGTTTTCTAAGCTATTTGAAGATAAATCTTTGGATAAAAAACTTCAAAATGAGTTTATATTTGGAAGAAATTTAAGTAGTTCTTTCCCTAGTTTAATTCTTGTAAATAAAAAACAAAAAGTAAATATATCTATTGGATATAGTAGTTTAGAAGAGGTAATTTCAAGAATAAACAAAAACCTAAAGAGCTTGTAAAAGTTCTTTAGGTTTAAATAATTACTCAAAAATATTAAAGATGGTTTGAATAACTGTAGTATTTATTAAATCTACAAAAAATGCTCCACATAATGGAACTATTAAAAATGCTCTGTGCGAAGGTCCATACATATTTGTAATTGCTTGCATATTTGCAACTGCTGTAGGAGTTGCTCCTAAACCAAAACCACAATGTCCAGCTGCTAAAACACTTGCATCATAATTTTTTCCCATAACTCTAAATGTAACAAAATAAGCATATAAAATCATAATAAGAACTTGAGAAATTAAAATTACAGTTAAAGCACCAGCTAGGTTTGATAGTTGCCAAAGTTTTAAAGATAGTAAAGCCATTGCAAGATATAAAGATAATGATGCATTTCCAAATACATCAATAGCTCTATCAAAAATCTCAATTTTTAGGATATTTTCTAAACTGTTTCTTAAAATTACACCACCTGCAAGTGCCCAGACAAAAGTAGGTAGTTCAAATGCTGAACCTTTTGCAAAGTTTGTCATAAAATCAGCAAATGCTAAACAAGCTGCAAATAGAGCTAAGGTTGATATTGCACTATTTGTAGTAATTAATCTTACAGCTTTTGGATATTCAAATGGAACAAACTCATCAATTACTTTCTCATCTTTAGAGTTATTTTGTTGTAACTCTTTTTCATTTGAAAGTTTATATCTATTTATTAAAAATTTTGCTAGAGGTCCTCCAATAATTCCACCCATTACAAGACCAAAAGTTGCAGCTGCCATTCCAAGCCCCATAGCTCCTTCAATTCCATATTTTGTCTCTAATATTGAACCCCAAGCTCCAGCTGTTCCATGCCCTCCTGTAAGAGTTATAGAACCAGCAATTAGACCAATTAAAGGCTCAATTCCTAAAGCTGTAGCAAGAGATATTCCTACAAAGTTTTGAATTATAATAAAACCAGAAACTACAAGAAGAAAAATAAAAAGAGATTTTCCTCCCTCTTTTAGTTTTGCAAAATTTGCACTAAGACCAATTGAGATAAAAAATATAAGCATAAAACTTGTTTGAAGTTCACTACTTGTTGTTATACTATATCCCAAAAATTATATACTAAAGTAGAAATTGTAGCTGCTACAAGACCACCAGCAACAGGTTCTGGAATATTATACTTTCTTAAAAATTCAATTCTATTTACTAAAAATTTACCAATAAGTAAAACTATTACTGCTGCTATTAATGTGTAGTAGGCGTTAAATGTAAAATTCATAAACTTTCCTTTTTCAAATATTTAATTCTTTTTTATTAAATCTATATATCTTTCTAAGATTATTTTTGCAGCAATTGAGTCAATTCTTCCATCTCTTACTTGTTTTACTTCACCTTTCATAAGCTCTTTTGCCTCTATTGAGCTAAGATTCTCTTCACAAAATTCATAAGGAATTTTAAGTTCTAGTAAGCTTGTGAAGTGTTTTATTCTGTTTTGAGTATCTATATTTGAGCTTGGAAGTCCAATAATTAGTTTTTCAATTTGCCACTCTTTTAAAAAATTGTTTACTTCAAGAGCAGCTTGATTTCTATTTTTTCTAATAATAGCATTTTGTGGAGTTACAATATCACTCATAAGAGAGATTGCAACCCCAATTCTTTTTAGACCAACATCAATTGAAGCTAATCTCAATCTAAAATCTCACTTGCAACTTCAAATTTATTGTTTGCAGTCATTAGATGAATTTTTGGATGAATTTTATTAATCTCTTTAAATAGATTTTTGCTTAACTGCATTCCAACTTTATACTCCTCTTCCTCACTTATGTTATGAGCTTTTTCCAATTCATCTATCCAAAATTGAGGTACATGAATACCTGGAACTTGTGCAGATAAAAATAGGGCAGTTCTAAGTTTTGTAATAGGAAAAACTCCAAAAATTAATTGAGCTTTTCTTTTATCACCTTCTACATTCTCTTTTGCATTTTCAAAATTTTCTAAAAGTTTTTTTACATTTTCAATATCAAAAACAGGTTGAGTAATAACCCCAACAGCACCGTTTTGTATCTTTAGATGCATTTTTTTCTCTAATGAACCAAAATTTTTGGCATAGGCATTTACAACTGCAAATGGAAAAATTTGTTTAGGCTCAATTTTAAAAGGGCGACCTGCAAAATCCATACCATAGTTAAAAGATTTAATCATTTTTAAAAGCATTAAAGAGTTTGCTTCAAAAACTCCTTTACTATTTGGCTGATCGCTCATATTTGCTGGATCTCCTGTAAGAGCTAAAATTGCTCTTATATCAAAATCATTTGCACCAAGCAAATCTGATTGTAAAGCTATTTTATTTCTATCTCTCATTGTCATTGTTGCAATTACTGGTTTTTTAAACTCTTGTTGAAGTTTTAGTGCTGCAAAAAGTGAGTTGTATTTAAGTTTCGCTAGTGGATTGTCTGTACAAGTAAAACCATCTACTTTTGTATCAATTTTAAATTTTTTGATTTTCTCAACAATATTATGCATTGATGGCTCATGCTGAGGTGTTGTTTCAAGTGTTAAATATTTATCCTCTTGAAGTTTAGAAATAAGTGTTTCAAACATTTTAATATATTCCTTTTAAACTATTTTAGTTAATTTTGGTTAATATTATACCTTTTAATATTTAATATTTAGGATATTTATGAAATTAGCAGTTTTTGATTTTGACTCAACACTTATGGATGGGGAAACAATTGATATTTTAGCTTTTGAGTTTGGTTTGGGTGATGAAGTTAAAAAAATTACAGAAGAGGCTATGAGTGGAAGACTTGATTTTTTTGAATCTTTAATTCAAAGAGTTGCACTTTTAAAAGGAATGGAACACAAAAAAGTTGTGGAAATTTGTGCAAATTTACCTTTAATGAAAGGTTCTTATGAGATTGTAAAAGAGTTGAAAAAGATGGATTATAAAGTTGTTTGTTTCAGTGGTGGTTTTAGAGTTGGAACAAGCCCAGCAAGGGAAAAACTAGGACTTGATGCTGATTTTTCAAATATCTTACATGAAAAAGATGGAATTTTAACAGGACTTGTTGGTGGAGACATGATGTTTGGTTACTCAAAAGGAGATATGATAAGAAGATTACAAAATCTTTTAAAAATCTCAAAAGAGAATACTTTGGTTTGTGGAGATGGAGCAAATGATTTATCTATGTTTGCAGAAGCAAATACAAGAGTTGCCTTTTGTGCAAAAGATGTACTTAAAAAAGAGGCAAATATTATAGTAGATACAAAAGATTTAACAAAAATTTTAGAACATATTAAGGCTTAAAAGATGAAAGAGTTTGAAGATATAAACTACTCAATTTGGTGTGATTTTATTGAAAGAGATTTCTTAGAGAATAGATTCCAAGAGATAATTAATGACGAAGTTATAAAAGGTGCAACATCAAATCCTGCTATTTTTGAAGCTTCAATTACAGGTTCTGTTGCTTATAAACAGCAACTTGATATGTTACAAGCAAATGATCAAAAAAAAATATATGAAGAGTTGGCATTTAAAGATATAAGAAGAGCAGCTGAACTTTTAGAACCACTTTATAAAATTGATACAAATAATGGATTTATATCTATTGAAGTTGACCCTCTTTTATGTGATGATGCAGCTGGAACTATAGAAGAAGGACTTAGAATTTACAAAAGTTTAAATGCTGATAATGTAATGATAAAAATTCCAGCAACTGATGCTGGATATATTGCTATGAGAGAGTTAAGTAGTAGAGGAATTCATATAAATGCAACTTTAATTTTTTCACCACAACAAGCTAGAAATTGTGCAATTGCACTTGATGATGGAATTAAAGCTTCAAACAAAGATACAAAAGGTGTTGTATCTGTTTTTGTTTCAAGATTTGATAGATTAATGGATACAACTCTAGGTGCTAAAGGTCTTGCTACATCTAAATTAGGGATTGTAAATGCTACAAAATGTTACTATGAAGTAAATAAATTAGAGAACTCAAATATAAGAACACTTTTTGCAAGTACTGGAGTAAAAGGGAATGAGTTAAGTCCTACATATTATATATATAATTTGATATATCCAAATTCTGTAAATACAGCACCTCTTGGAACTATTGAAGATTGGTTAAAAGATGGGAAAAAAGAGCAAAGTGTTATTATTAGTGAAGATGAGTGTGATAAATACTTTAAAAGTTTAGAGCAAAATGGGATTAAATTAAAAGATGTTTATGAAAAGCTTTTAAGTGAAGGTCTTGATGCATTTAAAGTATCATTTAAAGAGTTATTATCAAAATTAAAACATTAATTTTGATTTAAGATATATTGGATAAAATTTTTCCAATAATAAATATATAAAAGGTAAAATATGAAAACATGGAGTCCAAGTAGCTGGAGAGATTTTCCAATAAAACAACAACCAACTTATAATGATTTAGTAACTTTAAAACAAGTAGAAAAAGAGTTAGCATCTTATCCTCCACTTATTTTTGCAGGAGAGGCTTTAAATCTTAAAAAACAACTTGCTAAAGTTGTAAATGGTGAAGCTTTTTTACTTCAAGGTGGAGATTGTGCTGAATCGTTTAATGTATTTAATGCGACAAATATAAAAGATTTATTTAAAGTAATGATGCAAATGGCAGTAGTTTTAACTTTTTCAGGAGGTTGTCCTGTTGTAAAAGTAGGAAGAGTTGCAGGTCAGTTTGCAAAACCAAGAAGTTCTGATTTTGAAGATATAGATGGATTAAGTCTTCCTTCATACAGAGGAGATATTATAAATGATATAGATTTTGATATTGGTTCAAGAGAGCCAAAAGCAAAAAAACTTCTGAAAGCATATAATCAAAGTGCTGCAACTATGAATCTTTTAAGAGCATTTGCAAGAGGTGGAATGGCTGATTTAAATCAAGTTCATCTATGGAATTTAGACTTTGTAAAAGATAATACTTTAGGTGCTAAATATGAAGAGATAGCAAATAAAATTAGTGAAAGTTTAGCATTTATGAAAGCATGTGGAATTACAAGTGAAAATACTCCACAGCTAAACCAAACAACTCTATTTACATCTCATGAAGCACTTTTACTAAATTATGAAGAGGCACTTACAAGAAGAGATTCAATCACAAAAGATTGGTTTAATTGTTCAGCTCATATGCTTTGGATTGGAGATAGAACTAGAGATTTAGATGGTGCTCATATTGAATATTTTAGAGGTATTAAAAATCCAATTGGTTGTAAAGTTGGTCCATCTATGAAAGAGGATGAGTTAATCAAACTAATTGATGTTTTAAATCCTGAAAATGAAGCTGGAAGATTAAATTTAATTGTAAGAATGGGTAATGAAAAAATTGCTGAATATTTCCCAAAACTTTTAGCAAGAGTTGAAAAAGAGGGTAAAAAAGTTTTATGGTCAAGTGATCCAATGCATGGAAATACTATAAAAGCTGAAAATGGTTATAAAACTAGAGATTTTGAAGCAATTTTAGGAGAGGTAAAACAGTTTTTCCAAATTCATAAAGCTCAAGGTTCTTATGCTGGTGGAATTCACCTTGAAATGACTGGACAAAATGTTACAGAGTGTACAGGAAGTAAATCAGCAGCTATTACACAAAGTGATTTAGCTAGTAGATATCATACACAATGCGATCCAAGATTAAATGCTGATCAAGCTTTAGAACTATCATTTATGATAGCAAATACTTTAAAAGAAGCTAGAAAATAGGTAAAAAAGTAGATTTTATCTACTTTTTTACTTTAAAAAATCTTCTATATTTTTAGCAACTTTTTCTATTAATCTTTTTCTAGCTTCAATACTAGCCCATGCAATATGAGGAGTCAAAAGAAGTCTTTGCTTATTTTTTACACTTAAAAGTGGATTGTTTTGTTCAATTGGCTCTTTTGTAACAACATCAAGACCACAATAAATCTCTTTTTCATCTAAAATTTTTGCTAATTCTGTTTCGTTTATAATTCCACCACGACCAAGATTAAGTAAAATAGCACCATCTTTTAAAAGATTTAGTTCTTTATATCCTAGTAAATCTTTTGTTTTTTCATTTAAAGGTGCATGAACAGATATAATATCGCAAGTTTTTAATAACTCTTCTAAGCTAACACTTTTGTATTCGCTATTTTGATTATTCCCACTTGTAGAGTAGTAAACAACTTCACAAGAAAAGGCTTTGGCTTTTTTTGCAAAATCTCTTCCTATTTCTCCAAGACCAATAATTCCAACTTTTTTTCCATCAAGTTCAAAAAAAGGCATATCTATATGAGTAAAAATATCACTTTTTTGCCAATTACCGTTATCTACATATTTTTTATAATAGTCTAGTTTTTGAACAAAGTAAAAAATCATTGAAAACCCTAACTGCACAACACTTGAAGTTGAATAACCTGCCACATTTTTTACATTTATATTTGCCTCTTTTGCATAAATTAAATCTACATTATTTGTACCTGTTGCAGTTATACAAATTAGTTTAACTTTTGACTCTTCTAGCTCCTCTTTTCCTACATAAACCTTATTTGTTAAAATAATATCTGCATCTTTTATTCTCTCTTTTGTTTCATCTGGTTTTGTTACATCAAAAGAGATTACACTACCAAATTTTTCAAAAACTGATACATCTATATCATAACCCAATGTTTTTCTATCTAAAATTACTATTTTCATTTTTTTATCCTTTAGTTTGTATATTCCTAATAAATTAAAAGGAATTTTTCATATTAATCTCGTCTATGGGCAATTCGTGGTGGAGTTACCTCTTTTTGTAAATCAATACTAAGATTATTGTAAAAAAGCTCTCCATAGTTTGTTTCACGATTTATTGTTTCATAAGCTTGAGTTATTGTGTTATTGTATTTTACAGCATCTTGAAGTATCTTTAAAATCTTTACAGAATCCAAAAAATTTACATGAGATGGTGCTTCTATTGATGAACTATAATATTTGTGCATTCTTTCAACTAAGCTTTTATTTCTTATCTCTATAAAAACAGATTCAATTGGGGATTTAAAAAATAGTATTTTATTTTTTACATTTATAGATATATATGTTGTCTCCATTCCATATATTTTTCTTGAGAATGAGTCAAATAAAAATAGTTTTTTATTGTAGTTATTGTTAAAAAGTTCATGCATAAGTTCTAATACTTTTATTTTTTCTTCTCTTGTAAAAAAGTTTCCAATACTTGCAAAACAAAAGCTAAGGACTGATTTTATAGAGTACCACTCAGTTGTATCGTAGTCATATCTTAGCATTTGGTTAATTCTTTCTTGTTTTAACTCTTCTATTTCAGAACTATTTGTTGTTTTGTACACTTTTCGTACAGCACTATCTCTATACATTGGTCCTGGAAACTGTGCTTGAATTACAAATCTTCTATTTTTTTCATGTTCAATTATATATTGAAGTCTTCCTTTATAATCTTCATCAATAATTCTAACCTCTTTTTGAGGTATAGATGTAATAGATTTTAAAAATTCATCACCACTACAAGCATCTTCCCAAATATACTCAGGATATCTAAACTCTTTGCAGATTTTAGTTTTTATATCGTTACTTATTTCTACATTACTAACTCTATCAATCCACGATGTTATAGTTCTTCTATCCTTATCAATTAAGCTAGCAAATTTTGAAATACTTAAGTTTGAACGATTAAATATCTCTATAAATTTTTCTATTGAATTTTTAAAATCCATAAGCTTCCTTTAATAAAATTTTCGTATATTGTACAAAAATAATACATAAAAACAAATTATGTTCAAATAATAAAAAATGTATAAAAATTGTAAATTCTTAAAACAAAATAGTACATACAAAAAAAAACAAAATTGATATAATTTTCTTACAATATTTTTAAAGGATATAAAAGATGACAAGTGCAGGAAAAAAATTTAGAGAAGCCCTAAAAGCTTCAAGTCCACTACAAATTGTTGGAACAATTAATGCATACCAAGCATTACAAGCAACAAAAGTAGGTCACAAAGCTATTTACTTAAGTGGTGGAGGAATTGCAAATGCTTCTTATGGTTTACCAGATTTAGGTATGACAATGATTGAAGATGTTTGTATTGATATTAGAAGAGTTACTTCTATTTGTGATACTCCATTAATCGTTGATGCTGATACAGGTTGGGGACATGCATTTAATGTGGCTCGTACTGTTAAAGAGTTTATTAGAAGTGGTGCTGCTGGAATGCACATTGAAGATCAAGTTGCTGCAAAAAGATGTGGTCATAGACCAAATAAAGAGTTAGTATCTACTGAAGAGATGTGTGATAGAATCAGAGCTGCTGTTGATGCTAAAAAAGAGTTAGATCCTGATTTCTACATTATTGCAAGAACTGACGCACATGCAAGTGAAGGACAAGCTGCTGCAATTGCTAGAGCTAAAGCTTATGTTGAAGCTGGAGCTGATGCTATTTTTGCTGAAGCTGTTCACACTTTAAAAGAGTATAAAGAGTTTACAGATGCTATGACTGTACCAGTTTTAGCAAATATTACTGAGTTTGGAGCAACTCCTTTATTTACAACTGAAGAGTTAGCAAGTGTTGGAATTGCAATGGTTCTTTACCCACTTTCAGCATTTAGAGCAATGAACAAAGCTGCATTAAATGTTTATCAAGAGTTAAAAGATAAAGGAACTCAAGAAGGTGTTATTAGTACAATGCAAACAAGAATGGAGTTATACGATATGTTAAACTACCACGCTTATGAGCAAAAAATGGATGAATTATTTTCTAAAGGTAAAGCTAAGTAATTAGCTTTGAACATTTTATTTAAAATTAAATCAAACTAAGGAGAAAATATGAGTACTATGAGTACAGAGTTTAAACCAAAAAAATCTGTTGCACTTTCAGGTGTAGCAGCTGGAAGTACAGCATTATGTACAGTTGGAAATACAGGAAATGATTTATATTATAGAGGATATGATATTTTAGAGTTTGCTGAAAAAGCTGAATTTGAAGAGATTGCATATTTAATCGTTCATGGTGAATTACCAAATAAAGAGCAGTTAAAAGCATATAAAGCAAAACTTAGATCTTTTAGAGATATTCCAGAAGGTGTAAAAATTGCATTAGAGCAATTACCAAAAACTTGTCATCCAATGGATGTTATGAGAACAGGTTGTTCAGTTCTTGGAGCATTAAATCAAGAAGATGAGTCTCATCCAAAAGCTGAAGCTCAAGATATTATCAATAAATTAATGGCATCTTTTGGTTCTATGCTTTTATACTGGTATCATTTTGCATACAATGGAAAAAGAATTAATGTTGTAACTGATGATGATACAATTGGTGGACATTTCTTACACTTATTACATGGTGAAAAACCAAGAGAATCTTGGGTTAAAGCTATGCATGTATCTTTAATTTTATATGCTGAGCATGAATTTAATGCTTCAACATTTACTTCAAGAGTAATTGCTGGAACAAATTCAGATATGTATTCTTGTATTACTGGTTCTATTGGTGCTTTAAGAGGTCCAAAACACGGTGGTGCTAATGAAGTTGCATTTAGAATTCAAGAAAGATACTCTTCAGCAGATGAAGCAGAAAAAGATATTAAAGAAAGAATTGCTAAAAAAGAGATTATCATTGGATTTGGACACCCTGTTTATGCTACAAGAGATCCAAGAAATGTAGTTATCAAAAAAGTTGCAAAAGAGCTATCTGAAGAGAATAAAAATATGTTAATGTATGATGTAGCTGCGAGACTTGAAGAAGTTATGTGGGATCAAAAGAAAATGTTCCCAAATCTTGACTGGTTCTCTGCTGTTTCATATAATCAAATGGGAATTCCAACAGATATGTTTACTCCAATCTTTATTATCGCAAGAGTTACAGGATGGGGTGCACACGTAATTGAACAAAGAGAAGATGGAAAAATTATTAGACCATCAGCTAACTATACAGGACCAGAGCCAAGAGCTTATGTCCCACTAGAAGATAGAAAATAATCTTTAAAATTTAGGCTAAATTTAGCCTAAATTTTTTTTTACAATAAACTTTAAAAAATAGAAAACGGAAAATAAAATGACAAACGAAAAATATCTTAAACAATTAGATGGTTTAGATACTAAATATTATGATGTAAAAAGTGCAGTTGAAGATATCACTCCTGGTTCTTTTGCAAAACTTAACTACACATCAAGAGTATTAGCAGAAAACTTACTTAGAAAATGTCCAAGTGAAGATTTAAAAGATTCACTTATTCAATTAATAGAAAAAAGAACAGACAAAGATTTCCCTTGGTATCCATCAAGAGTTATCTGTCATGATATCTTAGGGCTTACAGCTTTCGTTGATTTAGCAGGGCTAAGAGAAGCAGTTGCAAGTAAAGGTGTAGATCCACAAAAAATTAATCCAGTTGTTCCAACTCAATTAATCGTTGACCACTCATTAGCAGTTGAGTGTGGTGGATTTGATCCAGATGCTTTCCAAAAAAATAGAGATATTGAAGATAGAAGAAATGCGGATAGATTTGATTTCATTAACTGGACTAAAAAAGCATTTGATAATGTAGATGTTATTCCTCCAGGAAATGGTATTATGCACCAAATTAACCTTGAGAAAATGTCTCCAGTTATTCACAATATTGATGGTATTGCATCTCCTGATACACTTGTTGGAACTGATTCACACACACCTCATGTTGATGCTCTTGGAGTTATTGCTGTTGGAGTTGGTGGACTTGAAGCTGAAAATGTAATGCTTGGAAATCCATCTTATATGAGGGTTCCAGAAATCATTGGAGTTGAAATTACTGGTACTAGAGGTGCTGGAATTACGGCTACTGATATAGCTTTATCTTTAACTTCTTTTCTAAGAGATAACAATGTTATTTCTGCATATTTAGAGTTTTATGGAAGCGGAATTAAATATCTTGATTTAGGAGATAGAGCAACTATTTCAAATATGACTCCTGAGTATGGTGCAAGTGCTGCTATGTTTGCTATTGATGATAGAACTATTGATTATTTAAGAATCACTGGAAGAAGTCCTGAGCAAGTAAAATTAGTTGAAACTTATGCAAAAGCAAATGGTCTATGGGCAGATACTTTAAGTGAAGCAACATATGCAAGAACAATTAAATTTGATTTAACTACTGTTACAAGAACATTAGCAGGTCCATCTCAACCACATAAACTTCTTCCTGTATCAGCTCTTGATGATAGAGGAATTGCTAAAAAAATCGAAATTTCAAATGATGTTATGCCAGATGGTGCGGTTTTAATTGCTGCTATCACATCATGTACAAACACATCAAATCCAAGAAACGTTGTTGCAGCTGGATTATTAGCTAAAAAAGCAAATGAGCTTGGACTTACAAGAAAAAGATGGGTAAAATCTTCACTTGCTCCAGGTTCAAAAGTTTCTGAAATTTATTTAAAAGATTCAGGTCTTTTAGGTGAATTAGAGAAATTAGGATTTGGAATTGTAGGATTTGCATGTACAACATGTAACGGTATGAGTGGTGCACTTGATCCTAAAATTGAAGCTGAAGCAACAGCAAGTGGTGTTTATACAACTGCTGTTTTATCAGGAAATAGAAACTTTGATGGAAGAATTCACCCATTTATTAAAGAGGCATTCTTAGCTTCACCTCCACTTGTAGTTGCATATGCACTTGCTGGAAGTATTAGAGTTAATATTGAAACAGGTGTTATTGGAATTGATAAAAATGGAAATGAAGTAAGACTTAAAGATCTTTGGCCAAGTGATGAAGAGATTGATGCAATTGTTTACAAAT
This sequence comes from Arcobacter thermotolerans, assembly GCF_983172305.1. Lineage (NCBI taxonomy): Bacteria > Pseudomonadati > Campylobacterota > Epsilonproteobacteria > Campylobacterales > Arcobacteraceae > Arcobacter > Arcobacter thermotolerans. Next base: position 224,331 of record NZ_CFAFZJ010000003.1, read on the forward strand.
CTGTAAAACCAGAGATGTTTGCAAAAATATATGATCCAATGTTTGCAAAATCAGACAAAGGTGAAAAAGCTGAACCATTTTATAAATGGGATGCAAAATCAACATATATTCAAAAACCACCATACTGGGAAGATGCATTTATGAGTATGCCAGCTCTTAAAAACTTAAGACCACTTGGAGTATTCCCAAATGATATTACAACAGACCACTTATCACCTTCAAATGCTATTCAAGCAAACAGTGCATCTGGTGAGTATTGTTTAAAAATGGGATTGCCACTTGAGGATTTAAACTCTTATGCAACACATAGAGGTGACCATAACACAGCACTTAGAGCAACTTTAGCAAATCCAAAACTATACAATGAAATGGTTAAAGATGAGAATGGTAAAGTTAAACAAGGAAGCCTAACAAAAATTATGCCAGAAGGCAAAGAGTCAAGAATGTGGGAAGCAATAGAGACTTATATGGAAAGAAAACAACCATTAATTATCGTTGCTGGAACAAACTATGGTCAAGGAAGTTCAAGAGACTGGGCAGCTAAAGGTGTAAGACTTGCAGGTGTTGAAGTTGTAATTGCTGAATCAATTGAAAGAATTCATAGAACTAACCTTGTTGGAATGGGTGTTTTACCACTACAATTTAAAAAAGGTGATACAAGACACACTTACAACATAGATGGAACAGAGACATTTGATATATTAGGAAACATTGAACCAAGAGGTGATTTAACAGTTTCTATGACTAGAGCAAATGGTGAAAAAGTAGAGTTCAAAGTAACTTGTAGATTAGATACAACTGCAGAAGTTGAAGTTTACAAAGCTGGTGGAATTTTACAAAAATTCGCAAAAGATGTTATTGCTGAAAACAAATAACTATTAAGCTGTTACTTTTCTTTTTACAAAGAAAAGTAACAAAAGAAAATCGGGACACCCGTTGCCTTTTTAGGGATTTTTTCAATAAATTTCTAAAAATGAAAAACTTGCAAACTAAAGTTTGCTTCAAACAGTTTCATTTTTTTAACGAAATTTATCTCGAAAATCTTTTTCCTAAAAAGACAAAGTGTCCCATTTCTTACAAAACAACTTTCCTATATAAATTTTTATAAAGCAGTTTTTGAACTATTTTATAAAATTTTAAAAGGAGAATAAATATGGCATACATACCACAAATAAGAGTAAAAGCAACATATATGAGAGGTGGAACTTCAAAAGGTACATTTTTTAATATAGCAGATCTTCCAAAAGAGGCTCAAGAAGACAGAGTAAAAAGAGATAAACTTCTTCAAAGAATAGTTGGAAGTCCTGATATTTATAAACAACAAATGGATGGTATGGGAGGAGCAACTTCTAGTACTTCTAAAGCTATTTTAGTTGGTAAATCAACTGTTCCAAACCACGATGTTGATTACTATTTTGGACAAGTTGCAATTGACAAAGATTTTATGGATTGGAGTGGAAATTGTGGAAATTTAAGTTCAGCAGTTGGACCTTTTGCTATTCATGAAGGACTTGTTGATAATGTTCCACAAAATGGTGTTTGTTGTGTAAGAATTTGGCAAGCAAATATCAAAAAAACAATTCTTTGTTATGTAACAATGGTTGATGGACAAGTAAAAGAGATGGGAGATTACTATATTGATGGTGTTGCTTTCCCTGCCCAAGAGATAAATTTAGAGTTTGCAGAACCAGTTGATCCAAGTGAAGAGTTATTTCCTACGGGAAATTTAGTAGATGATTTAGAAGTTCCTGGAATTGGAACATTTAAAGCAACTATGATAACAGCAGGAATTCCTACAATATTTTTAAATGCTGCTGATATTGGTTATAAAGGAACAGAACTTCAAGCTGATATTAATAGTGATGCCCAAGCCTTAGCAAGATTTGAAAAAATAAGATCTTATGGTGCTTTAAAAATGGGTCTTATAAGTGATTTAAAAGAAGCAGAGACTAGACAACATACTCCAAAAATTGCATTTGTTGCTCCAAAAAGTGATTTTACAACTTCAAGTGGAAAAGAGGTAAAAGCTAGCGAAATTGACCTTCATGTAAGAGCTTTATCTATGCAAAAACTTCACCATGCTATGATGGGAACAGCTTCAGTAGCTATTGGGGTTGCTGCTTGTATTGAAGGAACTTTAGTAAATGTAGCTGCTGGTGGAGGTGAGAAAACTGCTGTTGAGTTTGGGCACCCATCTGGAACACTAAAAGTTGGAGCAGTTATCAAAAAAGAAAATGGAAAATATATAGTTGATAAAGCTACAATGAGCCGAAGTGCAAGAATTATTATGAAAGGTGAAGTTTACGCACCTGCTGATATTATGGGATAAATTAAAATTAAGGCTTAGCCTTAATTTTAACTCTTTATATAAACTTTTAAATCACTTTAATTTATCTTTTTTCAAACTATCTTCTAGTTTTTTTAAATCATCAATTTTTTCTTGAGCAGTTTTTACAAACTCTTCAAATGCAAAACCTTTTTCTATAATATCGTATAAATATGTCTTCTCTTTTCTCCAATTTCTAAGAGTCCTTGCATCAATTCCTAATAATCTTGCTTTATCTTGTTGTGTTAGTTTCATAAAGAAAACTCTACAAGAAACAATCTATTAAAAAAATTCGGAAAATATTTCTTATATTAATTATATATTGGGAAAAATATGTATATAATCTTTTCTTATTTCGGAATATTATTCCTATTTTATATCTATTAGGGGAAACTTCATTGTTATTTAACTCATATGAATTCATATTTTTATTTTTACCAATAACTTTTATACTCTATTTTTATCTATTGAGCCAAAGATTAATTCTTGGTGCAAAGATATTTTTAGTAGTTGCTAGTTTGTTTTTT
>NZ_CFAFZJ010000004.1:0-187116 GCF_983172305.1 Arcobacter thermotolerans
GAAATACCCAGTCCCATTCCGAACCTGGTAGTCAAGCACTTCATCGCCGATAATACTGCTGGGTCCCCCGGTGGAAACGTAGGTCGCTGCCAGCTCATTGAGTTTTTATTATATCCAAAGAGCTTATCTTGTCTTACTACACTCTTAAAGTAGGTCAAGGTAAGCTTTTTTATTTTACCTCTTTTTTCTGCAAGCTTTTTTATCTTTACATTCTACATTAATATTCTGGTTTTATATTTATTTTCTAGTAAAACTTATTTTTTATATTAAGTTAAATGATTATTTTAAAATACTATATTATAATAAAAGCTAAAGCCAAATTTTTTTTAGATATAATCCTGCTAAAATATTCAAAACTAGGAGACCCAAGTGGTATTTATTGATAATGTTTATGCTGATGAAGTGATGGATTCAAGAGGAAATCCAACTGTTAGAGCAACTGTAATTTTAAGTGATGGTACAAAAGCGAATGCTATTGTTCCAAGTGGTGCAAGCACAGGAAAAAGAGAAGCTTTGGAATTAAGAGATGCAGATAGCAGATTTTTAGGTAAAGGTGTTTTAAAAGCTGTTGAAAATGTAAATACAAGAATTGCTGATGAGTTAATTGGACAAAGTCCATTTAATCAAGCGGAAGTTGATGCAATTATGAAAGAACTAGATGGAACACATAACTACTCTAATCTTGGAGCAAATGCTGTTTTAGGTGTTTCTATGGCAGTAGCACGAGCAGCTGCAACTTCACTTAATATGCCACTTTATAGATACCTTGGTGGAGCAAATGCTATGACTATGCCAGTCCCAATGTTTAATATTATAAATGGTGGAGAGCATGCAAATAACTCTGTAGATTTCCAAGAGTATATGATTATGCCAACAGGTTTTGAAAACTTTAATGAAGGTTTAAGAGCAGTTGCAGAGATTTATCAACACCTTAAAAAAATTATTGATGCAATGGGTGAAAGTACAGCAGTTGGTGATGAGGGTGGATTTGCTCCAAATTTAAAATCAAATGAAGAACCAATTTCAGTTATTATGAGTGCAATTGAAAAAGCTGGATATAAAGCTGGAGAGCAAATCTCTATTGCTCTTGATGTTGCTGCTAGTGAATTAATAAATGAATCTGGAAAATATGTATTAAAAGGTGAAAATAGAGAGTTAACAAGTGCTGAGCTAGTTGCTTACTATGAAAATCTTTGCTCAAAATATCCAATCGTTTCAATTGAAGATGGTTTAAGTGAAGATGATTGGGATGGATGGAAAATCCTAACTGAAAAACTTGGAAACAAAGTTCAATTGGTTGGAGATGATCTATTTGTTACAAATGCATCTATTGTTGCTGAAGGTATTAAAAAAGGTATTGCAAATGCAGTATTAATCAAACCAAATCAAATTGGAAGTGTAAGTGAAACAATGCAAACAATCAGACTTGCGCAAAGAAATAACTACAATTGTATTATGAGTCATAGAAGTGGAGAGAGTGAAGATGCATTTATTGCTGATTTTGCTGTTGCTTTAAATTGTGGACAAATCAAAACAGGAAGTACAGCAAGAAGTGATAGAATCGCAAAATATAACAGACTTCTTGAAATTGGAACAGAAATTGGTTATAGTGAATATTTAGGGAAACAACCTTTCTCTAAAAAATAATGTCTAATAAAAAAAGTAATATTTTTGGATTTATGCTAGTAGTGATTTTTTCACTATTAGTTACTGTTTATTTTGCTTATCATTGGGTGAATCTTCTTTTTGGAGATAATTCAATACAAGTTTATAACTCTTTAAAGCATAAAAAAGAGTACTTAGAAGATGAAATTTCGAGATTGCAAAAAGAGAATGCTTATTTGCAAAAAGAGTATTTTGAATTAAAAAATTTGGAGCCAGAAGAATGAAAAAAGTAATTTTAGGAATATCTATAATATTTTGTGTAACACTTAGTGGTAGAGATAACCCATTTGCAAAATACGAAGAAGAGACAGGAAAAATGTATGAGTTAAATGAAACTCCAAAAACTGTTGAAGAGATTCAAGAGGCACAGTATATTCAAAAAATACAAAATCAAATGAATTCTCAAAGTGAACCAGTATCATCTGCACCTAAAGCTAATGTACAAAAAGCACCAGAAAAAACTTATACTAAAAAAGAGTTAGAAGCTATTGTTCAAAAAGCAAATAAACAAAATGAACAAAAAACTAAAGAGATTGTAAAAAAAGAGCTTGCAAATGTTAAAAAGGAGCCAGAGCAGGTAATTTACGTAAAGCCAAGAGCTGATGTAGATAGCGATAAAACAAGTACTACTGTAAATCCTAGTTCAAATTTATTAAAACAAAAAAACATTTTGCCATTTTTAAAGATTGAAAGCAGTGACAATGAGTTGATTATACGAAGTGAACATAAAATGTTTAAAAAATTTTCTATTGATAAAGAGAATAAATTAGCTTTTGATTATAAAGCTAAAGTAAATTTTAATACAAAAAAAGAGATTTTAGCAGGAAATAATTTTAAGAATATTACAGTCGGAAATCATCAAAAAGGTGGTTATTATAGAGTTGCTGTTGAGCTTGGTTCTAAAGTATCAAAGTATAGTGTTGATGTTAATGATAAAGAGATTGTAATTAAATTAAAATAGTTTTTTTAATTTATATTTATTAAAAGAGAAGATTATATCTTCTCTTTTGAATATTTTATATAAAAAAGCATACATAACAAAAGTCCAAAAAATTCCATAAAAGCACCAACTAGTGCAGGATATTCAAAACCTAATCCATACAAAAGTGGAATTCCTCCAAATAAAGCTCCTAAAGAGCTTGCTACATTAAAAGCAGCTTGCATAAAAGCAGCTCCTAGCATTTCAGAGTTTTTTGCACTTTTAACCATTACCATATTTATTGGAGTCCCCACACTCATAGCAAAAACACCACAAATAAAAGTTAAAATAATAGATAAAATCTTATTTTCAGATAAGAAAAATACCAAGATTAAAAAAATTACCATAAAACTTAAAAGATAAATAGCTACTTTTATTGGGTCTTTTTTATCTGCTAAATATCCACCTAAAATATTTCCAGCAACCATTCCAACTCCAGCAACAAGCATTAAATAGGAGATTGAGCTAGGTGAAAATTTTGAAACATTGATTAAAAGAGGTGCAATATAACTAAACCATGCAAAAAGTCCTCCAAATCCAATAGCAACTATTAAAATAATATGCCAAGCTTTAAAAGTGAGAAAAAACTCTATCTCCTCTTTAAAAGTTACTGTTTTAAGTGATTTTAGTTTTGGCATAAATTTGATTAGAGCTAAAATAGTAAATATACCTAAAAGTGAAACAATTAAAAAAGCCCATTTGTAGCTAGTATTGTGTCCTATATATGTTAAAAATGGTACCAATAATAAAATTGCTAATGTAAGACCTGTAAACATAGAAGAGACTGCTTGAGCTTCTTTACCCTTTTTTGATAACTTTATTGCAACAATTGTTCCAACTCCAAAAAAAGCACCATGAGGAAGACCTGCAAGAAATCTTGACATCAAAAGAGTATTGTAATCAGGAGCTACAATTGATAAGGCATTAAATAGAGTAAATAAAATCATATAAACTATTAAAATATTTTTTGGTGGAAATTTTGAACTTAAAGCTACTAAGATTGGAGCTCCAACTACAACACCAAAAGCATAAGCAGATATTAAATGTCCAGCAATTGGAATAGAAACTCCTAAATCTTTTGCGACATCTGGTAAAAGTCCCATAATAATAAATTCAGTTGTTCCAATTGCTAATCCACCTAAAGCAAGAGGAAATATTTGTTTTGTCATAGATTCTTTACCCAAAATTCAATTTTTGAAGCAAAAAGCAGTGGGCATTCAATCATAGGATAATGTCCCGCCTCTTCAAATTCTATAATCTCAACATCATTAAACTCTTCAAAATATTTTGCTACTTCATTTTTTGAGAAAACTGGAAAATCATATTTTCCAGTGATAATTTTAATAGGAACATCAATTTCAAGTTTTTCAAAATTACTTTCATAATCTATATTTAAATACATATTCATATAAGAAATTCTAGCTTCTAAAAGAGAAGAGTTGTAAGCTAAATTTATACGATAATCTTTCCAAATTTGATTATATCTTTTGCTAGATTGTTCTACTATATCTTCTATTTTACCACTGTTTATTTCCATTTGAGTTAATAAATTATCTTTAGCTTTTTGTGTACTTTTTACTCCTTTATAAGATATTGGAGTTAGTAAAATTAGTTTTTTAACTCTTTTATCTTTTGAAGCTATATGTTGAGCTATCATTGAAGACATAGAGTGAGCGACTAAAACATAATCAGTCAATTTTAAATTTGTTACTAAATTTATTACATCGTTTACAGCTTCATCTAAATTATATTTTCCTAAAATATTTTTTGATAAGCCATATCCTCTTAAATCAACCATGAAAATTGTAAAAAGATTTTTATCAAAGTAGATTAAACAATTTTCATAATTTGTACAATCGCCCATTAATTCATGTAAGAAAATAAGTTTTTTTTCACCATTTCCAAATTTTTTGTAGTTTAATATTGTCATTATTTTTGCCTTTAAAAAAAAATTCTATTATAAAATTGATAATAATGTAATAAAGAAAATTTTAAGAGCATTTAGGTACAATGCAAAACTTTTTTAGAAAACACTACAACAGTTTCCTAGAATGGTAGTATCGCTTCAAAGTATTTTGAAGATTACGAGAAGCATGAGTGGGGCTATAACTACTCAAACCAAATATTATAAAGGAAAGAAATGCCTACAATACAACAGCTTGTAAGAAAAGAGCGAAAAAAAGTGGTTGAGAAATCAAAATCTCCAGCACTTAAAAAATGTCCACAAAGAAGAGGAGTATGTACAAGAGTATATACAACAACTCCAAAAAAACCTAACTCGGCTTTAAGAAAAGTTGCAAAAGTTAGATTAACAACTGGATTTGAAGTTATTTCATACATCGGTGGAGAGGGACATAACCTTCAAGAGCACTCAATTGTGTTAGTAAGAGGGGGAAGAGTAAAAGATTTACCTGGGGTTAAATACCACATTGTAAGAGGTGCGTTAGATTCAGCTGGTGTAAATAACAGAACTGTATCTAGATCTAAGTATGGTACAAAAAGACCAAAAGCTAAAAAATAAGTAGAAGGATAGAAAATGAGAAGAAGAAAAGCTCCAGTTAGAGAGATAATGGCTGATCCTATCTACAATAGTAAAGTGATCACAAAATTTGTTAATGCAATTATGCTAGATGGTAAAAAATCTGTTGCTGAAAAAATCCTTTATGGTGCAATAGATAACCTTGATAAAAGAGGTGAAGAAAAAGGTTTTGACCTGTTTGAAAAAGCAGTTGAAAATGTTAAACCACTTTTAGAAGTAAGAAGTAGAAGAGTTGGAGGAGCTACATATCAAGTTCCTGTTGAAGTTAGAGCTGTAAGAAGACAAACTTTAGCACTTAGATGGCTTATTGATGCTTCAAGAAAAAGAAATGAAAGAACAATGGTAGAAAGACTTGCAAACGAACTATTCGAAGCAGCAAACGAAAGAGGAGCATCTTTTAAGAAAAAAGAAGATGTACATAGAATGGCAGAGGCTAACAAAGCATTTGCACACTACAGATGGTAGGATAAATTATTATGGCAAGAAAAGTACCCTTAAATAGAGTTAGAAATATTGGTATTGCTGCGCACATTGATGCAGGAAAAACTACAAGTACAGAGAGAATTCTTTTTTATACAGGAATCTCTCATAAAATTGGTGAGACTCATGAAGGTACAGCAACAATGGACTGGATGGAGCAAGAGCAAGAAAGAGGTATTACAATTACTTCTGCTGCAACAACATGTTTTTGGAATCACCCAAAAACAAATGAGCAACTACAAATAAATATCATTGACACTCCAGGTCACGTTGACTTTACAATTGAAGTTGAAAGATCAATGAGGGTTCTTGATGGTGCTGTTGCAGTATTTTGTTCAGTTGGAGGAGTTCAACCACAATCTGAAACAGTTTGGAGACAAGCAAATAAGTATGGAGTTCCAAGAATTATCTATGTAAATAAAATGGATAGAACAGGTGCAAACTTCTTTAATGTTATGAATCAAGTAAGAGATAGATTAAAAGCTAATCCAGTTCCACTTCAAATTCCAATTGGTTCAGAAGACCAATTTAGAGGAATGGTTGATTTAGTAAAAATGAAAGCTTACACTTATACTCTTGATGCACAAGCTGGAGAGATGTATAAAATTGAAGAAATTCCTGCTGATTTAGTTGATACTGCTAATGAGTATAGAGAAAAATTAGTTGAAGCTGCTGCTGAGTCAAGTGATGAGTTAATGGATAAATACTTAGGTGGTGAGGAATTAACTGAAGAAGAGATTACAGCTGGAATTAAAAAAAGATGTTTAGCAATGGAAATTACTCCTATGGTTTGTGGAACATCATTTAAAAATAAAGGTATCCAACCACTTCTTGATGCTGTTGCTATGTATTTACCATCTCCAACTGAAGTTGCTGATATTAAAGGTGAGACACAAGATGGTGAAGCTGTAATTGTTCCTTCAACTGATAAAGGTGAAGTTGCTGCTCTTGCATTTAAAATTATGACTGACCCGTTTGTTGGGCAATTAACATTTACAAGAATTTATAGAGGAATTTTAGAGTCTGGAACTTATGTATTAAACTCTACAAAAATGAAAAAAGAGAGAATCGGAAGATTACTTAAAATGCATGCAAACTCAAGAGAAGAAGTTAAAGAACTTTATGCTGGAGAAATTGGTGCAGTTGTTGGTCTTAAAGATACAATTACAGGTGATACTTTAGCTTCTGAAAAAGATCCAGTTATTCTAGAAAGAATGGATTTTCCAGAACCAGTTATTAGCGTTGCTGTTGAGCCAAAAACAAAAGCTGACCAAGAAAAAATGGGTATTGCTTTAGGAAAACTTGCTGAAGAAGATCCATCATTTAGAGTATGGACTGATGAAGAAACTGGACAAACTATTATTGCTGGAATGGGTGAGTTACACCTTGAAATTCTTGTAGATAGAATGAAAAGAGAGTTTAAAGTTGAAGCTGAAGTAGGTGCTCCACAAGTTGCATATAGAGAGACTATTAGAAATGCTGTTAAGCAAGAGTATAAATATGCAAAACAATCTGGAGGTAAAGGTCAATATGGACATGTTTACTTAGAGATTAAACCTCTTCCTGCTGGAAGTGAACCAACATTTAAATTTAATAATGAAATTAAAGGTGGGGTTGTACCAAAAGAGTATATTCCAGCTGTTGAAAAAGGTGCATTTGAAGCTATGCAAGGTGGTATTCTTGCTGGTTACCCAATGGTTGATATTGAAGTTACACTTTATGATGGAAGTTATCACGAAGTGGATTCATCTGAGATGGCATTTAAATTAGCTGCTTCAATGGGATTCAAACAAGGTTGTAGAAGTGCAGCTGCAGGTGCAGTTTTACTTGAGCCTATTATGAAAGTTGAAATAGAGACTCCTGAAGATTATATGGGAGATGTTATTGGAGATTGTAATAAAAGAAGAGGACAAGTTCAATCTATGGATGATAGAGCTGGTATCAAACTTGTTACGGCAATGATCCCATTATCTGAAATGTTCGGATATTCAACAGATTTAAGATCTATGTCTCAAGGAAGAGCAACATATTCTATGATATTTGACTCTTACCAAGAAGTTCCTAGAAATGTATCTGAAGAGATTATGAAAAAAAGAAATGGTTAATCCATTTTAGATTTTTATTAAAAAGGGATGTGCTTTTGCATATCCCTTTTTTTTATTAGTTTTATATGAGTAATTTACTACAATTACAAATTATTTATATAAAATTAAAAATAAAAGATTTAAATTGAGATTAGATAGAAGCTATAAATTACTAAAAAAGATTGAAAATATTGGAATTATTTTAAAACCAAATAGTCCAGAATTAAAAGATGCATACTTAAAAATAAAAGATCTTTTTGAAAATAAAAATATAAATATTTTTCTTGAAGAACAATCAGCAAAAATGATAGATGCTAGTGGCTTATCTTTTGAAGATTTGTGTTCAAAAGTCGATTTTTTAGTAAGTGTTGGTGGCGATGGTACTCTTTTAGGAGTTGTAAGAAGAGCTTTTAAGTATGAGTTACCAGTACTTGGTATTAATTTAGGAACTTTAGGATTTCTAACTGATTTAAACATGAATCAACTTCCTGAGTTTATTGAAGATTTATTAAAGAATAATTATAAAATTAATCAAAGAATGATAATTAAAGGTTCAATAAAAAGTAAAAAATTTATAGCTTTTAATGATATTGTAATTTCTAGAAAAAATTTATCATCAATGCTAGAAGTTAAAGCAAAAATAGATGGAAAAGCTTTTAATACATATTTTGGTGATGGTTTGATTGTATCAACTCCAAGTGGCTCAACAGCTTACAACCTATCTGTTGGAGGACCAATAGTTTACCCATTAACTGAAGCTTTTATCATAACTCCTATAGCTCCGCATTCTCTAACACAAAGACCAATAGTTGTACCAGCTGATTTTGAAATAGAGTTTAAAGTTACACAAGATAGTGGAGCTGTTGTTATAATTGATGGTCAAGAGCTATATGATTTAGAAAAAGATGAAATAATAAAAATAAAGATTGCTACAAAAAAAGCAAAAATGCTTCATAGAAGTAGTAGAGATTTTTTTAAAGTTTTAAGTGAAAAACTAAGATGGGGTAACTAAAAGTGATAACTAGATTATATATAAAAAATTGCTTATCTTTTAAAGAAGTAGATTTAGAATTTAATAGTGGATTAAATATTTTTACAGGTCCAAGTGGAGCTGGAAAATCAATACTTATGAGAGAGATACTAGCTTCTTTTGGTCTTGAAGATGTAAAATCTGAAATAGTAGAGGTTAATTTAAATAATTCAAGAATAAAAAATGAAGAGTTTGATATAAATTTTGAAGAAGATATAGTAATAAAGTGTCTTAAAAAAGAGAAGGCAAGATATTTTTTAAATAGTCAATCTTTATCAAAAAAAACTTTGAGTGAAATATCAAATAATTTGATAAAATATTTAAGTCTTAGAGATACAAGTGACTTTAAAAGTGAAACTTTGATTGAATTTTTAGATAGATATGCAAACAAAAATTTTCCTGAATTTAAAAATATAAAGATAGATTTTGATAATAAATATAAAGAATTTATAGATATTGAAAAAAGATTATCTAAGATAAAAGATGATGAAAAAAATCTTGAAGATTTAAAAGAGTTTGCAAAATTTGAAATATCAAAAATAGAAGAGATTAATCCAAAAGAGAATGAGTATGAAGAGTTAAATAGTATAAAAAAAGCTTTGGCAAAAAAAGAGAAAATTGAAGTTGCTAGTAAAAAAGCATCAATCATTTTTGAAAATGCAAGAGCTGTTAATGAGTTACTTGAGATTTTAGAAGTGGATTCAAGTTTTTTTGATGAAGCAATAAATGAATTTACAAATATTTTAGAAAAAGCAAATGATACACTTAGTGAACTTGAAGATATAAATATAGAAGAGACTTTAAATAGAATAGAGAAAATATCTTCTTTATTAAAAAGATTTGGTACCATAAAAGAGTGTTTAGAATATAAAGAGCAGAAACAAAAAGAGCTTGAAAATTACAATAATATTAGTTATGAAAAAGATGAGCTTGAGCAAAAGTATAATCAGCTAAATGAGATAATATTAGACTTAGCATATAAGATATCAAACTATAGAGAAAAAAGTATAGGAATTTTAGAAAAAAGTGTTAACTATTATTTAGATTTTTTATATTTAAATAGTGCAAAAATTACTCTAACAAATAAAAAATTAGATTATAGTGGTGTTGATTTTGTAGAGTTTACATTAAATGGAGTATCTATAGCAACTATTAGCTCAGGTGAATATAATAGGTTAAGATTAGCACTTTTAAGTTCAATTAGTGAGTTTGATATAGCAGATAATGGAGTACTTTTTTTAGATGAGATAGATGCAAACTTAAGCGGGAAAGAGAGTGATGCAATATCAAAAGTTCTTATAAAACTAAGTAAAAATTATCAAATTTTTGCAATTTCTCATCAAATACAGTTGGCTTCACAGGCAAATCAACACTTTTTAGTAGAAAAGATAGATGGTAACTCTGTTGTTAAAATTTTAGATAGTACTCAAAGAGCAAAAGAGCTAGCAAGAATGATAAGTGGAGAAAATGTTACAAATGAGGCTTTAGATTTTGTAAAAAATTTGTTAAAGAGCTAAAAAATATAGATTTTTTTTAAATAATGATATAATAATGGCATTTAATTGCATTGGAGCTAAAAAAATGTTAAAAAGTATATCAATAAAAGCAAAATTATTAATATTATCAATTGCGACAATTGTCTTAATATCAATAATTATAGCTATTGACTCGATTTATTCACTTAAATCTTTTTCAAGTGAAACAATAGAGAAGTACAAAGAAGAAGCTTATGCAAAAAAAGAGGAAGAGCTTAAAAACTATGTTTCGTTAGCTATGAAAACAGTTGAAGCTTATCATCAAAGAACTTCTGTAGAAAAAGTTAAAATTGAGGTTGAAGAAGAGCTTAAAAAACAGACTATGTTTCTTTTTTCTATTTTAGAAGCAGAGTATGAAAAAAATAAAAATATCCTATCTAAAGATGCTTTACAAGAGAGATTAAAAGATATTGTAAATGCTACTAGATATAGCAAAACAGGATATTTTTGGATAAATGATTTAGATGCGGTTGTTTTAATTCACCCAATTAATCCTAAGTTAAATAATAAAGATATGCATGAATACAAAGATCCAAATGGGAAACAAATATTCAAAGAGTTTGCAGATATTGCAAAAAAAGATAAAGAGGGTTTTATTGATTATGTTTGGCCAAAACCAGGTTTTGACCAACCACAACTTAAAGTATCTTTTGTAAAATTATTTGCTCCATATAACTGGGTTATTGGAACTGGTGAATATGTTGAAAATGCTACAGCTAAAATTCAAGCAGAAGCTTTAAAAACTATTTCAGAGATGAGATATGCAAATAATGACTATTTTTGGATAAATGATTCTCACCCAAAAATGATTAACCATCCTACAAATAGTAAATTAAATGGAACAGATTTAAGTAATTATGCTGATCCTTATGGTACAAAACTCTTTGTAGAGATGGCAAGAGTTACAAATGAGAAAAAAGAGGGTGGACTTGTAAAATATTATTGGGATAAACCAAATAAGAAAAATGATCCTAAAGAGAAGTTCTCTTATGTACAAAAATTTGAGCCTTGGGATTGGATAATAGGAACAGGTGCTTATGTTGATGATATTGAAGCAGAAGTTGCCTTGATGCAAGAGAATACAAATGCAAAAATAGCAACGATAATAGCAAGTATTGCACTATTTTCTTTTATTTCGGTAATCATAGCAATTTTAATTTATAACTATTTTGTAAATAAAGCTATCATAAGACCACTTGATGAGCTTGATATTGCTATAAAAGATATAGCAAGTGGAAATGAGCAAGCAGATAGAATAAATAAAAAATCAGATGATGAGATAGGAAAAATTGTTGATAGCTTTAATGAATATATTTCTAAACTTAGAAAAGGTTATATTGAAGATGGTCAAGTTATAGAAAACGTAGATGAAGTAATAGATAAAATCGCACAAGGGTTTTATGTTTATAAGATAGAAAAAACATCTTCAAATCCACAAATTCAAAGATTAAGAGACTCAATTAATCATATGATTGAAAGAACAAATGAAAATTTGGTGAGTTTAAATAATACTTTAATAGAGTATGGGAATTCAAATTTTCAAGGGGTTGATTCAAAACTTGATACAACAAAAGTAAATGGAGTTATGTCATCTTTAGCAACTAGTACTCAGCTAATAGGACATACGGTTTCAGAATTTTTATCAATGATAGTAGCAACTGGTACAAAGTTAAATAACGATACAGCAGTTTTATCAAAATCTGCAAAAGAGTTATCAACTTCGGCAAATGAGCAGGCAGCTTCGCTGGAGCAAACAGCAGCAGCAGTTGAGCAAATAACTGGAATTATAAAACAAAGTGTTCAAAAAACATCTCAAATGTCAGTTTTAGCTTTAGAGCTACAAAAATCTTCAAAAGAGGGAGAAACTCTTGCAAGTAGAACAAATCAGGCAATGGATGAGATAAATAAAGAGGTTAGCTCTATAAATGAAGCTATCGAAGTAATTGATCAAATAGCATTCCAAACGAATATTCTAAGTCTAAATGCAGCTGTTGAAGCTGCAACTGCTGGAGAAGCTGGAAAAGGTTTTGCAGTTGTTGCCCAAGAGGTTCGAAATCTTGCAAGTAGAAGTGCAGAAGCTGCTAAAGAGATAAAAAATATTGTTGAAATTGCAACTTCAAAAGCAAACGAAGGAAAAGGTATAGCAAATAGTATGAAAGATGGCTATACTGATTTGAATAAAAAGATAAATGAGACAATTATTCTAATTGAAGATGTTTCAAAAGGAAGTAAAGAGGAAGAAGTTGGAATTTTACAAATAAATGACACAATAAATGTCTTAGATAGTGTAACACAAGTAAATGCTAACTCTTCTCGAATAATCAGTAATCTTGCAACAGAAGCTTCAAGTTTATCAAATAATCTTTTAAAAATTGCAGATCGTGCTAAATTTAAACAAGTTGAACCAAAAATTATAGAAGATATAGATTTGGTATTTAAAGTTTCAAAACTTAAAAATGACCATATTAAATTTAAGCTTGTAAACTTTGATAAAATAGGACAGAGTAAAACTCCTTGGAGTGTTACAAAACCAACTGATTGCGATTTAGGAAAATGGATTGCTGAGCAAGAGCAAAAAGGTATGAGTTTTACAAAAAATCAAAGCTGGAAAAATCTAAAAGAGCATCATGAAGTAGTTCACAATAGTGTACAAAACTATATAAATGAAGATTGTAAAGATGAACCAAATAGAGATTTATTAAAAAAACTATCAGAGCAGTTAGATATTTCAACTATTGAAGTATTTAAATCTTTAGATCAAGTAAAGATTGATAATATAAAAGCAGTGAGTGAAACAAATATTAATGAAGTAGAAACCTTACAAAATAAAAATCAACTTCAAGCTAAAGAGAATATAGAAATTACAAAGAAAAAAGAGTTTAAATCATCTTCAAAAGATGATGAGTGGGAGAGCTTCTAAAGCTCTTTGCTTGTCGCAAAACTTAAGATTTATCAAAAAAAAGATACAATCCCCTAAAAATTTAAATATTTTATTATAAAAAAATCAAAGGAATTTTATGAGTAAGCAAAAAGTTGAGTTGCTCTCACCCGCTGGAAATTTAGAAAAATTAAAAATTGCAATAAATTATGGTGCTGATGCTGTTTATGGTGGAGTTAGTCATTTTAGTTTAAGAATTAGAGCTAGTAAAGAGTTTACATTTGAGACATTTAAAGAGGGAATTGATTATGCTCATGCGCGAGGAAAAAAAGTTTATGCAACAATAAATGGTTTTCCTTTTAATGCTCAAATTGAGTTATTGAAAAAACATATAGCTTCTATGGCTGCATTAAAACCAGATGGTTTTATAGTTGCAGCTCCTGGAGTTGTAAGACTTTGTAGAGAGATTGCCCCAGAGATTGATATACATCTTTCAACTCAAGCAAATGTTTTAAACTATCTTGATGCACAAGTTTTTTGGGATATGGGAGTTAAAAGAATTGTTGTAGCAAGAGAGATATCTTTAAAAGATGTAATAGAGATAAAAAAACATCTTCCAGAAATGGAAATAGAGATATTTGTTCATGGTTCTATGTGTTTTGCATATAGTGGAAGATGTCTAATTAGTGCTGTTCAAATGGGAAGAGTTCCAAATCGTGGAAGTTGTGCAAATGATTGTAGATTTGAATATACACTTTATGCTGGAAATGATGAGCATGGAAGCCTATTTAGACTTGAAGAAGAACCAGGTGTTGGAACATATATTTTTAACTCAAAAGATATGAACCTTGCATCTCATATTAAAGAGATACTTGATAGTGGAGCAGTGGATAGTTTAAAAATAGAAGGAAGGACAAAGTCTCCTTATTATGCAGCTGTTACAGCAAAAACTTATAGAGAAGCTATCGATGATTATTATGCTGGCAAATTTGATGCTTCAAAATATCAAAAAGAGTTGCATACAACTAAAAATAGGGGTTTTACAGATGCTTATTTAATTCATAAGCCATTTGAAAAACTAGATTCTCAAAATCATGATTATGCTTTAAGTAAAGGCTCATTTGAAGTAACAGGTTTAGTATCTGAAGATGAAGAGCATTTTTATTGCAAGTATAAAGTTTATCCAAATGAAGATATTGAAATTTTCACTCCACATAACACAGTTTTACATGAGTGTGACAATGAGATTGGAAGAGTTTTTAAAAAAGAGAATGGACTATATTATATAAATTTTAAAAAGATTTTAACGCAAGAGAATAAAGAGCTTGAAAGCGTTCATAGTGGAAATGTAAATAAAATAAAACTTCCATGTAAATTACCTTATTTAACAATGTTTAGAGTAGAAAATATTAGTGAAAATATAGAATAAAATGATTTTTTTTAGAGCGACAAATAGTATTAATATTAAAATAACTGATGGAACAATTTTAAAGTACAATAGGTTTAAAGCTCCTATTGGAATAGAAAATGAGACAATATATCTTACAACTTATGATGATTTTAATGATTTAAAAGATATTTTTGCAAAAGTTGATAAAAGCAAATATAATGCAAAAATTATAAATGAGCAAAGTGTTTTAAAAAATCCATCTTTTCCTACTCAATTGGGTGTAATTATAGAAAATGAAAGTATAGAGAGATTAGAGCTTAAAGATTTAAGATTTTTAGAATTAAAAGAGCAAAATTTTTTAAATCAACTAAAAAGTTTCCATAAAAGTAGTATAAAAGTTGCTATTATTGGAAGTTTGGGAAGTAGTATTAGCCAGATGATAAGCGGAATGGCTGCACTTAGAATTTTTTATAATAAATTAAAAGAGATATATAAAGTTGTAAAACTTGATGTATATATAAAAGCTTCAAACAATAGTTATTACAACAGAGATAAAAGTATATATTTAACTCAAGATTATATAAATGAGATTTTACCATTGGCAATAAATAGTAAAGCTATTTGTGAATATGATTATTTTGTTGATAATAGTATTGACATTACAAAAATTTTAGATATAAATCCAGTTGATGCTTGGCTTTTTAAATTTGGAATAGATTATAAAAAAATATCAGATTTAGAAAAATTTTCACAACTAAAAACAGACCATTTTGAACTAACAAAAGGATTAAAACAAAAGATACAAGAGAGTAAACAAAGAGGAAAACTTCTACTTTTTCATCCTTATAGTGCAAATATAAATAAATCTATTCCTCAAAATTTTGCTATAGAGATTTTAAAAAATTTGATAGAGAAACTAGATGATTATACAATTGTTTCAACTCTTTTAATTGATAGTAAAATAAAAGCTGATAATTTTTTAGATTTATCATTATATTCAAAAACTATTGAAGATTTTATATATATAGTTGCATCTTGTGATAAGCTAATTACAGCTTATACATCAGCACTTCATATAGCAGATTGTTTTATGATACCAACAGTTTGTATAGCAACTTTTAAAGAGTATGAAGAGCAACTAAAATATTACAAATATACAAAAACAATTTTTGTAAAAGATAGCTCAAAAAATCTATCAAAATTTATATATGAGAATGATAGTTTGACTATAAACAAATTTGAAGAGTGGAAAAAACTCAAGATAGAAGATATTGTAAAAGTCTTAGAAAGTTTTTGATATAATGATAGTTCAAAATTAAATAAATAGGAACAAAAATGAAATTTGTATCAATAATTATGGGTAGTAAGTCAGATTATGAAATTATGAAAAACTGTGCAGATACTTTTGAGCAATTCAAAGTAAAGTATGAGATAATTATATCTTCTGCTCATAGAAGTCCAGAAAGAACAAAAGAGTATGTAAAAGAGGCTGAAGAGAAAGGTGCTATTGCATTTATTGCAGCAGCTGGAATGGCGGCTCATTTGGCTGGTGCATTAGCAGCAACTACAACAAAACCTATTATTGGGGTTCCTATGAAAGGTGGTGCTATGGATGGTATGGATGCTATGCTTTCAACTGTTCAAATGCCAGCAGGTATGCCTGTTGCAACTGTTGCTTTAGGAAAAGCAGGTGCAATTAATGCTGCTTATTTAGCAATGCAAATTTTAGCAATTAGCGATAAAGATTTAGCAATAAAATTAAAAGAAGATAGAATTGTAAAAGCAAAAGCTGTTGAGAGTGATTCTAAAGATATTGAAGTTATTTTATAATTGAAGCCTATTGCACTGTTTATTTTACCAAACTGTAAATGGTGCAAAGAGGCTATTATCTACTTAAAAAGTCGAAAACTGAAATTTAATCAAATAGACTTAACAAAAAATAAAAAAGCCTTATATGATTGTCAAAAGAGATGTCAAGGTGCTCCAGTTTTTTTAGTTGGAGATGTTTGGATATGTGGTTTTGACAAAGATAAATTAAATAAAGAGTTAGGAATAAAATAAGATGCTTACTTTTTCACAAATGTTATTAAAGCTTCAAGAGTTCTGGGCAAAAGAGGGGTGTAATATTGTACAACCGTATGATATACCAGCAGGAGCAGGAACATTTCACCCAGCAACTTTGCTTAGAAGTCTTGATTCAACTCCTTGGAGTGTTGCTTATGTTGCACCATCAAGAAGACCAACAGATGGAAGATATGGTGAAAATCCAAATAGATTAGGTGCATACTATCAATTTCAAGTATTAATAAAACCAAGCTTAGAAAATATTCAAGATTTATATTTAAAATCTTTAGAGTATTTAGGACTTGATTTAAGCTGTCATGATATTAGATTTGTAGAAGATAACTGGGAATCACCAACTCTAGGAGCATGGGGACTTGGATGGGAAGTTTGGCTTGATGGTATGGAAGTTACTCAATTTACATATTTTCAACAAGTTGGAGGACTTTCTTGTGATCCAGTTGCCGTTGAGATTACTTATGGAACAGAGAGACTTGCTATGTATCTTCAAGGAGTTGATTCTGTTTTTGATATTGTTTGGAATGAAAATAAGCATGGAATTACAACTTATGCAGATGTTCATAAAGAGGGAGAGTATCAATTTTCAAAATATAATTTTGAAGTAGCAAATACAACCAAACTATTTAGAGATTTTGAAGAGGCATTTAATGAGTGCAAATCTTGTTTAGAAGCACAACTTCCTCTTCCGGCATATGATCAATGTATGATAGCAAGTCACGCTTTTAATACTTTAGATGCAAGAAAAGCAATAAGTGTTACAGAGAGACAAAACTATATTTTAAAGGTGAGAGAACTTGCACAAGCTTGTGCTGTTATGTATAAAGAGCAAGAAAGTGAAAGATTAAAAAGAGTTGGAAGAGTAAAAGAGTGAAAATAAAAGATATTTATGAATTTTTAAACTCAATCTCTCCTTTTGAACTACAAGAAAAATGGGATAACTCAGGACTTCTTGTAGGAAATATGAGTGATAGTTTTGAAAGTTTATATCTAAGTATGGATTTAGATTTAGATTTGGTAAAAAATTTAAAGCCAAACTCTTTAGTTATAACTCATCATCCACTGATTTTTAGTGGATTAAAAAGAGTTAATTACGATACTTATAGCACTAAAATTTTAAAAGAGCTAATAAAAAAAGATATAGCACTAATTTCTATGCATACAAATATTGACAAAACGCATTTAAACAGATTTGTAGTTGAGAAAATATTAAATTTCAAAATTGAAAATCAAAATGAGTTTATTGCAAATGTAAAAATAGATATGAGTTTTAGTGACCTTTTAAAACATTTAAGCAAAAAGTTAAATTTAAAAAATATAAAATTTGTAAAAACAAAAGATTATATTAAAACATTAGCTATTTGTACAGGTTCGGCTATGAGTTTGATAGATGAAGTACAAGCAGATTGTTTTATAACAGGTGATATAAAATACCATGATGCAATGGAAGCAAAAGCTAGAGGATTGTCTTTAATTGACATAAGACACTATGAGAGTGAAAATCATTTTAATATACTTTTGGAAGAGCTTCTAGAAGAATATTTGAAAAAAAATAAATTAAAAGCTATAATAACAGCTTCAAAAAATCCATTTGAGTTTTTTTAAGGAGAAAACATTGAATAAATATTTACAAGATTTAATTGCTTTGTCAAAGTTTGATACAAGTATTAGTCAATTTGACCCAAAAATTGAAAATCAAAAAGCAAAACTAGCTGTTTTTGTAGAAACAGCAGAGGCACTAAAAGTTTCTATAAATAGTGTTTATTTAGAGATTGATGAGTTAAAATCTAAAAGAACAAAAAATAATATTCATTTAGCGGAATTAAAAACAAAATTAGATCAAATCGCTAAAAAGAATAAAGAAGTAACAAATGAAAAAGAGTTAAAAGCTCTTCAATTAGAAGAAGAGATTGCAAAAGAACAAGTAAGTTTTGCAAATGAAGAGATAGAAAGATTTGATAAATTAACAGTTGCAAAAGAAGAGAAACTAAAAGAACTCCAAGAAAAACTAAAAACAGAAGAAGAAGATATTAAAGAGATTAAAGTTGCTGTTGATAATGAGATTGAAGCAATTAACAAAGAAAGAAATGTGATTTACGATAAAAGAAATGAACTTTTGGATCAATTTGATAAAAAAATATTGACTTTCTATGAAAAAATTAAAAGATGGGCAAAAGACACAGCAGTAGTTCCTGTAAAACAACAAGCTTGTTATGGTTGTTTTATTAAAATAAATGATAAAACTTATGCTGAAGTTTTAAAAGGTGAAGAGATTGTAAATTGTCTTCATTGTGGAAGAATTCTTTATAAAGGCGAAGAAGAAACAGCTGTAACAGAGGCTTAATTTGAGCCTTTTTGCGCTTTTTTATAATTTTATTTTACTTGTAGTTTATATTATTTTAACTCCATATTTAATCTACAAGTCAAAAAGCAAAAAATATAAAATTGCAATTCCTGCAAAATTTTTCTTAAAAAATAATCCAAAATTTGAAAAATCTGGTGTTTGGTTTCACTCTTGTTCTATGGGTGAAGTAAGAGCTATAAAACCTCTTATAAAAGAGTTTGAAGAGGAATCAAATATTAGTGTTATTACAAACACTGGATTTGATGAAGCAAAAACAATTTGTAAGAATGTTAGATTTTTACCTTTTGAAATATTTCTTCCTTTTTGGATAACAAGACAGAAAGTTTTAGTAGTTATGGAAGCAGAACTTTGGTATATGTTATTTTTATGTGCAAAAAGAAAAGGTGCAAAAACTTTACTTATAAATGCAAGAATTTCTGATAAATCATATAAATCTTATTTGAGGTTTAGATTTTTTTATAAAAAAATTTTTGAAAATATAGATAAAGTTTTTGCACAAAGTGAAGTTGATAAGCAAAGATTGCAAGAGCTTGGTGCAAAAAATGTTGAAGTAATTGGAAATATAAAATTAGCACAACTTCCAAAAAGAAGAGCACTTTTTGAAAAACCAAATATTACAACAATAGTAGCAGCAAGTACTCATGAAGGTGAAGAGGAGCTTATTTTAAACTCTTATAAAAAAGAGTTTGGAAAACTTATTATTGTTCCTAGACATCCAGAGAGATTTTTAAAAGTTGAAGAGTTAATTAAAAATTATATAAAAGATAAAAATCTTACTTTTCATAAATTTAGTATTAAAGAGGATTTTTCTAGTGATATAGTTTTAGTAGATGTCATGGGAATTTTAAATGATGTTTATGAAATAGGTGATATTACAATTTTAGGTGGAGCATTTGCAAAGATTGGTGGACATAATCCTATCGAGCCTGCTTTTTTTAAAAATGTGATTATTAGTGGGAAAAATATTTTTAATCAAAAATCACTTTTTGAGTGTATAAAAAACTATTATTTAATAGAAAACAGTGAGCTAAAAGAGTATTTAGAAAAAGCAAATACTCTTTTGAAACCAGAATTAACAAAAGAGGGTTCATTTGAACCTATTATAAAGGAGATAAAAAATGGCAGTAGGATATGATAAAGCATATAAACTTCTAGCAATTCAAGAAAAAATATCAAATGCAAAAGCAAAAGATTTAATAGATAGAGGTTTGGTAAAAGTTGGTGATAAAAAAGTAATGATAGCTCGTGGTGAGATTAAAATTGATACAAAATTTAGTGTAAAAGAGTTAGCAAAAACAAAAGTTATTTTTGAAGATGATGATATTTTGGTAGTTGATAAACCAGCATTTATAACAGCAGATGAAGTTGCAAAAACTTTTAAAGATGCAATACTTTTAAATAGACTTGATAAAGAGACAAGTGGTGTTATGATGTTTGCAAAAAATGAGGAGTTTCAAAAAAGAGCCATAAAAGAGTTTGCACAAAATAGAGTATATAAAGAGTATGTGGCTATTGTTGAAGGTAAAGTTGTAGAAGAGATTGTAATAGATAAACCAATTTTAACAACAAAAGATAGAGGAGTTGCTAAATCAAAAGTTGATAAAAATGGAAAAAGTGCAAAAACAACTGTTTATCCACTTTTAGTAGAAGGAAATAAATCAAAAATTAAACTAGTTATTGAAAGTGGAAGAACTCATCAAATTAGAGTTCATCTTAATTTTGTTGGCTTACCAATTATTGGAGATGCAATATATGGAAGAACAGCTTCAAATGTAAATAGAGTTTTACTTCATTCAAAAATTACAAAAATCTTTGATTATACTTTCGAAGCACGTGAACCAAAAGAATTTAAAGTGTATGATTTTAGCTAAAATTAAGTTTCATAAAAAGAAAAAGCCTATATTTTAGGCTTTTGTTAAAAATATAAACTAAAAAAATACTTAAATTTAATTTTAATTTTAAACTATATTAAAGTAAAAATTAAATAAAATCACAAAATAAAAAATATGGGAGTTATGTTTTGTTTGATTCAATAACAGGTTCGTTAAAGGGAATAATAGGAAAGATTAGACATCAAGACGATGTTGCATCACTAAATCGTGCTACAACAGAGTTAAAAAAAGCTTTCTTAAAAGCTGATGTTCATCACAAAACTACAAAAGATTTATTAAACTCTATTGAAATCGAGACAAAGAAATTAGGAATTGGTCAAGACAACTTTATAAAAGTATTAAAGCAAGAGCTTGAAAAAACTTTGACTGCAAATGGAAATCAAGGTTTCGTATTCTCTTCAACTCCTCCAACTACTATTTTGATGACTGGTCTTCAAGGAAGTGGAAAAACAACAACAACAGGAAAACTTGCAAATTATCTTAAAGTAAGAAATAAAAAAGTTTTAGTTGTTGCTTGTGATTTACAAAGACTTGCAGCCGTTGAGCAACTAAAACAAATTGCAGCTTCTATAGATGTTGATATATATTTTGATGATACAGAAAAAAATCCTATAAAAATTGCAAAAAGTGCTATCGAAAAAGCTAAAAAAGAGCATTATGATGTTGTTTTATTAGATACTGCTGGAAGACTTGCTATTGATGAAGAGCTTATGAATGAGCTAAAAGAGATTAAGAATGCAGTAAATCCAAATGAGATTTTTTATGTTGCAGATTCATTAACGGGTCATGATGCAACTAAAACAGCTATTACATTTAAAGAGAAAATTGGAATAGATGGAGTTATTTTATCAAAATATGATGGTGATACAAAAGGTGGTGTTGCTTTAAGTATTGCTAGTCAAGTTCAAGTTCCTTTAAGATTTATTGGTATTGGTGAAAAGATGCCAGATTTGGAAGTTTTTATTCCAGATAGAATTGTTTCAAGACTTTTGGGACTTGGTGATATTGCTGGGCTTGCTGAAAAAACATCAACAATTTTTGATGAGAAAAAAGCAAAAGAAGTTAGTAAAAAAATAAAAAAGGGTGAATTTAACTTTAATGACTTTTTAGAACAGTTACAAATGATGAGTAAGTTAGGTAGTTTAAAATCAATTATTGGAATGATTCCAGGTTTAAGTAGTGCATTGCCTGCTTTAAAAGATATGGATTTTGAAAACTCTGTTGAGATAAAAAGAATTAAGGCTTTAATTGGTTCTATGACTCCAAAAGAGAGAGAAAATCCAGATTTATTAAATCCTAGCAGAAAGAAAAGAATTTCAACTGGTGCTGGTTTAAGTGAAGTTCAAGTAAATAAAATATTAAAACAGTTTAAGAGTGCTTCAAAGATGGCAAAACAGCTTTCTAGCAAAGGTGGAATGAAAGGTTTACATAATATGCTCTCTCAAGTTGGAGCAAATGGAATGCCTAAAATTCCAAGATAATTTTAAATAAATAGTGTTGAGCTATAAACTTTGTTGGAGTTTAAAGCTCAATACTATAAATAAAAAAAGGATAAAACATGACAGTGATTAGATTAACAAGAATGGGAAGAAATAAAAAACCATTTTATAGAATAGTTGTAACAGACTCAAGAAAAAGAAGAGATTCAGGTTGGATTGAATCAATTGGTTATTTTAACCCAGTTGTAGAGCCTCAAGTTCTTAAAATTGATGAAGAGAGATATAACTATTGGTTAAGTGTTGGTGCAAAACCATCAGAAAAAGTTAAAAAATTAGCTTCAAGATAATAGTTTAAGCTAAAATGATAATAAATTTTATAGAAAACTATGCAAAACTAGTTGTTGCAGTTCCTGAGGATGTTGTTGTAACAAAAGAGCAAATTGATGAAAATTTCATTGAAATTACAATAAGTGTAAATAGTGTTGATATAGGAAAACTTATTGGAAAAAATGGAAATATGATAAATGCTTTAAAAACAATTGCAAATGGTTGCAAAGCAAAAGATGGAATATCTTATAAAATACAAGTAGTTACAAAATAGATGAATAAAGTTTATGTTGCAAAATTAGGAAAAACAGTTGGTTTACAAGGTCATTTAAGACTTTTTATAGACTCTGATTTTCCTGAGCAATTTAAAAAAGGTGCTACTTTTACAACAAATAGAAACTTGATTTTAAAAGTTATTGAGTGCAATTTGAATAAAGACTTAATAAAATTTGAAAATTATGAGGATGTAGATTTAGCAAAAAAACTTACAAATAGTGAGCTTTTTACAAGCCAAGAAGCTACAAAAGAGTATTGTAAATTGAAAGAAAATGAATTTTTCTGGTTTGATTTAATCTCTTGTGAAATTTTTGAAAATGGTTTACTTTTAGGAAAAGTAAAAGATATTCATAGATACCCTTTAAACGACTATTTAGAAGTTGAAACTTCTAGTGAGCTTATTTCAAAACAACTTCCAAAAGTATTTTTAATACCACATATATTTGATAAGTTTATAGAAAAAGTAGATATAGAAAACAAAAAAATATTTGTAAAAAATGCATTTGATATTTTAGAAAACTCTTAGTAGTTGCATCTTTTATCAAACTCTTCTTTTGTCATTTCTAAAGAGTAAGCCTCTTTAAAACCATTTTTAATCAATTTAGATAGTAAATTGTCTCTTAATTCATCTTCTAAGAATGGACCATAATATAACTCTATTATATTTTCATCATCTCTACAAAGCAAAACATTTGCATTTACTTCAATCACTTTATCAAAATATTTTTTATTTAAATCACCTTTTATTTTAGCAACATTTATAAGTTTTACAAATGTTAAAGACTCTGTTATTTTAGTAGTTTCCTCTTTTTTAGAGTTAGAATTGATATTTGAAGTTTCATTTTGAGTTTTAGTTTCATTATTTGTATTTGTTACTATATCTTTTTTTTCAGAGATAATTTCTTCTTTTTTATCTTCTTTTATCTCTTCAATTTTTGATATTTCTTCTTTTTTATTATCTTCTGAACTTACTATACTGTTTTCTTCTTTTTTAATCTCTTCTTTATCTTTTAAATTGTTTACAAGATTAAAAACAGGAGATAGTTTTTTCTCTTCTTCAAGAATTTTTTGTTCTTTCTCTTTTTGATACTCCATATTTTTATTTGTTAATAACTCTAACTGTTCATTTAGCTTTTCTGGTTCTAGGTTGTTGAAGTCAAATTTTGTCTCTTTTATTTCTGGTTCAGAAGGAACATTTTCTGTATTATTTTCATTTGTTTTAGCAGAACTTTCAACAGGAGGAGAAGATTCAGCAGGCTCTTTACTCTCTTCACTTTTAAAAATAAATATAGTAGCTAAGATTATTAAAAAAAGTAGTAAAACACCAATTGTAATAAATAAAACTCTTTTTATAAGAAGAGTTTTATCTTTTTTATCATCTTCTTTTTGTTCTTGATTTTCACTTATTTGATTCTCTGGATTTGTATTAGTTGTTTCCATTCTTCTCTTCTTCTAATTTTTTCTCTTTTTGCTTCTCATAATATTTTTGTCTATATGCTTTTAATTGCTCTTTTTTTCTCTCTCTATACTCTCTATCATATTCAAGCCGTTTTTCTTTATTTTGTTCATAGTAATCTCTTTTTAAAATCTGATACTCTTCTATTTTCTTCTTAATTGTCTCTTGCCTGCTATCCATATAGAGTCTTTGACTTTTTACAATCTCTTGCATTTTTTTTAAAAAGCCGTCATCTTTTAATTCATCTTCGTAATCTATCTCTTTTTTTATTTTACTTTTTAGATAGTAGGCTCTTTTTTTCTCTTTGTGTTTTGAGAAATTTTTTTCTCTTAATTTTTTTAACTCTTCTAAATTCATAATTGATTAAAAGCTATAATTAATTTTTTAACCTATTTACAGTATCAAGCATACTATCAGCTGTTGTGATTGCTTTTGAGTTTGCTTCATAAGCTCTTTGAGCAGTAATTAAATCAACCATCTCATTTACAAGTTTAACATTTGAGCTTTCAACCATTCCTTGTCTTAATCCACCAAACTGCTCTGTTGTTGGGTCTCCTTGAACAACATCACCGCTAGCATCTGTTTGCATAAATAAAGAGTCACCTAAAGGTGCTAATCCAGCTGGATTTATAAAATCTGCTAAAGTAATTTGACCTAACTCTATTGTGTCACCAGTTTGTGGATCTCTTGCTGTTACAAAACCATCATTTCCAATACTTAAATCTTTTGCTTCTTGCGGAACAACTATTTGAGGCTCAAGTGCATATCCATTTCCATTTACGATAGTCCCTTCAGCATCTAGCTTAAAGTTACCATTTCTACTATATGCTATTTCACCACTTGGAAGTGTAATTTGAAAAAATCCTTTACCAACAATAGCTATATCGAGCGGATTTCCAGTTGGTTTTAAATCACCTTCTGTAAAATTTTTTTGAATATTTGCAAGTCTAACTCCAAGACCAACATCAATTCCTGTTGGATTTCTAGTATCTTGAGTAGTTTGACCAGCTGTGTAGTTTAAAGTCTCATAAATTAAATCTTGAAATTCAGCTCTATCTTGTTTAAAACCAGTAGTATTAACATTTGCAATATTGTGTGAAGTTACATCAATTTGGTTTTGCATTGCATTCATTCCAGTTGCTGCTGTATAAAGTCCTCTAATCATAAGAAATCTCCTTTATCAATAATCATATATTATATTTTAAGATGGATTAATTTTAGATAAATCTAAATCCCTAAGAATCAAATTTTAAGTAAAAATTTAAAACAAATTAAATATAATGCATACTTTATTGGAATAATTTTAATACAAAGAGGAAAAAATGAGAATTCTAATAGTTGATGATAGTTCAACAATGAGAAGAATTATTGGTAATGTAGTTATGCAATTAGGATTTAGCAAAGAGAGTTTCGACGAAGCTGAAGATGGATTAAAAGCTTGGAAACTTCTTACAGAGGGGCACTATGATATTATATTAACAGACTGGAATATGCCAAATATGAATGGTTTAGAGCTTGTTAAGAAGGTAAGAAGTGAAGGAACACATCAAAAAACACCTATTATTATGATTACAACTGAAGGTGGAAAAGGTGAAGTTATTACAGCTTTAAAAGCAGGAGTTAATAACTATATTGTAAAACCTTTTAATGCAGAAGTTTTAAAAGAGAAGCTAGATGGTGTTATTAAAAAATAGATAAAAAAGGTTTATTATGAGTATGAGTCAAGAAGATATTGAAGCCTTAATGAATGGTTTGGATATACCAGCTCAAGATAGTGTTGAAACTATTAAAGAAGAGCCTATTCCTGAAGATAAAGTTAATACAAAAGAGATAGAAGCGCTTTTATCTCAAGTAGAAAAAAATGAGGATAAAGATAGCCTTGTTTCTCCTGCAAGTGAGAAAAAAATAAGTGAGATAGGTGAACTGTTAAATGATATTGAAGATGATGATTTATCTGAAGATGTAATATTAGAAAATAGTTCGTCTTTAAGTTCACAAATTGAAGAAACAGTTACAAAATCTAATAAATCAGATGATGATATTGTAAAAGAGTGGTCATCTTCAAAAATAAGTGAAGGAGTTTTTCCTTTCCCAGCTGAAAATGATACAAAAGTAGTAAGTCAACTTAGTCAAGTAGCAAATGATTCAGAAGAGAAAGTTTCACAAATTTTTGATGTATTAAGTTTAACTTTAGATAATAATAGTGATTTAAGACGAAGAGTAAAAGAGTATGAAGAATTCATTTTATCTCAAAATAAACTTTTAAGTTCTTTAAGTAATAAATTTCCAAAAATAGAGCTGTTTAAGCAACAGCTAGATAAAGTAAAAAGTTTTGAAAACTCATTAAAAGATTTAAAAACTTCGATAGATGAAGAAGATATGCATATTTTTCAAGGAATGGAACTTATGCAATTTAATGATATAAATAGGCAAAAAATTGAAAGAGTTATGTCAGTTATTAGAAAACTATCTATTTATTTAAATAATCTTTTTGAAGATGATAATCCAAGAGATCTTCCAATGGCTAAACATATTCACGGAGATAAAGATACGCAAGATTTAGTAGGTGATGATTTAGATAAGCTTATAGCTGAATTTAACAAGTAAGGAAATATAATGAACCAAGGTGTTTATCCACTAACAGCTTCAATGGTAAATCAAATAAATAGACTTGATCAAATAAGTAATAACCTTGCTAATGCAGATACTTTTGGTTTTAAGCAAGAAGGAACTTCTGAAACTACATTTAACTGGTATTTAAAAAGAATGCAAGAGGAGCAACAAAATCCATTTGTTGAATCAATAACAATAAACAATATTCCAAAAATTGATACAAGATATACAGATCCTTTAATGGGACCTATGAAAATGACTGGAAATCCTCTTGATTTTGCTTTAAATGCACCAGATACTTTTTTTAAAATTCAAAATGAAAATGGTGATATAGTATATACAAGAGATGGATCATTTAAAAATTTAGATGGATTTTTAGTAGATGGAAATGGAAACAATGTTTTAAATGCAGATAATGAAGCTATAGTTGTGGAAGATGGCTTTGAGTTACAAATTGGAGTTGCTAAAACATCTTTTAAAAATCTTGAAAAAGTAGGAGATAATACTTACAAGGCTTTGGTTATTGATGATATTGAAAATTTTGAAAATAATGATAATAAAATTTTAAATGGAACAGTTGAACAATCAAATGTAAATAGAGTAAGT
The DNA here is from genome assembly GCF_983172305.1 of Arcobacter thermotolerans. Lineage (NCBI taxonomy): Bacteria > Pseudomonadati > Campylobacterota > Epsilonproteobacteria > Campylobacterales > Arcobacteraceae > Arcobacter > Arcobacter thermotolerans. The sequence goes on from NZ_CFAFZJ010000004.1 coordinate 27,634, forward strand.
ACTATGGTTGAGCTAATAGATGCGCATAGAAGATTTGATCAATCTCAAAGGGCGATTAAGACAATAGATGAGTTAAACGCTGGTTTAATAGAGAAAATTGGAGGAAATACTAGATAATGCATGCAAGTGAAGTATCAGGGAAACTTTTTGAACAACTAAATTTTAGAGGCGAAAGACAAAAAGTAATATCTAGCAATATTGCAAATGTTAATACTCCAGAATACAAAACAAAAGATTTAGTTTTTTCAGAAGAGTTAAAAGAGCAAAATATTTTAAAATTAAAAAGAACTACGAATAACCATATGCAAAATCTTGATTATAGGGCTAGCAGTAACCCAAGATTAATTGAGGTTCCAAATTTAATAGAACAAAATGATGGAAACAATGTAAATTTAGATAGTCAAATGAGTGAGCAATCAAAAAATAAAGTTCTTTTTGATGCAATCCAATCATCTATAAAAAAAGATTCAAGACTTTTTAGATCTGTTATTGATGCTTCAGGTAAGAGTTAATAGGATGATTTTTTAATGGATCAACTTCTAAAATTTATAAATAACTTAAATAAAGCACAAAGAATAGCAATTGTTGGTGGTTTTGCTTTTTTGCTGTTATTAATTATTGGATTTTTGATATATTCAAATATCAAAGCTGAAGATAAAAAATTAAGTTACACAATTGCTTCAAATCTTACTCAAGCTGATGTTATGAGAGCTACTGAGGAACTTGAAAGTGCTGGTGTTCCATTTATAGTAACAGGAACTGGAAGCAATTTAACTCTTAAAACTTCAAAAGAGTTTATAAATATTGCAAAAATTAAACTTGTAACTAGTGAAGCTTCAACAAATAAACATGTTGGATGGGAAATTTTTGAAAAATCATCTATAGGTACAACAAATTTTGAAAATAAAGTAAAGTATTTAAGAGCTTTAGAGGGAGAGTTAAGTCGTAGTTTAGAGTCTTTAAGTGGTGTTTTAAAAGCAGATGTAAAAATAGCAATTCCAAAAGAGACAATATTTACTGAGAAAAAGAGTGATACAACTGCCTCTGCTGTTTTGACACTAAAACAGGGTATTTTTTTGACTCAAAAACAACTAGATGGTATTAAAAACTTTATAGCTTCTGCTGTTCCTGATTTAAAGCAAGAAAATATACAGTTAATAGATCAAGATGGAAATTTACTTGAAGTATCAGCTGAAGATATGAATACTCAAAGATCTACAGTTCAAACGAAATTTAAAGATAAAATAGAAGAGGATTATGAGCAAAAAATTATTTCACTTTTAGAGCCAGTTGTTGGAGCTGGAAGAGTTATGGCAAAAGTAAATGTTATTTTGGATTTTACTAAAAAAGATATTGAAGAGGAAATTTATAGTCCAGAAGGAAGTATTAGATCTCAACAAGTTATTGAAAATACATCAAATGCTTCAGGGCTTGGAAATAATACAGGTGGAATTGCAGGAGCTGATAATAATATTCAACCACCACAACAGCTAAATGATGGAAGTAAACTATCTTCTAATAGTGAAAGTTCTAATACTGTTACAAACTATGAAATTTCAAGAAAACTAATATCTCAAAAAGATGGGAATTTTACAAATATTCGAAGAATTTCAGCTTCTGTTACTTTTGATTCAGGTGTTTTAAAAGATCATCCAGATAAAGCTGAATTTTTAGCATCCTTAGAATCATTATCTGCTGATGCTATTGGATATGATAAAGGAAGAGGCGATACAATTACTGTTAAAGATTTTAAATTTGTAGGAGTTAAATCTTTTAATGAAAAAGGTGAGCTTGTAGATGAGTTTGGAAATGTAGTTGGTGGAAGTGGTTATTTACAAGGAATGAGTATAAAAAGTATTCTAGATGAGTATAAAGATTATATTCAATATTTAGTAGTTGCTCTTTTACTCTTTATTTTTTATAGAAAATTTATAGCAAGCAGTGATATGGTAATTTTAGGTGAACCTAAGAAAAAAGAGATGGGTGTTGATGATGAAGATTTGGTAAAAGATATGTTGGCTGGACTTGATGATGTGCTAGATCAAAATACAGCTCATGGAAGATTAAAAACCAAAGTAAAAAGTCAAATTTTAAATAATATTGATGGACTTGATGAAGAATCAGCAGCTAAATATGAAGTATTTATTGAAGAGCTTGATAGAGAGATAAATAATAATCCAGCTGATATTGCAAGAATGATTGAATTGTTATTAAGTGAAGGTAATGTTAATTTTAAATAGGAATAATAAATGGCAGTAGATATTTATAGTGATATTGATATTTTAAAAGGTATGTCTATGTTAGAAAAAATCGCAAGATTTTTTGTATTAATAGGTGAAGATTCAACAGTTAAAATATTTCAATTTCTTGATAAATCTTATGTTGAACAAATTTCAACTGCTATTACTCAAATACAATCTATAAATAAAGAGGTCTCTTTAGCAATTTTAGAGGAGTTTCACTTATATACTAGAACAAAAGGTTTTATTAGTTCTGGTGGGTATGATTTTGCAAAAGAGATTTTGTATAAATCTATTGGGCAAGATGCGGCTGAAGAAGTTTTAGAAAAACTTTCAAGAATGAAGTTAGCAAATCAAGCTTTTTCTTATCTTGATGGTGTAAATCCAAAACAGTTAAGTGATTTTATCAAAGATGAATCACCTCATACAATTGCTGTTATTTTAGCACATATGGATCCTTCTAAATCAGCAGATGTTTTAATGGAACTTGATGAGGAGATTCGTGTAAAAGTAAGTATTCAAATAGCAACTATTAAAGATGTTTCTCCTGATGTTGTACGAACTATTTCAGCTGTTTTAGAGAAAAAGTTAGAGTCTTTATTATCATCAATCGTAGATGTTGGTGGTGTTAAAGTTGTTGCAGATATGTTAAATAAAATGGGACCAAAAGCTGTTGATATTCTTAAAAATATAAATGGTATTGATACTTCTTTAGCAACTAGAATCAAAGATAATATGTTTGTATTTGAAGATTTACTTAATCTTGATAGTGAATATATAATGAAGATTATTCAAAGTGTTGAATCAGCAGATGTTGTTGTTGCTATGAAAAATACTACACAAGAGCAGATAGAAAAGGTTACAGGTGCAATGTCTCAAAGGGTTAAAGATAGATTTTATGAAGAGAGTGAAATGCTTACAAAAGTTAAAATTAAAGATATTGAAGCTGCACAAAGAAGAATGTTGGCTGTTGCTCAAAAGATGATGGACGACGGAGTTATTGAAAGAGAGAGTACGTAATGGCTGAGAATGTTTACTCTAGTGCAAGAATATTAAAAGATGATAAAAAAGTAGAAAAATTCGAACTATCTAATTTTTTAAAAAATAAGCTAACACCAAAAGAAGAGTCAAATGAATTTTTGGAGTTAAAATTAGAAGAAGATGGTAATTCGAATTTAGAAAAAACAGAAGTAAAACCTTCAGTTCAATCTATGAGCATTGTTGATAATTCTGCTGTTTTAGCGAAGATTGAGCCTATTTTTACTGAATTCGAGAAAATGATAAAAAAAATAGAAGAAGTGTCACAAAAAGTTACAACTATTGAACAAGATGCAATAATCAAAGGCAAAGAGTTTGATACTCAAGTTATAAAAGCAATAAAAGATTTAAAGCAGTGTGCAACATTTTTTGAACAAGCTGCTTTTGGTTTTGAGAGTAAATTATTAAAAACTTCTATCTCTATTGCGCAAAAAATTATAAATATCGAAGTAGGAGAAAACTCTTCAAAAATAGCTAAACAGACTATAAATCAGCTTTTATTAAAACTAAAAAATGCAACAAAAGTAAAAATTCATTTAAATCCAAAAGATTATTATATTTTAAAACAAGAGCTGGAATTAGAACCTTTTATTGAACTTTTAGAGGATCCAAATGTAGTTGCTGGTGGTGTTGTAATAGCTAGTAATATAGGAAATTTTGATGGAAGTATTGAAGCAAAAGTCTCTTCAATGCTTGAATCTTTAGATTTAGTGATATAAAATCTAATTTATGATACAATCATTAAATAACGTTAAAAAGTATTAAATATGGAAATAAGTGAAAGAGTTTACGATTTATTAGTCGATACCGAAATTGTTGTTGATGTTATGCTTGGAAGCACTAGTATATCAGTTGGTGAATTTTTGAAATTAACCGAAGGAGATATTATCTCTTTACACAAACCAGCTGGTAGTGGTGGTGAGATTTATGTAAACTCTAGAATTATTGGAACAGGTGATATAATTGTAATGGAAGAAAAACTTGCAGTTAGAGTTCAAGATGCTATGGATTCAGATAATGTTGTTCAATATTTCTTTGAAGAACATATGATTTAATCTTAAACAAGGAGTTTGATATGGCAGAAGTAAATAGTGCAAATGGTGTAACAGGAACAGATAGTTATGGAAATAAATATACACAAAGTGTAAGTAACGACTCTTTGACAACAAATGATTTTTTAAAGTTAATGATTGAGGAGTTAAAGCTTCAAGATCCAACAAAACCAATGGATTCAGCAAAAATGCTATCAACTCAAATGCAAATGAGTACTCTAAATGCAAATATGGAGATGATTAAGGCTTTACAATCTATTCAAACAGCATTTACACAATCTTCACTCTCAACGGCAACTGGAGTAATTGGAAAAAATGTTGAAAATGGTAGTACAAGGAGCGATGGTTCATTGAAGCCTTTCACTATTGAATCTATTGAAAATATAGATGGTCAAATTATGGCAGTAGGTAGGGAATGGTTATATATGCATAATGGAATTGCTTTTAAAGATGGAGATGATATAAAAGCAGCAGAGTATGATGAAGTTGGAAATCTTTATAATGAAAAAGGTGAAAAAACAGGACAAACTATAGTTTTAGAAAGTTTAGGAAAGCCTTTGGTTAAAGATGGAAAGTTAGTAGTTAAAGATGCAGATGGAAATGAAGTGGCTGACCATAAATATGTGGCAAGTGGGAAAAGTACGCTTATTTTATCTAGCGAAACTACTACTTTCCCATTTTCTTCAATAACAAGAATCTTCTAAAAAGGATTAAAGATGATAGGAGCTATGTGGAATGGAGTTGCTGGAATATGGCAACATGACAAAGGTATAGCTGTTGAATCAAACAATTTGGCAAATTCAAACACTGTTGGACACAAAAAAGACCAAATAAGCTTTTCAGACCTTTTATATAGCCAAGCAGGATTTGGAAAAGGTGTACAAACTCAAACTATTTCAAAACAGTTTGAGCAAGGAAATATTGTACAAAGTGGTGTTGGAATAGATGTTGCAATTGAGGGTAAAGGTTTTTTTGTAGTAAAAAGTAGAGAAAATCCAAATGAGATTTATTATACACGAGCTGGAAATTTAGTTCAAGCAAAAGATGGTTTTTTAGTTACTCAAGATGATTATAAAATTCAAGGATTGGTTCCACAAAGTAAAATTACTACAACTACAAATCCACTTGATATGATGTTTACTGATGAATATACAAAAAGTTTAGTATCCTCAAATATAAATAGTGGAAGCGGTACAGTTTATAATATAAATGCAAAAGCTAGTGATTATGTAAGCTCTTCAAAAGATGATGATATATTAAAAAAAGGTGATGGATACAAAACTTCACAAAATAAGATAAATGATATTGAAGCATTAAAAGCTGACTATATAGAGAAGTTAAATAAATTTTTGATGGATCAATCAACAACAAATACTCCATCTATTAGTCAAAAATCTCAAATAGATTTTTCATCAAATTTATCATCTTTACAAGCTACAGATAATACTATTAGTGTAACAATTGACAATAAAACATATAGTGTGAAATTTGATGTAAACTCAACTATAAATGATGAAGAGATGCAAAAGCTATATGACTTTTTAGATACAAATGGAAAAGCAAAGTATAATTTAGTTGATCCCAATTCTATACAAAGCCAAGCAAACATAGATGCAATGCCAACAACAACTCCTCAAGAGATTTTAGATAAAACAACTGCACAAACTTTAAGAGATAATCAAATTAGCTCATATATAAATGCGAATAGTGTTGTAAATGCTATGAAAGATTTATCTGATAAAATTTCTTCAAAAGAGGGTATGAGTTCTAGTGTAAAAGATGGAACTTTGGTTATTGATACTTTAATTGCTGGTGGTAGCTTTAATATATCAGATATAAAGTTAAATGATACAAACTTTAGTTCTACAAAATTACAAGAGGCGGTAAAAGGTTCTGGTCTTGCTATGGTTGATAGTGCAAGAGATGCTTTAAAAAATGCAGTTGAAAATGCAGATGGAAAGTTTTTACAAATTACAAATGTATTGGAGTATGGAAACTTAGGAGTTATTGGAGAGAATGATATAAATGTAAGACTTGATGAGCTAGGAATTTCTGATAAAAGTACAGCCGATATAAGTATATCAGATGATGGTTTTGTTTTTGTAAAAAGTCAAGGTCATAGTTTTTTAGTAGGAAGACTTAGTACTGCTGGATTTAGAAATGAACAAGGATTAGAGCCTATGGGGGGAAATTTATTTCAAGCGTCGCAATATAGTGGAAATGCTTTTAACTCAGATACTATGAATATAATAAGAGGTGGTGCGCTTGAAAGAGCTAACATAGATTATGGTTCTACTTTGACTCAAATTATGGTATATCAAAAAGCTTTTGAAGCTAGTTCAAAATCTATAACAACATCAGATGAGTTTTTACAAACAGCAATACAGATGAAGAAATAGTAAAAATTAGTATAAATACTTTGTGTTTATACTTTTGTATAAATTTAATATAATTTTTGTACAAAAGTATGAACATTTATGTTCATTTACCTTAATACAAAGGATTAGTCATGATAGGTGCATTATGGACTGGAATATCAGGATTAGCAGCACATCAAACAGCATTGGATAATGAGTCAAATAACATTGCCAATGTAAACACTGTAGGTTATAAAGCGGGAAGAATCTCTTTTGCAGATCAAATTTATCAAGGAAAGATTGGTAAAGGATCATTTGTGCAAGACGCAGAGAAGATTTTCGTAACAGGTGGTTCAAAAATCACTGGAGTTGAGTATGATGTTGCTTTACAAGGTGATGGATTTTTCACTGTAATAAATAAAAATACACTAGGAACTGCAGAGACGTTTTATACAAGAGCTGGAAATTTCCGTATGGGTCAAAGTGGAACTTTACAAAACCCAGATGGATATGAGGTTCAGGGTTGGGCAATGAGCTCAATTGATCAAAAAAATGATGTAAAGAGTACAAATCAAAATGCTACAAGATTTACAGATTCTTATATTAAGAATCTTGGAAATAGTATTATTAGGCATGGTGATTATATAGAGACTATCGCAGCAAAAGCTACAAATTTTGATGAGACTGCAAAATCAGATGCTACCTCTGTATTTAGTGGAGCTGGAGCAAAAACAAAAGCTGCAAAACTAAAAGATATAGACCTTGCTATGGCTGATTATAATAAATGGCTTCAAAAATATAAAGATGATCCAACTTTACCATCAGCTGGATCTATTGCTCAAGTTTCTCAAGTAAACTTTAGAACAGGAGTTCCTCCTACTTCAATTATTGGAAAAGATGGTGACTCTATAAGAGTAGTTATTGATGGACAAAATTATGATGTAGACTTTATTCCAACTAAAACAACAGATGATTATAGACAACAACTTTGGACACAGCTTGCATCTGGAGAAGCTGCAACATATGGTATTGTAGACCCTGCTAATCTTATTGCACCTTTTCCAAATGGACCTATATTAACACAAGAAGCAGCAGATACAGAAATTGCAAAATATGACCAGTTGGCTGGAAAAATAAATACTTATAAAGCTATGGCTGATAAAATTACTAATTCAAATGCTGGTGGATTGGTTGCTTATATGGCAAAAGATAGTTTAGCACCAACTGCTGATACATTAAACCCAAATGGTATGTATGAAGAGAGTACAAAATTAGCAGATATGTTAAGAGGAGTTATTCAAATAAAATCTTTAATTCCTGGAAAAGATTTTAAAATAACAGAAGTATCAGAACACTCAGGAGTAAATCAAAATGTATCTGTAAAAGGATCACATCAAACAACAGCAGCAGCTGTTTCTGGTTCTGGAAAAGCAGCTATAGAATCAGCAAGAGAAGCTCTTTCTAGACTTGTAACAGGAAATCAACAAAGTGTTTATACAACACAAGAGCTATATGGAAATGCAACTTCAGCAACTTCTACAAGAGAGTATAAATTTAACATTGAAATTTTTGATAAAGATTTGGGTTATGTTATCCCTGTTCCAAATAATGGGGCAACTCCACCACAACCTGTAAATATTACTTTTGGTACAGGAGCAACAGCGCCGTATGATGATATGACAATAGATGGTATAGTAAACTCTATAAATAATTTAAGAACAGCTTCTGGACCACAATTAGGTGATTATATTGTTGCAAAAAATGTAAATGGAAACTTGGTATTAGAAACAAAAGATTCTAGTTATGATTTAGAGTTTGATGCTAAACTAACATATGATGACCCTAATCCAGCACCAGGAGTTAATGATGTATTTATAGAGATAAATGCTGATTACTCTGGAAGAAAAGGTGCAGGCGGAGAGTTTATGGAGATAACTACAAGAGTTGATCAAACTTCTACCCAAAACAGTCTTCAGTTGAGACTAGATGTTTTAAATATATCTGATAGTAAATTTGGACAATTTAATATAGATGACACTGGACTTGTAACAATAAAAGAGGGTGGTGTAGAGTACGCTGTTGGTCAAGTATCAATTGCTAGATTTACAAACAATAGAGGACTTGAGGCAGTTGGAAACAACAACTTCCAAAGAACTCAAGAGTCAGGAAATGCAATTTATAGTACAAACAATAATAATACAGCAGGTGTAAAAGGTAAGGCGCTTGAGCTTAGTAAAGCAGATTTAAGTGAAAGCTTAGTAAACTTGATGGTATTTCAAAGAGCTTTTGAAGCAAATGCGAAATCTATAACAACATCAGATGAGCTTTTAAGTACACTTATTAACTTAAAAAGATAATATTACAATTAGAGCAAGATTTTTTCTTGCTCTATTTAAAAATATTAATTATAGGAAAAAAATTGGATTTTTTAATATCAACAGTTTTAGCTATCATTTTACTTTACTTTATTTCAAGTACAAGTGCCTATAAATCAATGTATAAAAAAATAAAAGAAGAAAAAGAGATTATAGAAGAAGAAGTTACAAAGCTTGAAGCTTTAATACAAAGATATGAAAAGCAGGTTAAAATAGGTACAAGTAGTCTTAAAAATAATCAAGAAAATCTGCAAGTTGCACGTGATGATTTACAAAATCTTAGACTTGAGAATATTACTTTAAAAAATAAAATAAACGATTTACAAAGAAGAAATGAAGAGTTATTTGCTCAGGTAAATGCAATTATTTAGGAATAATTTGAAAAAATCTATATATAAAATAGTTATAATTTTTTTTATACTAAATAATTTTTTATACGCAAATATTATAGAATCACAACCACAAATAATTTTTGAACTAGAAAAACTAGAAGCTTCAAATGAAAATTTAGAGATACAAGTTGATTTTAATAAAGCAGTTTTACACTTTAGAAAAGGTGAATATAAAGATGCTTTAAGACTTTTTGAGAAAACTTCAAAAGTTTTTGAAGCTCCATCACTTTTGAATATGGGAATAATATATTATAAACAAAAAGATGAAAAAAAAGCACAAGAGTTTTTTAATAAAATATATTCAAAAAAGACAAATCTAATAAATCAACCTTACTCATTTATATCATCTTGTTACTATCTTTTTGAGATAACTAAAGATGATAAATATATGTTAGATTTAGTGACAATTTTTCAAAATAGCAAAAAATTAAGTGAATATAATGAACTTATAACAGATATAAAAGATGCTATTTTGAAAGAGTTGGCAAATAGATATTTGATGATAGAAGATTATGAAAATGCTCTAGGTGCTTTAAATGCAATGAGTTACTCTTTAGATTTAAAAAAAGCTATGATTTTGATAAAACTAAATAATTTTCAAAAAGCTTCAAAAATTTTGAAAAAGATAAGAGAAGAAGAGAAAAATAGTGAAATTTTAAATAAAGTATTGTGGATTTCAGCATATTCCAGTTTGAAACAAAATAATTTTGAAGATGCACAAGAGATACTTGATTTAATTAATGATAGAAAAAAAGATTTTAATGTAAATATACAGATGCCATTGGAGATATTTTTTAATAAAGATTTATATTCATACAAAGATTACTACAAAAGTATTATGAAATTTGATGAAGATAGAATGTATGATTTTATATATTATTTTGCTCCTTTTGTATTTTCAGATTCAAAAGAGATAATATATGATTCTGTAAAAGGTTTTATATATGGCAAAGCACAAAGTGTAGAGAATTTAGAAAATATGGTTGAGTATAATACTAAATTTATTGGTTTGGTAAAACAAGATCCAATAAAGCGAGTAAATGAATTAAAAAATATTATAAAAACAGATTCTAAAGCATATATTTACTATAACCTAGCTCTATCTTATGCACAAATCAATGATTTTACAAATGCTTATAAAAACTTTGAAAAAGCATATAAACTAAGTCCTGGTAATAAGTTGTATTCTGTTATGTACCTAATTACTGCAAATAAAGTATCTGCTGATATACCAGATAAACAAAGAGCTATATTAGATAAAAATATAAAAGATAGTGGAGGATTATATAGCTACTTTGCAAAAGAGTTATATAAATTATTTGTAAATAGTACTTACAATGTTGTTGAAGCATCACAATCTTATGAAAAAACAGTTTTTTATAAAGCTATAGATTTTCTAAAGAAAATGAATAATAATGAAAATTTAAGTAATCATCAACTTCTTGAAGATTATGAGAGAGACCCTTTTATATATCTTTTAAAACTTGTTCAAAAAAATAAAAATGAAGATGAGTATAGATACGCAGCAAGAGTTCAAGATGCAGTAACTTTGAAATATAATAATAATTTTTTAGATAGCTCTTTAATTACTTCAAAATATTATATTGATATTTTAAGAGCATTTGGTGTTTTTTCAAGAGTAGATTTTAATATAGATGGAAATAATAACCCAAGCTATTTGGTAACAAAAGCTTATAGTGATTTATATTTGAGTAAACCACTTAATTCTATAGAGACATTAAAGAGGCTAAAAGATGAGTTTGGATATGAAAATAGATTTACAATGTATCTTTCAACTGCATCTTTTTTAGAATCTTTAAGACCTGAAGAGGCATCTATTCAAATATCTTTAATAAAAGCATTTTATAAAGATAAAGATACAGATTTTTTAACTGCAATTCAACTTTTACAAAATATGAACATTTCAAGTGCAAAGCAATTTTTAGTAAATAAGTATAATAACCCATATATAGATTTTAGAATTGTTGGTTTTGAAGAGTTTATGCTTTCTTTATAATACTATTTAATTTTTTTTTGTTATAATGTTTTAAAATTCTTACAAAGGGGTCTTTAGTGGAAATTGGAAGAGTAGCACAAATTGATAACGCAAAAGAAAACTACGAGATAAAGACAAAACAAGTAAGCAGTGTTGAAGAAAAAGTTAAAACAATACAAGAAGATGAGTATAAAAAGAACTCTTCAAAAGAGCCAACAAGTGAGTTGAATGAGGTTATTTTGGATAATATTAAGTTTGGATACAATAGAGAATCAAAAGATTTTTTTGTAAAAATAACAAGAGGGGATATTGAAAATAAATATCCAACAGAAGATATGATGAAAATAAAAGCTTTTTTAATTGAAGAGCTAGAAAAAAGTATTAAAAATTAAAAAAAGGTAAGATATTTTGGCATCAGATTTATCAAATGTATTTAAAAACGAGCTATCAAATACACTAGAGCAGTTATTAGGGAAGAAAGCAAAAATTTCTGAAACAAAAAAATTAGATGATATTTTTGAATCTTCAAGTTTTATAGAAGCAGATGTAAAATTTGATATAAAAGGTTTAAGTTCAGCTATAGTTTTTTATATTCCAACTATTAGTGCTACAAAGTTTGAATATTTAATGTTAGGTGGAATGGGTGATTTAAAAGAAGATATTGATGATGAAACAACAGATGCTGTAAATGAGATAGTTGCAAATATTTGTGGAAGTTTTTGTACTGCTTCAAATGCTCAAGGTATGCCAGATATTGTAGGTATGAAATCAGAGATTAAAGGAACAAAAAAGGTAGAAAAAAGTGCATTAAGTGGAAAAAAGATATATCTTTTTAATATATCTTTAGAAGAAGATGCAACACCTATTTTAATCAGTTTTGAAAAAACATTTTCTCCTTTTTTCTCTTTGATTACAGGAGTAAATGACGAAAAACCAGTAGTTTCAACTCCTACGGCTCCAGTTGCACCAACTATAACTCAAACTCAATCAATTGTAGGAGTTCCAAATCCATCTAAAAATCTTGAACTTTTGTATAATGTTAGATTAAAATTAAGTGTAAGATTAGGTACAAAAATAGTTCTTTTAAAAGATATATTAAGATGGGATGTTGGTGAGATTATTGAGCTTGAACAGATGGTAAATGAACCACTTGAGATTCTTATAAATGGTGTAAAAATAGGTGAGGGTGAAGCTGTAATTGTAGAAGGAAAGTTTGGATTAAAGATTAAAAAAATTATAAATGAAGATTTGAAATTAGATAAAATAGGATTGTAAAATGGAGATAAATAGTAGCAATTTATATAACAAAGATATTCTAAAAACAAATAAGTTTGAAAATTTAAATAGTAGCAGTCTTGAAAAAGTTGAAGATAAAGAACTAAGAGAAGTAAGTAATAATTTTGAAGCATTTTTTATAAATCAAATATTGGAAACTTCTTTAAAATCAACTAGCATCGCAGGAGAAGAGGCTGGTAGTGATATTATAAAAGGTATGTATTTACAATCAATTTCTGATAGTTCTAGTGGTAATTTCGGAATTAGTGATATGCTTTATAACTTTTTATCACAAAATAATAAGAAAGAGCAAGGTTAAAATATGGTTGATAAAATTGTAGATAATATGCAACAACTAATACTCGAGTTAAAAAATGCAATAAATCAAGATATAGAAGATATAAAAGCATCAAAACACGAAGAGCTTTTTGGAAGAAATGATAGAAAAAATTCAATCATAAATGAGATTATGAATCAAAAAGTTGAATTAAACAAAGAGTTATCAAAACTTATTCAAAATAACTTTGATGTTAATATTTATAGAGATAAAGTAAATGAACTAGAAGAAGGGTTAAGAACTTTATATGAGCTAAATAAAAAATTAGCAAACATAGTTTTACCAATAAAACAGATGTATAAAGAGCTTTTAGATGAGATAAGTGAGCAATCTGGAGGACAGATTTTTGATATTAAGGCTTAGTTTTTTATCTTTAGTTTTTTCTTCATATTTATTTGCAATTTCTGTTTTTGTAACAAAAGAAGCAATAAAATATGAAGAGAAAATAGATATTTCTAAACTAGAACAAAAAGAGTTTGACACAATTCCTAGGACTTGTACTCCTTTGACTTTGGAAGATTTGCAAAATGGTGAATTTATAACAACTCATCATATAAATAAAAATAGTATAGTTTGTGAAAAAAGTGTAAGATCTACTGAAAACAATGAGATAATTTTTAATTTTGGCGGAGTTAAAATAGTAAAAAAAGGAAAAATTATCTATGAGAATGAAGAATTTATAAGATTTAAGAATTTAGATGGAACTATTGAACAAATATATAAAGATGGAAGACAAAAATGAATAGACTCTCTTTTTTAGGGGAAACACCAACAGAAGCCTTAAGAAATGCTCAAATAGAGTGTGGAGAAGATGCTATTGTAATCTCTACAAAAAAAATAGCAAATGCAAATGGTTATAATAAAGATATGTATGAGATAGTTGTTGCTGTTGAAGATGAAGAGATTCAAACAAATATGGAGTTTACAAAAACAGCAATTACTAAAGCTACTGTTGAATCTCAACCTATAAAAGCACAAGTTTATGACTATAAAGAGGAGATTTTAAAAATGCAATCTCTTCTTGAACAAGTACAAAAAACTCTTTGGAAACCAAAAAGCCAACTATACGATTTGCTTATACCTCCAGAATTTATAGATGTTTACACTATCTTTGAAAAAAATGAGTTCGATAGTGAGATGACATACACTATTATGAAAAAGACAATAAAAGAACTTCCAGTTTCACTAAAATCAAATCAAAAAAAAGTAAATGATTTCTTTAAATTAGTTTTAAGAAGAGTTATTCCTATTAAAATGGAGCAACCTTTAAGAAAAGAGCAAAGAAAAATTATGATGATGGTAGGTCCTACAGGAGTTGGAAAAACTACAACTATTTCAAAGCTAGCTGCAAGATTTGCTTACAAAATGGAACAAAACCATAAGGTTGGAGTAATTACTTTAGACTCTTTTAGAGTAGGTGCAATAGAACAGTTACAAGCATATACAAATATTATGAGGCTTCCTTTAGAAATAGTAAAGAAGCCTGAAGATTTGACTGAAGCACTTTTAAGACTTAAAAATTGTAATTATATTTTTATTGACACAGCAGGTTCAAGTCAATATGATATAGATAAAATAGAACTTATAAATGAGTACAGAAATCATGTATATGAGCTTCCTATTGAGAAAACTTTGGTTTTACCTTCAAATGTAAAACATAGTGATTTAATGGAGATTTATAAAAACTATTCAATACTTGATATTGATAATTTAATCTTTACAAAATTAGATGAGACAAAAAGTTTTGGAAATGTTATATCGTTTTCGCATAAAACAAAAAAATCAATAACATATTTCTCTATTGGACAAAATGTTCCTGATGATTTAATTGCAGCTGATGCTTCATTTTTAATAGATTGTTTTATGAATAATGAGTGCAGTAAGGAGATATAATGCTAGATGCTAGATTATCTCAAGCCGAAAAATTAATAAATCTTACTTCAAAAGTAAATAGTGAAGTAAGTAGCTCAAAAACAAAACTTTTGACAATAACATCTGGAAAAGGTGGAGTTGGAAAATCTACTTTTACAGCTAATTTTGCTTATATATTATCTCAAAAAAATTTAAGAGTATTGGTTTTAGATGCAGATATAGGTTTGGCAAACATGCAGGTACTTTTTGATGTAAAACCAGTAGTTACTCTTTTTGACTATATTAATGGGCATAAAAAACTTCAAGAAGTAATAATAGAAACGAAATACCCAAATTTATCTTTAATTGCTGGGAAAAGTGGCTACCAATATGCAACAAATAGTAGTAGTTTTATATTTTCAAGATTAGTTCAAGATATATTGGATTTAAATTTTTATGATATTTTGATTGTTGATACTGGAGCTGGATTAAATGATTATGTGAAAGAGTTTTTAAAAGTATCAACAAATATTTTAGCAATAACTTCAACAGATCCTAGTGCTTTAACTGATGTCTACTCTTTGATAAAAATGTTAGCAATTGATAAAAAGAGTTTAATGCTCTGTTTTAATCATACAAAAAATGATCTAGTTGGTGAAACAATTTCAAACTCTTTGATAAATTTAGCTAAAAAAAACAGATTAAAAAGCGAATTTGTGATAAAATATATAGGAAGTGTACCAAGCAGTGAGAACATTACAAAAATAGCTAGAGCTAGAAAAATATTTGTTAATGAGTTTCCACAAGAGGAAGCTTCTTTTAAGTTGCATAGTATTGTAGATCGTGTTTTAAAAAATATTTAAAAATCGGAGTTTAAGTGGTAGTAGAAAGATTTTCGCAAAATCTAATAAATACTGGAATATTTAAGATATACATAGCAATTGGTTTTTTTGCTACAATAATATTTTTTACATTCAACTCAGAACTTTTTTCACCTCTTCAAATGCTTTTTGGAGCTATTTTAGTTACTGTTACACTAAAAGGTTTTAGTAATTTAATGTTATCTTTTATAGTTAATAATTTTAGTCTAGATCAAAAGAGAATGGAGTTTGATAATAGATATAATGAAGATAAAATCAACTTGCTTTTAAATCAACTTGTTGTAAAAGATATAAAAGAAGATAAAGAAAATGATGAGCAATCAAATGAAAATTCAACTCAAGATAAAAAAGAAGAAGCTGTAAGCTAAAATAGGAGATTAAAAGATGAGCATAGTAGGTGCTATAAACTATTTAAATCCATTGCAAGGTATTGATAGTGCAAATGTAAAACAAAGTGAAACTTTAAGTGAAAGTCAATATGCTGATAAATCTTTTAAAGATTTGTTAAATGGGGCTATAAATGAGGTAAATGATTCTCAAATAGAAGGATATAACTCTATGAAAGAGATTGCAACAGGAAAAGTTGCAAATCTTCAAGAGGCTGTTCAAAAAATTGAAGAAGCAGAATTAAGTCTTAAATTGGGATTAGAAGTTAAAAATAAAGCTATAAATGCTTATAGAGAAATTATGAGAATGCAAATTTAGTAAAAGGAGCAAATTATGGGTTTTTTTGATGGATATAACGTATCAACTTCAGGAATGAGTGCACAAAGAACAAGAATAAATGTTGTAAGTGCTAATATTGCAAATGCAAAAACAACTCATACTCAAGAAGGTGGACCATATAAAAAGCAACAAGTTGTTTTTGAAGATGTTTTATTAGCAAATAAAACTATAAGAACAAATTCAAATGATATTGAAGTAAACAATTCTCCACAATCTGATTTGGCTCTTAGAGCTGTTGGAGTAAAAAAGATTATTCATACAGATGCACAACCTGTATTAAGATATGATCCTACTCATCCAGATGCAAATGAAAAAGGTTATGTAGCATATCCTGATATAAATCCTGTTATAGAAATGGTTGATTTAATAGAGGCTATGAGATCTTATGAAGCAAATGTTACTGCATTTAATACTCATAGGGGAATTGATACAAAAACTCTAGATATATTAGCTGGAAATTAAGGACTAAAAAATGGCAAATCTAGTTGATATTTTTACACAATCAAGTGGTTTAAAAGGTGAAACAACAGTTTTAAGCACAAGTGAAGATTTGCCAAAAGATAAGCCATCTTTATTTGATTCTCTTCTAAAAACTTCAATTGAAGATATTGAAAACAGTTCAGCACAAAATACAAATTCAAAGATAGTATCTCAAAATATTACTTCAAATTTAGAAAAGAGTCCTTTGGATGCAGAAGTTGTAGAGGTTAATACAAAATTGATTGATGAAGGTTTAGATTCTGAAGCTATTAATTTAGATGAAAATTCAAATAGTGAAGAAGTTATAAAAGATTTATCAAAAAATATAACAAATGAGTTAAATAAAGATAATACAAAAAAAGATGAGATAAAAGAACCTACAAAAAATATTCAAAATAGTATAAGTAGTAATAACTCATTACTAGATAGGTTAGTTTTAGAAGTAAAAAATAGTAATTTAGAACAAGTACCTAAAGTTGAGCAAATTTTAAGTGAACCTTTGGAAAATGTTGATATTGTAAATACTGATAAGAGTTTTATAAAATCTTTAGATAAAGTTATTGAAGGCTTAAAAAATCAAAATAATTTAGAACAAAAATTAGATAGTGAAAAAATTATAATTTCTAAAGATGATAAGTTAGTAGAAATAATAAAAGAGCAAGAAATTCTTATAGAAGATATAAATGGAAATAATTTACAAATAAAAGATGAAAATAGTCAAAATCTTGATGATCTAACTTTAGAAACAACTCAAAATTTATCGCAAATAATAGTAAATAGTGAAGATATACAAAATGTAGAAAATCAAATTGAAACTTCTACAGTTTTAAAAGATAGTTTAAATTTTGAAAATATTTTGATTGTTGAAGATGAAGTTGCAAATAGTGATGCTATCAAAAATGAAACTGTAAAAAACGAAAACAACTTAAATTCGCAAAATATTTTAATTGTTGAGAATGAAGTTATAAAAACTGAAAACAATACGAAAGTAGATCAAAAATCATCTCTTATGGATCAATTAATTCAAACAAACAGTAAAAAAGATATTACAACAAAAATAGAAGAATCAGCTACTTCAAATCCTCAAAGCGTAGAGCAAATTAATAAAAATTCAAAAGAGGTTGCCTCAAATATTTTTTTAGCTGAGCAAAAAAATAGTTTAAATAATCAACTACTTTTTAATAAAAATGAAGCAGTGAATATTTTAAAAAATGCTTCAACTATTGAAGATATAGAAAAAAGTGCGAATATCTTAGATTTAGATGCAAATAATTTAGAAGTTGAACAAAATATCTCTAGTGAGAGTTTAAATGATTTAAGTGTAGATGAAAAAGAGATTTTAGATAGAAAAAATATTTTAAATAGTATTTTAAATGAAAAAAATATAAGAAGTGTAGATGTTAGAAATCTTATAACAAACTCTATAGAAGCTTCGAAAGCTCTTTTGGAAGATACTATAAATATTTTAGATGATAAAATTTTGGATATTCAACCAAATTTGGTAAATTCAATTCAATCAAGAATTGTTGGAGCAAAACAGCAAATGGCTTCTATGATGTCAGATGTTGCAAGACAGATGTATGAAAACTATAAACCGCCTGTTACTGTTTTTAGAATGAATTTAAACCCTGGAGATTTAGGAACTATTTCAGTTTTAATGAAACAAGATAAGTCAAGTGGATTAACTATTAATATGAGTGTTTCTAATATTGCAACACTAGAGCTTTTAATGGAAAATCAAAATATGTTAAGAAACTCATTGGCAAAAACATTTAATGATAGTGCAAACTTTAATCTTGATTTCTCAAAAGGAGAAGGTGGTCAAAGTCAAGGAGACTCTTCAAGTAATCAAAATCAAAGAGATAAAAAAGATTCAAACACTCAAGATATATTAAAGCTTAAAAAAGAGAACAAAGATTACGAAGAGAAAAACGATTATATGTAATGGAAGAGTTTTTCTCACTTTTAAATGAAGATGTTCTTGTTAAATTTCTTCTTCTATTTGCAAGAGTAGTATCTTTTGTAGCGTTTATGCCAGTTTTTGGGCATACAGCAATAAGTGTTACTGTAAGAGTTGCTTTTGCTTTTTATTTGGTAATTTTTCTTTTTCCTTTTATTGGTGATGTTAAATATATTAGTGAATCTTCATTTATAGTATCTTTATTATCTGAAATTACTTTGGGATTAGTTGCTGCAATGCTTGTAAATATAATATTTTCATCTGTTAAGATTATAGGTGAATTTGTTGAGTATTCAACTGCTTTATCTATGGCTATGATGTTTGACCCAACAACAGGTTCTCAAGAAGGTTTGGTAGCAAAACTACTTTTTTGGATATCATTGATGCTATTTTTCCAAACAGGAATGTATGAAATGACCTTGGTTTTATTAGCAAAAAGCTTCTCTATGATACATTTAGGAACTTTTGATATATTCTCTATAAATGGTATAAAACTTGCTATTGGTGAGATAAATAGAATGTTTGCCTTTGCATTTACTTTTGCTTTACCTCTATTTTTTATAGGATTTATTTTGGATGTTTATTATGGTTATGGTACAAAGTCAATGCCAGCATTTTCTCCATTTATTATAACTTTTCAGTTGAAGTTTGCTTTAATATTTTTGTTTTTAATATTTGGTTTAGAGATATTTTTTGATGCATTTACAAACTATTTTATTAGTAAATTTGAGTAGGAAGTTTTATGGCTGATGATGAAGAAAAAACAGAAGAACCCACATCCAAGAAGATAGAAGATGCCAGAAATGAAGGAAATGTAGGTAAATCTGCTGAAGTAGCTGGCGCTGTTATTTTAACTTTGGGTTCTGTTTATTTAATATTTCTTTCAGGTTTTATGTTTTTAGAGATAAAAAAAGTGATGTTGTATATCTATGGTTTTATAGGACAAGAAATAGATGAAAGCACATATTTTACAATTACTGTTACAGTTGCAACAACACTTGTAAAAGCTTTGTCTCCCATATATTTGTTAGTTTTTGTTTTAGCATTTGCAGCTAATTGGATGCAGTTTGGATTTATTGCAACTCCTTTGAAATTTGATTTACAAAAACTAGATCCAATAAAGGGTATAAAAAATGTTTTTAGCTTAAAAAAATTGATGGAGGCTCTTAAATTAACCCTTAAATTAGCTGTTATAGTTTGGGTTATGTTTTTACTTTTTTCATTAACATATCAAGATTTTTTGACAATGATGAATAAAGAGCTAAATGCAACTATAGAAGCTATGATAGACTTGATTATTATATTTGTATTTACTATTTTGTTTATTATTATTATTTTTGCTATAATAGATTTCTATTTTTCTAAACATTATTATATGAAATCTTTAAGAATGAGTAAGCAAGAGATAAAAGATGAGTATAAAAATATGGAAGGAGACCCTCAAGTTAAGGGAAGAATTCGTAGAATTCAGATGCAAATGGCACAAAAAAGAATGATGAGTAGCGTTCCTGATGCAGATGTTGTTATTACAAATCCAACACACTATGCTGTTGCTTTAAAATATGATAGTTCAAAAAATCAAGCTCCTTTAGTTGTTGCAAAAGGAATAGACTTTTTAGCTTTAAGAATAAAAGAGATAGCAAAAGAGAATAGTGTAACTATAATAGAAAATCCAAGTCTAGCACGGGCTTTGTATGATCAAATTGAGTTAGAAAGAGAAGTTCCTTCAGAGTTTTATAAAGCAATTGCTGAGATTTTCTCTTATGTTTATGAATTAAAGAAAAAAAGGTAGAATTTGAGATTTTTAATTATATTTATACTTCTTGTCTCTCTTTTAAATGCTAAAGATAGAGATTTCTATTATAGTTTTATAGATTCAAATGGAAAGCAGATTCCAACAAAAACAAAAAAGACAATAATAAATACTTTAAATCAGCTAGATGAGGTTAAAGCAATAGCACTTGATGGAAAACTTCATGAGGCTTTTGAGAAATTAAAAATTATAAAAGATAATAATAAAGTATCACTTTTAAATTCTGATATTTTAATACTTTATTCTGAGTTAGTTATAAAAACAAACTCAAAACAGCATATTAATAGTGCTTCAAATGAGCTTGAAGTAGCTATAAATTCATCACTTATAGATCAAGAGGATTTATTAAAAGCCTATTTAATTTTGATAGATTTAAAGTTAAATATAAATAAAGTAGAAGATGCACGATATTATGCTCAAACAGTAGTAGATATTTTTGATGATGAAGAGGCAAAATCAAGAGGAAAAATATCTTTAGCAAAGATTTTTAAGTACCAAAAAGATTATAAAAAGGCTTCTAAAACTATTTTTGAAGTATTAAACAGTACAGAGGATAAAAATATTGCCTCAATTGCTGCAAATGAACTTTTTGATATATATTTGCTTGAAGGTAAAAAAGATGAAGCAAGTGAACTTATGCGACAAATTTTATTGACAAATCCATCTTTTTACTCTAGTGATTATATAGTGGCAAATCAAAGAGTTGATTTACTTTTAAAACTAGATATGAAAACTTTTGCTATAGATATTTTAAAAAATTTAATATTAACTTCAAATAAAGATGATGTTTTAGAGCAAACAAAATATAAATTGGCAAATTTATATATGAGTTTATACGACAAAACAGATACTTACTTAAATCTTGCAAAAATTTTATATAAAGATATTATAGATAACTATCCAAAAAGTGAGAATTTTGATAATGCATCTATGTTTTATGATGAGATAAAAATGAGACAAAAAGCTATTTTACCAAATGTAGTAGCAGATAAATATCCAGAAAATGAAACTATGCAAAATAAGGCACTTCTTCAAGAGTTGATTAATAATAATTTTAATAAAAAATATGAAGATGTAATAAAAATGAAAAAAGTCTATAAAGATATTCCAAAGGATGTCTTAAAAAGATTTGGTTATGAAAATGTTGATGAAATTTTAGACATGTCACATTTAGGACTTATTAAAGAGTATTTAAAAGAGGAAGATTGTATTAAATTAAGTTATATTTTAAAAGATTTAAAAACAGATATTTTTAAAGATATAGTTAATGATGATAATTTAAAACAAGAGTTTATTAGTTGTATGAGAGAAGTTCCATCTATTGAAAACTATAAACAAGTTAAAGATATCTTTAAAGATACAAAAGATTTAGATATTTATCTTATTTTAGAAGCTATGGCTCTTGATGTTGAAGAGATAGATGATGCTTTGTATTACTCGTCAAAAATAGAAAAATCTAAAGATAAAGAGATTTTAAAAGAGGAGTTTTTGTATAAATATCAGATTTTAAAAATTGATAATAATACAGGAAAATTAGATAAATTTTTTAAAAATAGTTTGGAAAATAATGATTTAATTGAGGCAAATATAGAAAAACCAATAATTATTGATTTTTATTATGATTTATATCTATATTTAATAAAAGAGGAAAAAGAGGAAGAGGCATTTAAGATTTTAAATTCTTTAAATAATAAGCAAAATGAGTTTAAAGCTTTTGTTTATTCTCCTTTTGTAGAGAGTGAATTATCAAGATTATTAAAAAAACAAAATAATTTCCAAGGTGCAGTAAACTATCTAGTACTTGCCTTAGAGCATGCTAAAAATATAAAACCAGATGATGAGGTAAAACTTTACTATGATATTTTAACTTTGTATGATAATTTGGGACAAAAAGAACAAAAAGAGATATATTTACAAAAGTGTAAAAATATAAATATAGAAGATAATTTTTATAAAAATATGTGTAACGGAATGAATCCATGAATATAGACGAAATTATAGATAACATAGATTCAAATAATTTAAATATAGCCTTTGGAAGAGTTGTAAATATCTCTGCTGTTACTTTAACTGCTGTTGGTTTAGATGTTGCTGTTGGAGATATTGTAAGAATTGAATCAGTACAAAAGCTATATACAGTTTTAGGAATGGTTACAGTTTTAAATGATGATATGTTTGTCATTGTTCCATTTTCATTTATTGATGGTTTTAAGATAAATGATAAAGTATTTTTACAAAGAGATGGACTTACTATAAAGTGCGGAAATGGTCTTTTAGGAAGAGTTGTAAATGCTTTGGGAGAACCTATTGATGATTTAGGTAAAATAAGAGATTTAGATACAAATGCGCCTATAAATAAAGAGAGTATGTCACCGCTTGATAGAGGGATTATTGATCAAAAATTTGCAACGGGTGTAAAGGCTATTGACTCAATGCTTACATGTGGTAAAGGTCAAAAAGTAGGTATTTTTGCAGGAAGTGGAGTTGGAAAATCAACTCTTATGGGAATGATAGTTCAAGGATGTGAAGCAACTATTAAAGTTATTGCACTTGTTGGAGAAAGAGGAAGAGAGATTCCTGAATTTATTCACTATAATTTAAATAACAATTTAGAAAATACTGTAATTGTAACAGCAACTTCAGATGAGTCACCACTTATGCGAAAATATGCTGCTTTTACAGCTATGAGCATAGCTGAATATTTTAGAGATAAAGGGCATGATGTACTTCTTATGATGGATAGTGTTACTAGATTTGCTATGGCTCAAAGAGAGATAGGTCTAAGTACTGGAGAACCACCAGTTAGTAGGGGTTATCCACCATCAGTTTTTGCACTTTTACCACAACTTATGGAAAGAGCAGGTAATAGTAAAAAAGGCTCTATTACAGCATTTTTTACAGTTTTAGTTGATGGAGATGATTTAAATGATCCAATTGCAGATCAAAGTAGGTCTATTCTTGATGGACATATAGTTTTAACAAGAGATTTAACAGAACAAGGTTTTTATCCACCAATAAATATATTAAAATCAGCTTCTCGGGTAATAGATAAAGTTGTTACAAAAGAGCATTATAATGATTTTTTAAAGTTAAAAAGAGTATTATCACTAATAAAAGAGAATGAAGTTTTAATTAGAGTTGGTGCATACAAAAAAGGTATGGATCTTGAGTTAGATAGTGCAATAGCGAAAAAAGAGAAAGCAAGAGAGTTTTTAACACAAGGAACTCTCGAAAAGTACTCTTTTGATGAAATTGTTGCAAATTTAAGAAAGGTGTTAATATGATATCATTAAATTCTACAACATATAGATTGGGAAATTTAGATAATTACCAAGCAAAACTTAATTTTCAAATGGGTGGAAGTAAACTTCAATTTGGAAGCGACGATTCTGTTACTTTTGGAAGATTAACTCATACAGAAGATAAAATAAAAACTCAAAAGGGAATTGTAGAGCAAATAGAGAGAGCTGATGTTTTAAACAAGACATCAGATACTGCAATGAAAGAGGTAAAACTTCTTTTAGAAAAGATAAAAGCGGAAGAGCTAATAAAGGCAAATACTTCTACAACTAGTATTGAAGGTCTTGAGGCGATTGCTGGAGTTATTGAAGGTTATAAGCAAAATTTATTTAATCTAGCAAATACTCAAACAGAAGGTCAATATGTTTTTGCAGGAAGTGATGCTTCTGTTAAACCTTTTTCTATGGATGCATCTGGAAAAGTAACATACAATGGAGATTCAGAATTAAGAAAAGTTGCAGTTGATGAGGGCTCTTATAGAGAAAGAGGGATAAACGGAATAGATGCTTTCTTTTATGTTGCCGATAGTGCTTCAAAGGGCGCTACTTTAACTTTCAAAGATGGTGATAGAATTACAGACCAAGATGGAAAAGAGTGGGTTTTTGATAATGTTGCAAATACACTTACTAAAACAAATTGGGATGGTTCAACTGACAAATTAATGCCACCTGCTGTTGTTCCTCCAGTTCTACCAGCAACTGAATATACAGTTACTTTACCAACTGCTAATGGTACAAAATTTGAAGCAAGAAGAAATATGTTTGATATGTTAGATGAGGCAATTAGTAGCTTAAGAGGTCTTGATAGTGCAGGAAATCCTACTTTAACTTATGAAGATAGAAGAACTGGTATTTCAAAAGCTATTGATGAATCTACAAAAGCTTACGATACTGCTGTTATTGCTCATTCAGAATTGGGAGCAAAAAATAAAACTTTTGAAGTATCAAAAGAGAGAGCGGAGTCTAAAATTACACAACTAAGTATTCTTGAAAAAGAGCTTGGAAATTCAAATTTGACTGAAGTTGCTACAGAGTTAAAGGCTCTTGAAATATCTTATACAGCTCTTTATTCAACAATAAATAGAACATTTGAGTTATCTTTAACTAATTTTTTAAGATAAATTAGTTTATTTAGTATATGAAGTTTAGTTTTAAAAATATTTTCTCTAGGGATTTAATAGCAGTAGCATTGTTTTTATCAATGCTTGCTATTATTATCATACCTCTAAATCAAGTTGCTATTGACTTTTTTATATCTATATCTTTAGCATTATCTTTTTTAATTTTATTAATTTCTCTTTATATACAAAAGCCAGCAGATTTAACAACTTTTCCAACACTTTTACTTATTTTGGTTATATTTAGATTAGCCCTTAGTATTGCAACAACGAGATCTATTTTAGCAGATGGACACAATGGACCAGATGCTGTAAGTACAATCATTTCAGCTTTTGGAGAGTTTGTTGTTGGCGGAAATATGGTTATTGGGGTTGTTATTTTTATTATATTAGTTTTGATAAACTTTATGGTTGTAACAAAAGGTGCTACAAGGGTTGCTGAGGTAACTGCTAGATTTACACTTGATTCAATGCCTGGTAAACAAATGGCTATTGATGCAGATTTAAATGCTGGATTTATTGATGATAAAGAGGCACAAGAGAGAAGAAAAGCACTTATAACAGAAGCAAACTTCTATGGAGCAATGGATGGGTCATCTAAATTTGTAAAAGGTGATGCAATTGCTGGTATTATTATTACAGTTGTAAATATTGTTGGTGGACTTTTGGTTGGTATTTTTCAACACGATTTACCAGCTAGTGAAGCTGCAAGTATATACACAATTTTAACTATTGGAGATGGACTTGTTGCACAAATTCCAGCTCTTTTAACATCAACTGCAACTGCTATTATAATAACAAGATCAAATACAGATGATGAAAGATTTGCAACAAGAGCTGTAAATCAACTTTTAAAAGATACAAAATCTCTTGTTTTAGTAGGTATTGGTTTAATGCTTTTTGGACTAGTTCCAGGTTTCCCTACAGGAATTTTGATGACTATGGGACTTATGATATCAGCTTTAGGTTACACTATTATTATGATTGATAAGGGTGAAGATAATATTGTTACAAGATTTTTTAAACCACAAGTTCCTAAAAAGATTGAAAAACCAGAAGATTTAAAAGAGAAGAAAAGAGCAGCAGCTGTTCCTGACGAGAGTCAAAGTATAGAAACTGTAATGAAACTTGAAGTTTTGGAGTTAAAACTTGGAATTAGACTTTTACAACTGGTTCAAGGTAACTCAGAACTTCTTGATAAAATAAAAGCGATAAGAAAAAATATAGCTTCAGAATTAGGATTTATAATACCTCAAATAAGAATTTCTGATGATACAACTTTAGGAGCGAATGAGTATCAATTTTATCTAAAAAGAATTCCAATAGTAAAAGGGAGAATAGAAGTAGATAAACTTCTTGCTATGGGTGGATTATCAAGTGAACACCTTGATGGAATAAAAGTAAAAGAGCCTGTATTTAATCTAGATGCTGTTTGGATTTCAAAAGATTTAAAAGAAGATGCTTTGATGAAAGGGTTTACAGTTGTAGATGCTCCAACAATTATATCAACTCATATATCAGAAATTATTAGAAAATATGCAGAAGATATTATTACAAGACAAGATGTTGTTGATATTGTAGAGAGATTGAAAAAAGATTTCCCTATTGTTGTTGAAGAGGCTATGAAAGTAGCTTCATATGGAAGTTTGTTAAAAGTTTGTAAAGATTTACTGCACGAAAAAATTCCAATTATAGATATGCTCACAATTATTGAAGCAATAGCAGATATTGCTGAGTTTACAAAGGCTCCAGAGATACTCTTAGAGCATGTAAGAGCAAAACTTTTTAGACTTATTACTCAAAAATATAAAGATACAGATGGAGTTTTACATATAGTTACTATTAAACCAGAGCTTGAACAACAGTTTATAGGAAAACTTCAAGATCATCATGGTGCAAGTCAGTTGATGCTAAGTATTGCAGAGATAAATAATCTTGTAACTAAGACTAAACAGCTTTTAGATGATATTGAGAAAAAAGGTTTTTCAAAAGTTGCAATGGTTGTTGATCCTGTTTTAAGAAAAAGAGTATCAGAAATTTATGAGAAGTTTGGTCTTTCTATTCCTGTTTTATCTCACGCAGAACTTGATTCAAAAGCAAATTTTGCTATTGAAGGAACTTTAGAGTTCTAATTTTTTTTTCATTTTTTTAAGGATTTTTTTGAAATATTATATTAATTTTTTAAGAGATAAACCTATTATTAGAAGTTTATCTTTGGTGAACTTTATTGCATCTTTTGGTGCATGGTTTTCTACGGTTGCAATTTATACTATGGTTGTAGAGTTTGGTTCAAGTGAATTTGCTATTGCAATTGTTACAGCTATGCATTTTATTCCAGCAATCTTAATAGCCCCATTTAGTGGAAGTTTAATAGATAGATTAAGAATAAAACCACTTATGGTAACTTTACTTTTTATAGAGTTATCTATGACGGCTTGTTTTTTATTAATTGAAACATCCTCACAACTTTGGTTACTTCTTATTTTTATTTTTATAAGAATGAGTGCTGCTTCAATGTTTTTTTCAAGTGAAATGTCACTTTTGGCAAAAATTGCTACTGGAAAAGATCTTCAAACAGCAAATGAGATACAATCAATTATTTGGTCATTTACTTATGCTGTTGGAATGGCGGTTAGTGGTTTTATAGTAAATTTATATGGTGTAAAAGCTGCTATTTTGATAGATGTTGCTATTTTTGTACTCGCTTTTTTTGTTTTTCTTAATATTAAAATAAATATAGAATATAAAAAAGTTGAAGAGAAAATTTTAGAACTTATGATTGATGGTTTAAGATATATTAAAAATAATAAAATTATTCTACATCTGATTTTTTTACATGCAAGTGTAGGACTTACTAGTTATGATGCTTTGATTACTATTTTGGCAAAAAATGAATATAAAGAGCTTATAGCTGTCCCTCTTGCTATTGGGCTTTCAAATGCTGTAAGAGCAGTTGCTCTTATGATTGGACCAATATTTTTAAATAAGATTATCAAAAAAGATAATCTTCAATATCTTTTAGTTTTTCAAGGAATTACAATAATAATTTGGGCATTTGCTCAAAGTAATTTTTATTTATCTTTAGGTGCTCTGTTTTTTGTAGGATTTAGTACAGCATTTTTGTGGTCTTATACTTATGCTCTTTTACAAAATCATTGTGATAAAAGATACATAGGAAGAGTAATATCATATAATGATATGTTTTTTATGCTAGCAAATGTTCTAACAACTCTGTTTATTGGAACTATGGCACATATTACAACAACTTCAATTATTACGATATGTTTAGGAGTTGCATTTTTACTTTATGCTTACTACTATACAAAGATTTATTCAAAAATTTAATTGTATAATGATTTAAAAGGAGAAAATTATGATTTTAGACTACAAAGATGTAAATGATTTAGATAGATACAAAATAATGTCAGGAAGTATAGTTCCACGACCAATTGCTTGGATAGTTACAGATGATGATGGAGTTTTAAATGCAGCTCCATTTTCTTATTTTATACCAATTTCAACAAACCCAGCTTTGGTTATAGTTGCTATTGGAAAAAAAGATGATGGAAGCCCAAAAGATAGTTTAGCAAATATTTTAAAGACAAAAAAAGCAACTATTTGTTTTCCAAATAAAGATAATGTTGAACAGTTACAAAAATGTGCTACACCTTTATGTAAAAGTGAAAGTGAAATAGAGAAGTTTCAAATTGATGTAAAAAAAGAGTTGGAGGATTATCCACCAATGGTAAGTTCTACTCAAACTGCACTTTTTTGTGAATATTATGATACTTACAAAGTTGATGGAGATACAACACCAGTTGTTTTAAAGATAAATTTTCAATATATACAAGATGATAGAATAAATGAGCGAAATCATACAAAAATCGAAAGTATTGGAAGATGTGGAGTTACTTTTAAAGCTATGGTAGATTTATAGTTTTTTATCTATCATTTTGAAATTAGTTCAAAATGATAGATAAATTTATAAGTTTTAATAACTCATAGAACCAGCATTTAAAAGACCAATACAAATTGATAAAAATGCCATTAAAATACCAACAGAAACTACACCTTCATTTATTTTTTCATTAAAAGAGTATTTTCCACTAATTCTTGTAACTATAAAAGCATAAGCTAGTTGAATAAATATAGCAATAGCTCCCCAAATAGCAAAATCAAAATAAGAAACAGAGTTTTCCAAAGCACTATAAAGTGGGATAGAAACGCCAATAATTGCTCCTCCAAAACCTAGTGCTGCTGCAATATTATTTTTCTCAAAAATAAGATTGTAATCATCATATGGAGTAACAAGAGCATATAGATATAAAAAAGCAACTACTAAAATAACTGCTGTAAAGAAAAATCCTAAAAAGCTTAAAAATAAACCAAATTCCATCAAAAATCCTTTTTTTGATAATTTTATCAAAAAGTTGTTATATAAAGCTTATATATTAAGCTTTAGAACAAATATATCGACTTTTTAATAATAAAAATATAAGTTGAAAGTTACAACAAAATTACCATTTAGTTACAACTTAATTACATCTTAAAATTCATAAACTTCTATTTAAACAATAAAGAATATATTATAAAAAATATTATATTAGGAAGCAAAATGAATAACCTAAAGCTTAGAAATAAAATTTTTTTAATCTTGGTTTTACCTATTTTGGCAATTTTTATGTTGTCATCTATATTAATTTTTGAAAAAGTTGAAAAAGTTCTCAATATGGATAAAACATCAAGTTATATAGAGTTTACTGACCAAATATCTAAATTGTTGGCAAATCTTCAAAAAGAGAGAGAATTATCTTTATCTTATATAAATAGCTATGCTCAAACAAAAAAAGATGATTTAGAAAATCAAATAAAAGCTAGTAAATTAACAGAAGAAAACCTAGATACTTTTATAAAAAAATTTTATTTAATCAAAAAAGAGAGTAAACTTTTTGATAAATATGAAACTTTTAAAACTAATATATTTTTTTTTGATCATATAAAACACTGTTTGGTGTTGAATCACTTGAAATGAATGAAATTCAAAGACAAATTTATGATGCTATTTATTCAAAATGTAAATTTGAGTGTCCTATGAGAAACTCAGGAGCAAAAGAGTTGGAAGAGTTTTATAAATCTTTATAATATATTAAAAGAGAGCCATTTTTAGGCTCTCTTATTTTTAACTATTTTTTACAATTTTTACAGCTTCAACCATATTTTTAAGACTCTCTTTAACTTCTGGCCATTTTCTAGTTTTTAATCCACAATCTGGATTTATCCATAATTGTTCTTTTGGTAAAACTTCAATTAATGCTTTAATTTGATTTACCATCTCTTGCACACTTGGAACTCTAGGACTATGAATATCATAAATTCCAGGTCCTATTTCTTGTTTATAATTTACCTCTTTAAAGATTTTTAAAAGTCTATTTCCACTTCGTGCTGTTTCAATAGAGATAACATCAGCATCCATAGCTTCAATAGTTTTTATAATATCATTAAACTCACTATAACACATATGTGTGTGAATTTGAGTATCAGCTTTTGCGCTACTTACACTTAATCTAAAATTATCAACTGCCCAATTTTCATAAGCTTTTATATTTTCAGCTCTTAAAGGATAACCCTCTTTAAATGCAGCTTCATCAACTTGAATCATTTTAATTCCAGCATTTTGTAAATCATCTACTTCTTTATTAATACAAAGTGCAATTTGTTTTGTTACTTCATTTCTTGGAATATCGTCTCTTACAAATGACCAATTTAAAATTGTAACAGGTCCTGTTAACATACCTTTCATAACTTTAGAAGTTTTACTTTGAGCATATTTAATCCACTCAACAGTCATAGCATTTGGTCTTGAAACATCACCAAAAATAACAGGTGGTTTTACGCATCTACTTCCATATGATTGAACCCAAGCATTTTGTGTAAATGCAAAACCTTCCAATAATTGTCCAAAATATTCAACCATGTCATTTCTTTCAGGCTCTCCGTGAACTAAAATATCAAGTCCGATTTCATCTTGAAATGCTACACAATCATCAATATATTTTTTTATTTGAGTTTCATACTCTTCTTTTGAAATTAAATTTGCTTTATAATTTTTTCTATTCTCTCTAATTTCTGGAGTTTGAGGAAATGATCCAATAGTTGTAGTTGTTAAAAAATCATATTTAAAAAACTCTCTTTGAGCTTTTATTCTATCT
Source organism: Arcobacter thermotolerans (assembly GCF_983172305.1). NCBI lineage: Bacteria > Pseudomonadati > Campylobacterota > Epsilonproteobacteria > Campylobacterales > Arcobacteraceae > Arcobacter > Arcobacter thermotolerans. The sequence goes on from NZ_CFAFZJ010000004.1 coordinate 59,033, forward strand.
TCAAATTTATCTTCTCTTTCAAATTTTTTTAGATTTTTAATCTCTTCTTCAATCTTTTGATTATGAATTTTAGTAGATACTCTTCTTTGAATATTATCTTGTCGATTTTTCTCAATATTTGCAATATCTTCAAGTGATAGTTTTGAGCCAAAAAACTGTTTTGAAACAAGGTTTAACTCTTTTAATTTTTCATTTGCAAATGCTAACCACGATTTAATCTCTTTATCTAAATTATCTTCATAACTTAGAGTAAAAGGTACATGTAAAAGTGAACAAGAAGTTCCAACTATAATATTATCTTTTGAAACTACATTTGAGATTTTGTTTAAAAGATTTAGTTTATCTTCAAAATTACTCTTCCAAATGTTTCTACCATCAATAACTCCAGCAATTAAAACTTTATTTGAATTTATAATAAATTCTAAACTATCACAATTTTTAACTCCATGAATAAAATCAAGTCCTAAAGCCCAAATAGGAGTGTTTACTAAAATTTTTGTAGCTTCATTTGAGTGCTCAAAGTAAGTAGTTACAACGATTTTTATATTTTTTGAAACATTTGATAGCTCATCATAAACTGGTTTTAAAAGTGATAAAACTTTTGGTTCTAAATCCTTTACAAATAAAGGTTCATCAAATTGAACAACAATTTCACTGTTTAATTTTGAAATCTCTTCTAAAAGCTCTTTATAAACTTTTACAACACTAGAAATATGTGCAAATAGATCACTATTATCGACACTTTTTGATAATCCTAAATAAGTAATTGCACCAATTAAATTTATTTTTGTATTAATTCCAAGCTCAAGTGCCTCTTTATACTCCTCTATAACTTTTTTAGAGTTTAATGAAAATTTTGTATCTTTAGAAATTTCTGGAACAATGTAGTGATAGTTTGTATTAAACCATTTTGTCATCTCCATTGCTACACAATCTTGATTTCCTCTTGCCATTGCAAAATATAACTCTTCATCTTTTAGGTGTTCAAATCTTTTTGGAATTGCTCCTAATAAAATAGTAGTATCCAAAATATTATCATATAGTGAAAAATCATTTGAAGCTATAAAATCTATTTTTGCCTCTTTTTGATAAGTCCAGTGTCTTTTTCTCAAATTTTCTGCTACATATTTAACTTCACTAAAATCAACTTTTTTTGCCCAATAATCTTCTAAAACTTTTTTTAGTTCTCTTTTTTCTCCAATTCTTGGGAAACCTATTACATAATTTTTTGACATTATTAATCCTTTTAATAAAAATATTTAATTCTCTACAAAAAATGTAGATAACAAAACTTGATAAATATGAAAAAATAAAAATCTTATTTTAAATCCTCTTTCGACAAGAGTTTACACACGATTGGTACCAAAAATCACAGATTTTTACCAATCGGGTAAAATTGTCTTTTTCGGACTTAAAAACGATTTAATATTAATTTTCTAACGATTATTAAAATGACAATTGTGGTGGATGTACGCCAGTTCTTCTAAATGCAAAATATGTTGTATAGTATGGGCATCTAGGGATAAATTGAAAAAGTCTTACAGCAAGTGCTGTTTTTCTTTTAAAAAAGCAATCACAATGACATGGTTTAGAATTTACTATACTACAAGATAATAAACTATGTTCAACATCACAGGATAACTCATCCTCTTCATCACTATTTGAAGAAATTTTTAGTTTTTCATTTATATTAGTTTTTAGTGCAGTAAATTTTGCATGCAATTTTGATTGTGTTGCATACGCTTGAATTGAAGCTAATGTAAAATATTTTTTTCCAAAGCCTTTAACTTTCAAAAATTTACTCCTTATATTATTAAATGCGAAATCTATACTATTTATACTTAATAATATATAAAAAAATTTATGATAACATTTCAAACAAAAAAATTGATTGGAATTTTATTTTGAAGTTTACTTTTGTTACACTTTTCCCCAATTTGATTGAACCATATTTAAAAGATTCTATTTTAAATAGAGCAGTTGAATCAAATTTAATAAGCTACGATTTTTATAATCCTAGAGATTTTACAACTAACAAGCATAAAAAAGTTGATGATGCTATGGTTGGTGGAGGAGCTGGAATGCTTCTATCTTGTCAACCACTTTTTGATTGTTTAGAAGAGATAAAAAGAAAAGATAAAGAGGCATATATTATTTTTCCACTTGCGGCTGCTAAACCTTTTAGGCAAAATGATGCAAAAAGACTTGCAAAGAAAAAAAATATTGTAATGGTTAGTGGAAGATATGAGGGAATTGATGAGAGAGTTATTGAAAAGTATGCCAATGAGGTTTTTAGCATTGGAGAGTATATCTTAACAGGTGGTGAGCTTCCTTCGCTTGTTATGGCTGATGCAATATCTAGAAATGTTCAAGGAGTACTTGGAAATGAGTCTTCTTTAGATGTTGAGAGTTATGAAAACAATTTATTAGAAGCACCTTCTTTTACAAAACCAGAAAATTATGAAAATTTATTTGTCGTTAAAGAATATTTAAAGGGAAACCATAGTAGAATTTGCGACTTAAAATTTCAGATGTCCATTTGCAGGACGAAATACTATAGACCCAATAAGGAAAGACGATGAAAAACAGATATATAGCAAGTTTTGAAGCAGCTCAAATAGCTTCTAAAGAAGTTCCAGCGTTTAGAGCAGGAGATACATTAAGACTTGGTGTTGAGATTAAAGAGGGTGAGAAAAAAAGAGTTCAAACTTTCGAAGGTGTAGTAATTGGAAGAAGCGGAAACGGTGTTGATGCTACATTTACTATTAGAAAACTTGGAGCAAATAATATTGGTGTTGAGAGAATTTTCCCACTATATTGTGAGTCTTTACAATCTATCGAAGTATTAAGAAAAGGTGATGTAAGAAGAGCTAAACTTAACTACTTAAGAGCACTAAAAGGTAAAGCTGCAAAAATTAGAGAGCTAAAAAGATAATAATTAAGGCTTATGCCTTAATTATTCTTCAAATAAACTCTCTAAAAACTTCAAAATCTTTTTTAACCATTCAAAAAAAGGAAAACTTTGTTATCACAAATAATTAACTTCATTGTAGAAACTGTTGGTCAGTTAGGATATTTAGGTATTTTTATAATGATGTTTTTAGAGAGTTCTTTTTTCCCATTCCCATCAGAAGTTGTAATGATTCCAGCTGGATATTTAGCTTATAAAGGTGAGATGAATATGTACCTAGTAATTCTTTTTGGAATTTTAGGTTCGCTTGCAGGTGCAATATTTAATTACTATTTTGCTTTAAAGCTCGGAAGAAGATTTTTAATGAGATATGGAAAATATATCTTTATTAGCGAAGATACAATATTAAAAATGGAAGAGTTTTTTAATAAGCATGGTCATATCTCAACATTTTTTGGAAGATTAATTCCAGTTGTAAGACAATATATCTCTTTACCAGCTGGACTCTCTCGAATGAATCTTTTTGTATTTTCACTATTTACAAGTTTGGGTGCTGGAATTTGGGTTGCTATATTAGCATTTTTAGGATATTTCTTAGGTGGAAATGAAGAGCTAATAAAAGAGTATTTACATCAAATTATTATTGCTCTTTTAGTCTTAATCGTTGTTTTTAGCTATCTGTATTATAAATTTACAAAAAGAAAAAATAGAAGAAAAATTTAAGTTGTCTATTTTTTATAGACAACTTTTTATTAGTTTAAGCCCTTTTTCTATTTGTTCAAAACTTGAGTGAGTGTAGTTAAATCTTATTTCACTATTTGGAACTTTATCTATATAAAACTGATTTGCTGGAACATACACAACTTTCTTTTTTAAACACTCTTGAACAAGAGCAAAAGTATCAATTTTTTTATCTTCAAATCCACCATATAAAAACATTCCACCTTTTGGTGTTTGATGCTTAAATTCAGGCATTATAGTTTTTAAAGCTTTTGAGAAAAATTGAGCTTTTGCTTGATAATCATCTCTTATTTCTTGAAGATGTTTTTCATATTTTACTTCATTTTTTAAATACTGGGCTAAAATATATTGTGAAAGACCACAAGAGTGAAGATCAATACTCTCTTTTATAATCATTAAAGATTTTATCTTCTCTTCATCCGCTCGTATCCAACCAATTCTTAAGCTTGGAACTAAAGTTTTAGAAAAACTTCCTAAATGAAAAGAGTTATTTGGTAAACTAGCACTTATATATTTACTTTTTTTATCAAAATAAAGCTCACTATATGGACTATCTTCTATTAAAATTCCATCATATTTTTTTACTATATTACAAACTGCTTCTCTTTTCTCACTACTATATGTTGTAGCACTTGGATTTTGAAAATCTGGAATTAAGTATGTAAGTTTTGTCTTTTTAAAACTTTTCTCAAACTCTTCTATGTTTACTCCATCATCTTCAAGTTTTACACCATCCATTTTTAAACTATTTAGTCTGAAAATATTCATAGCTCCTAAATATGAAGGCTCTTCTATAGTAATATCTTTGTTCTCAAAAAACTTTGCCAAAATATACATGGCTTGTTGGCTTCCTGTTGTAATTAAGATATTCTCTTTTGTTGTAACAAATCCTTCATTTGTGTATCTTAAAGCAATTTGTTCTCTTAATTCATTTATTCCATTGCTAATTGTGTATTGATAAACTTTTGGATTTTCTATTGCTTTTAAAGTTGCTTCTTTTAAATCTTGCGTTGGAAATAGATTTTCACTTGGAAGTCCACCTGCAAATGAAATTGTCTCTTCATCTATTGCTTCAAGTATCTCTCTAATAAATGATCTTTTCATAAATTATCCTTTTAAATGGTTTGCAATTTAAAAAGAAACCATTAATATTTTTAAAATTTTACATCAATAAAAATATTTATACTTTACATAAAATGCTTTTATTATTATCTATTTTTGCTATTTTTATATATATTTATTGATATAATAGTTTTATGAAAAAATCTACTTATGAAAAAAGAGCAAAAATTGCAAATGATGTAATGAACTATATTTATAAATATATTGATACAAATATAAATATAGATGAGTTAAGTTTACAATTAAATGTTAGTAAGTTTCATCTTCATAGAGTCTTCAAAGAGGAGTTTGGAAAAAATATTTATGAAAGTATTAAGTCAATACGACTTGAAAAAGCTGCAAATTTACTAATTACAAATAAATTTTCAACAATCACTGATATTTCAAATATGACTGGATATAGTTCACAAACATCTTTTTTAAGAGCCTTTAAACAAAGGTTTTCTATGACACCAAAAGAGTGGAAAAATGGTGGTTATAAAGAGTATTCAAATAAAATAATTGAGAAAATATCAATTAGTAATGATTTAGATTTTTCAAATATTGAGCCAACAATTGTTAAAATGCCACAGATGAGAGGATATTATATTAGGCATAAAGGTTATGATAAATCTATTAAAAAAACATGGGCAAAACTTCAAACTTGGATTTATACAAATGATATAAAATCTTATAAACAGATGGCTTTACATCACGATAATCCAATTATTACTCCTCTTGAAGATTGTCAATATATTGCAATTGCAGTTTTGGATGAAAATGAAGAGTTAAAAGATTTATCCCTTCCAACTTTGGATATTCCAAAGGGAATTTATGCAAAGTTTAGTTTAAGTGGAAAGTATGGAGATGTAATAAAACTAATACAGTGGGTTTATCATGTATGGTTAATAGATAGTGGTTATGAAACAACAACAAATCCATCTTATACCATTTATGAGAAGAATCATTTTTTAAGTTTAGATGGTGAGTTTATTTTGGATTTTTATCTTCCAATAAAATATGTTTAGAATGAGGAAATTATTATGAATAGTAGTATTGAATATATAGCAAATTTTAAAACAAGTCTTGACCCATACAATGGAATTACAATTTTAAGTGAAGATTTGCCAAAAGATATTTTGGAATTTGAACAGAATTTAAAAGATTTAATACAAAATGTAAAAGATAATAAAAATTTAATTTGGATCTATATAGATATAAAAAAATCAGATTTTATTCCAATTGCTATAAAGTTTGGTTTTACTTTTCACTCTTGCAATAGTGATTATATATTACTTGTAAAAGTTTTAAAAGAAAATGCAATAGTTCCAAATCTGGCAAATCATACTTTAGGAGTAGGTGCTGTTGTAATAAATAGTAAAAATGAGATTTTATTAATTAAAGAGATAATTAGAAATGAGTATTATAAGCTTCCAGGTGGACATATTGATGATGCTGAGATGATTTCTCAAGCTTTGAGTCGAGAAGTTTTTGAAGAGACAGGTGTTGTTGTAGATTTTGAAAAAATTATATCTATAGGACATTTTTATCCACATCAATTTCATAAATCAAATCTATATGTTTTATGTCTTGCAAAGCCAAAAAGTTTAAAAATAGATGTAAAAGATAAAGAGGAGATTAGTGAAGCTATATGGCTAGATTTAGATGAGATGTTTAAAAGAGATGATATTCATGATTACACAAAAACTATTGTAAAATCAGCATTGAGTGGTCAAGGATTGTATAAAAGTGAAACTCCAATTTTAAGTCATCTTAAAAATGAGTTTGAGTTGTTTTTTGTAAAAGAAAGCAAAAACTAAATATAATAAATTTTTAAAAAATCAAAGGATAAAAATGAAAAAAATAATAAGTACAACAAAAGCTCCAAGTGCGATTGGACCATATAATCAAGCAACTAGTTTTGAGAAATTAGTATTTACATCTGGACAAATTGCATTAGATCCAACAACTATGGAGATTGTAAATGGTGGAGTTCAAGAGCAGACAAAACAAGTTATGGAAAATTTAAAAGCAGTTTTAGAAGAAGCTTCTAGCTCTTTTGAAAATGTTTTAAAAACAACTTGTTATCTCTCTGATATGGATAATTTTGTAGCTTTCAATGAAATTTATGGACAATATTTTAAAGGTGAAACTGCTCCTGCAAGAAGTACAGTTGCAGTTAAAACTTTACCAAAAAATGTTTTAGTTGAAGTAGATGTAATTGCATTTAAAAACTAATATTTTTATAAAATAATCGCCTAAACAATAGGGCGATTAAGTCTTAAAAAATATAAAGATGGAAGAACTAAACCAAAAGTTATAGCTATTAAAACAGCAATAGCTTTAAGTCCATTGTGCGTGAATGACTCTATTAATTCAATACTTGCACCAAATCTATTTATATCTATTAATGTAGTCATTGCTCCAAATGCATAAGTTCCTGGTAAAATAGGAATAATAGATGCAACTGTATATACAGGTCTTGGTATTTTGTATTTTCTTGACCAATATAAAGCTATTATTCCAATCACTGCTGAAGCTAAAAATGTAGAGATTTCAATTCCAAAATTTAAGTGTAAAAATATTGTTCTCAAACTATATACTATTGCTCCACCCATTGCACAATATTTTAAAGTATGTTTTGGGACATTAAAAACCATCCCAAATCCCAAAGATGCAGTTGCAGCAAAAGCACCATCTATGATTAATTGCAATAAAAAATTCATATTAAGCCTTTATTCCTAAAATAGCAATTGCTAAAATAATTCCAACAGATGAAGCAAGTGTTAAAATCATACCATCCATCCATCTTCCCCAACCCATCATCATATAACCTTTGAATGAGTCTAAAAAAGAGTTTACAAAAGCAAATCCAGGTGCCAAAAGTAGTACACTAGCTGCCATTGCAATACTTGGAGTATCTGTAAATCCATATATTTTTGATAATCCAGAAATAATTGTAGCTACAAAAGCAGTTATCCCAAAAACTATAATCATCACAAATCTTCTTTTTGATAACTCTTGTCTTGTAAACATAGCAATACCTGAAGCAAAAAAAGTTACAACAAGTGACATAAAATCACCACCTTGCAAATATGCAAAAGATGCACAACTAAGAGCAACCATAAGAACAACTAGCCATCTATTGTAGTAATTTGGTTCAATTTGTTTTAAAATAGTATATAAATATCTAATATCATAGTTAACTTCATTGTCTGATTTTTCCATATCTAAAACTATTTTTTGAATTTGGCAAACTATGCTCATATTTATAGGTTTATGGTGAACTCTTCTTGTTGTTGTTACAGATTGCCCATGGTGAAGAGTTGTTAAAACTATTGCAGATGGTATTAAAGAGATTTCAACACTTGAAGCACCTAAAACTTTTCCTAATCTTTGAGCTGTTTGTTCTATTAAGATGCTTTCAGCTCCATATTCACTCATTAAAACAGCAGCTTTTACAATACCTCTTGTGATTATAGATTGTTCTTCGTAAGATAGCATTTTAATTTTTCTCTTTTTACTTTTTAAATTTCGTAATTATACAAGTTTTGATATAATAAACGCTTTTAAGGATAACAATGAAAGAGACAAGCCAATATTTTGCAAAAAAGAATATACTTTTTAAAGAGTTAAAAGAGATTTTACCAAAAGAGTTAAATAGTAAAAAGAAGATAAAAATCTTTGTAGGTTCAAGCACAGATCTGAAATTTTATGCAATATTTGTTTTGTCAAGCAAAAGTAGGTTTATAAAAAAAAGTTCAGATGAGCTAGAAAATTTATACAATCTTTTGGTAAATCATCAAAACCACAACTTCAAAGTAAAAACACTATTTATACAAAGTGAAATTTGTAGTAAAACAAAACAACATCTAAAAGATAGTGGCTGGACAATAGTAGGGCAAAAGTAATTTTTAAATAGATTCTAAAGCCTTTGAAAATTTAAACTTATATCTTTCTATCATAGTTTTATTTCCCAAAACTCCACCTTGATGAATATACAAAAATATATAGTCATCTTTATTTTCTAGATTTTTTACAAACTCTTCAAAAACAATCCATCCTAAACTATCATAAAGAAGATCAAACTCTATATTTGTCTGTTTTAAAAGCTCTAAATGTTTCAAATAAAACTCAATATAGAGTTTCCCAAAATGGTATTTTTTCTCTTTTTTTAAAATTTTTGGATGATTTTTTTCTTCCAAAGCTAAAAACTGCTTTTTTAGATACTCATCATCTCCTACGCAAGAGCAAGTAAACACTTCAAAAGGTAAAAACTTTTGCAGATACAAAGCAGTTGTTCCAGTTCCACTTGGTAAAAATATTTTTAATCTTTTATCTTCAATATTTTGCTCTTTTGCCCAAGATTTTATCTCATTTGCTAATATTTCTATTCCAAAGCGAGCCTCTTTAACAGCTCCTCCTTCACTTATGAATAACTCATTTTCTTTAAAATGTTGTGGAATTTCACTAACAATTAAATTCATACCATTTTTAACTGCTTCTTTGTAGTTTCCATTTGGATTTTTAGATAAAATATCTGGTAAATGAGATACATAGTAGTCAAATTTTAGATTTTTTAATTTACATAAAACAGATAGTGAGTACATTGCATTTGATTGATTTGAGCCATGAGATATAATTTTTTCAATACCTTGTAAATCATTTTTTAAAAAGTAGTAAAATTTTCTAGCTTTATTTCCACTAAAATGACCATGAAGTAAATCATCTCTTTTTACAAAATATCTTTGATTGTTTAAAAAAATTTCAGATGTTTTTGAGTTTGTAAATTTCATAAATACCTATTTGTAAATAATTTTTCAATATAATATCCAAAAATTTCAAAAGGCTTTCATATGAACTTATTAGAATTTATAGACAAAGGTGGAATTATCGTCTATATTTTAATTTTTTTAAATATTATTGGATTTACAATAATTATTTGGAAATTTACAACTCTTCCACAAGTAAATAAAACAATAGCAAAAATAGCTTCAAGATTGGATTTTAACCACTCAATAAATGCACAAATTGAGTATGAAGTAAAAAAATTAGAATCAGGGCTTGTAATTATAAAAAATATTGCAATAATCTCTCCACTTTTGGGACTTTTAGGAACTGTTGTTGGAATTTATAGCTCATTTGAAGAGATAACTATAAAAGGTTTAGGAGATCCTACAATATTTTCAGGTGGAATTGCAGTTGCTCTAATTACAACAATTGCTGGGATTATTGTATCAATTCCTCATCAAATAGCTTATAATCACTTCATTAGCCTTGTTGATAAAATAGAGATAAAAGCTAAAAAAGAGTTAGTAAAAGAAGAGAATAGATGAAACGAAGAGAACATTTGGGACTTGATTTAACACCAATTATTGATGTTGTTTTTATTCTTTTAATATTTTTTATAGTTACAAGTGTTTTCAAAAAAGAGGAACTAGCTCTTATGCTTGAACTTCCTAGCTCAAATGCAAAAAGTATGCAAGTAAAACAGGAGCAAATTTTTATAGAGCTTAGTGTAGATAAAATGGCTATTAGAGGTATTGAAGTATCATTTTCTTCACTAGAAGATAATCTAAAAAGCATAAAAAATAAAGATGAACCTGTAATTGTGAGAATTGATAAAAAAGTACCATATGAAAAAGTTGTAAAAGTTCTTGATTTACTTCAAAAATATAGTTTGAATAATTTGGCTTTGGTTACTAATGAAGAGAAGAAATAAAATAGAAAATATTGATTTGTAATTTTTAATTTAATATAGAGGCTAAAAAGCCTCTATATTAAGAGATTAAAAAAATCCTAAAGCTTTTGTATTAAATGAAGTTAAAATATTTTTTGTATGTCTATAGTTATTTAACATCATCATATGAGTCTCTCTTCCAATTCCAGATTTCTTATACCCACCAAAAGAGGCATGAGCTGGATAAACATGATAACAATTTACCCAAATTCTTCCAGCTTGAATAGCTCTTGATACTCTATGAATTTGGTGTGCATCTCTTGACCAAACTCCAGCACCCAATCCATAAATAGTATCATTTGCAATTTCAATAGCCTCTTTCTCATCTTTAAATGTAGTTACAGATAAAACAGGTCCAAAAATCTCCTCTTGGAAAATTATCATTTTATTATGACCTTTATAAATCGTTGGCTCTATATAAAATCCATCTGGATTTATAGAAGAGTGATAAATATCTCCACCAACTAAACACTCAGCCCCATCCTCTTTTGCAATTTTTAGATATTTTGCAATTTTCTCTTTTTGGTTAAAAGAGTTTTGAGCTCCCATTGTATTTTCTGTATCAAGTGGATTTCCAAGTTTTATAGCTTTTACCCTTTCTACAACTCTTTTCATAAACGGTTCATAAATTGACTCTTCAATTAAAGCTCTTGATGGACAAGTACAAACCTCTCCACTATTAAATGCAAATAGTACAAGCCCTTCAATTGCCTTATCAAAGAACTCATCATCAGCATCCATTATAGATTTAAAGAATACATTTGGAGATTTTCCACCAAGCTCTAGAGTTGATGGAATTATATTTTCAGTTGCATATCTCATAATTTCTTGACCTGTACTTGTCTCTCCTGTAAATGCAACTTTTTTAACATCTCTATGAGTTACAAGATGTTTACCTATTTTACCACCTGCTCCATTTACAACATTTATAACACCTTTTGGTAAAACATCTTTGATTAAATCCAAAAATAGAAGTATTGAAAGTGGGGTTGAACTAGCTGGTTTTAAAACAACACAATTTCCAGCAGCAATTGCAGGTGCTAGTTTCCAAGCAGCCATTAGAAGTGGGAAATTCCAGGGAATAATTTGAGCAACAACTCCATAAGGCTCATAAATCTCTTGAGATATAGTGTTCTCATCCAAATCAGAAATTGTTCCAGATTCAGCTCTTATAACAGATGCAAAATACCTAAAATGGTCAATAAACAGAGGTAAATCTGCATTTAAAGTCTCTCTTACAGCTTTTCCATTATCAAGTGTTTCAGCAACTGCCAAAGCCTCTAAATTTGCCTCTACTATATCTGCAATTTTGTTTAATAAAGCACTTCTTTGAGTAACCGATGTATGCTTAAACTCTTCAAAACCTTTTTTTGCAGCCTCAACTGCTAAATCAACATCTTTTTCATTTGATCTTGGAATTTTTGTAAGCAATTTTCCATCAACTGGAGAGATATTTTCAATATACTCCCCACTACTTGGAGCAATCCACTCTCCACCTATAAAATTCTCATACTGATTTTTATAGTTTGGTCTTTCGTAAATCATAATAACTCCTTTTTGATATTAGATACAAAAACATTAACATATAAAAGTAGCTTTATAGTTGCATTTATAAAAAGAGTTTTAGGCTATTTTTACAAGTTAAATTTTTGCTATTTTCGTTATAATTTCGGCTTTATATTTAAAAAAAGGGATTATTTATATGTTAGAAGTTTTGATATTGGCATTTGCTTTAAGTATGGATGCATTTGCAGTTTCAATAGGTCTTGGAATAAAAAATAAACAAGATATAAAAATAATGGCTCTAAAAGCTGGGTTATTTTTTGGTATTTTTCAAGCTTTAATGCCATTTTTAGGTTTTTTAGGTGGAATTGGTTTAAGAGAGTATATTCAAGGATATGACAAAATCGTTGCTTTCGTTCTACTTTTACTTATTGGTGGAAAGATGTTATATGAAGCATTTACTGAAAATATAGAAGAGGAGATAGCACAGGTAACAAATAAACTATTATTAACTTTAGCAATTGCAACAAGCCTTGATGCTATGGCTGCTGGGTATAGTTTGCATCTATTTTCTGTAAATGTTTATTTATCAATTTTTATTATAGGAATTATCACGTTTATTATTAGTTATGTTGGAGTTTATGTAGGCAAAAGTGGTGGAGAAAAATATGAGAGTAAGGCTGAAATTTTAGGTGGAGTTGTTTTAATACTTATCGGATTTAAAATTTTACTTTTTTAGAGTAATTAAGTGTTAGTTTCTATTTCTAACACTTTTTTAAATCTTTATCAAAACTTATCTTTTCAAATCCTTGTAGCTTACTTTTTGCACAAAGTAAAGCATCTACAAAGTCAATATTTTTATTCTCAATCAAATTAAAAACTTCATTTAAAATCACTTTATCACTATTAACAACTCCATCTAAAGCCAAAATCGATTTTAAATCATTTAATACTTCAGATTTTGGAAGTTGATACAATTTTGTTAATACAAAAAAAGCTTCCATAAATACGACATCTAAGATAATTACTATTTTTTGAGACTTTTCTATCTCAAAAAATATATCTTTTGCAATTTTGAATTGTTCTTCATTGTCTGCGACTAAAAATCTAATTATTATATTTGTATCAATTAAACTTACCATATTTCTCTTCCATAGCTTTAGTCATAGCAAGATTTTTTGCTTCTTCTAGGTCTTCGATTTTTTTTACTCTATTTTTATATTTTCCTGCCAATTTCTCTACAATATTTGTATGATTTGCTGGGTAAATTGTAGCTACTTTTATCTTTCTTCTTTTATCAACTACTTCTATTATATCTGTCATTTTTGTCAATAATGAGATATTTTTTTGTATATCTGCAACACTTATGCTTATCATAAAAAGTCCTTATATATAAATCGTTTTTATTATATATAAATAATATATGCTTGTCAATTAAATTTTTAGCTACTTTTGATATAATCCAAACAAAAAAATATAGGAGAATTTGGTTTTGAGAATTTTATCAGGTATTCAACCCTCAGGAACAATTCACATAGGAAACTACTTTGGTATGGTAAAAAAGATGATAGAGTCACAAAATGATGGTGAACTATTTGCTTTTATTGCTTCATATCATGCATTAACTAGTGTAAAAGATAAAGAGTTTTTAGAGAAAAACTCTTATGAAGCGGCTATAAATTTTTTAGCTCTTGGAATGGATATTGAGAAATCAACTTTTTGGATACAACACGATGTTAAAGAGGTTTTGGAATTATATTGGATATTATCAAACCACACTTCTATGGGACTTTTAGAAAGAGCTCACTCATATAAAGATAAAACTTCAAGAGGAATTAGTGCAAGTCATGGGCTTTTTTCATATCCAGTTTTGATGGCTGCTGATATTTTGTTATTTGATTCAAATATTGTTCCAGTTGGAAAGGATCAAATACAACATGTAGAGATGACAAGAGATATTGCAATATCGTTTAATCATGCATACAAAAAAGATATTTTTGTTTTACCAGCTGCAAAAGTTGATGAAAATGTTGCAACAGTTTTAGGAACAGATGGGGCTAAAATGAGTAAATCATATAACAACACAATTGATATGTTTACAACTTCTAAAGAGCGAAAAAAACAGGTTATGAAAATAGTAACTGATTCAAAAGAGCTTGATGAGCCAAAAGAGTGGGAAAACTGCAATATTTATAATATTTCAAAACTATTTATGTCTACAGATGAATTAAAAAATTTACAAAAAAGATATGAAACACCAGGCGAAGGATATGGTCACTTTAAACTTACACTTCTTGAAAAAATAGAAGAGTATTTTAAACCTTATGAAGAAAAAAGAGTAAAACTTTTAGAAAATCCAAAGCAAGTAAGAGAAATGCTTGAATTTGGAGCTAGTAAAGCAAGAAAAATAGCAAGTGAAAAAATAAGAGAAATTAGAGATATAGTAGGCTTAATTTAAATCTATAGTTTTTTAATCTATTATTTCAAAAATTTTTTTAAAGGAGCTTTATGTATTCTAAAATTAAAAATATCGTAGATAGTTCATTGTTCTCAAAGTTTATTATCTATTTGATAGTTTTAAATGGTATTACAATGGGCTTAGAGACTTCAAAAACTTTTATGCAAAGTTATGGAGCTTTTACAACTTTATTTAATCAAATTGTTATTACGATTTTTACAATTGAGATTATTTTAAGAATTTATGTTCACAGAGTATCTTTTTTCAAAGATCCTTGGAGTCTGTTTGATTTTTTTGTTGTAGCAATATCTTTAGTTCCAACAAGCTCAGGATTTGAAATATTAAGGGTTTTAAGAGTTTTAAGGCTATTTAGACTTATCACTGCTGTTCCTCAGATGAGAAAAATAGTTTCAGCACTAATTAGTGTAATTCCAGGAATGTTATCTGTAATTGCTTTAATGACACTATTTTTTTATATTTTTGCAATTATGTCAACACAACTTTTTGGAGAGAAATTTCCACAGTGGTTTGGAACATTAGGTGAGTCATTTTATACTCTATTTCAAATTATGACTTTGGAATCTTGGTCAATGGGTATTGTACGACCTGTAATGGATATTTATCCTTATGCTTGGGTTTTCTTTGTTCCTTTTATATTTATTGTAACTTTTGTAATGATAAATTTAGTTGTAGCAATAATTGTTGATGCTATGGCTATTTTAAATAAAGAGGAAGAGCAAAATATAATAGATGAGATACAATCTCAAGACAATAAAATAAATAAAGAGATTAAAGAGTTAAAAAATGATATTAGTGAACTTAAACTTTTACTAAAAAATCATTTAGAAAAATAAAAAGGATAAACAGATGATGGATGCAATAAATTTAAAAAACTATTTTTTCTATTTTGCTAGTTTTGTAATAATTATTGCTGGAGTTAAAATGGCAAGTGAAGTAGTAGTTATACTATTTTTAGCTATTTTTATCTCTTCTATATTTTCATCTGTTTTAAATTTACTAAAAAATAGAAAAATTCCAAAAATAATCTCATATTTACTTTTAGCTTTAATTGTTTTAATAGTTGGATTTATGTTTGTTTATGTAATAAATATCTCTTTAAAAGATTTTTTAACAAATCTTCCACTATATGAAGAGAAGTTAAGAAATTTGGTTTTAAACTCTATACATCTTATTCAAAGTTATGGATTTGAAATAGAGATTGATAGAGCAAAAATAATGGAAGTTCTAAATTTTGGCTCTTTTTTTGCTCTTACAAAAAATATTATAGGAAGTATTGGAGCATTTTTATCTCAATTTTTATTGGTAATTATTGGAGTTGCATTTATTCTAGCAGAGTCAAAATCTTTTCAAACAAAACTAAAAGTAATATTTAGAAACAACACAAAAAGTCTTGAACATTTTAATCTATTCTCATATAACATTCAAAAATATTTTGTAGTTAAATCTTTTACAAGTTTTCTTACAGGATTTATAGTTACTTTAATGTTAATGTTTTTTGATGTTGATTATCCAGTTTTATGGGGAGTTATAGCAATGTTATTTAACTTTGTTCCAGTTATTGGTTCAATAGTAGCTTCAATTCCTGCAATACTTTTAGCTTTGATGAATCTTGATATTACATCAACTATATGGGTAATTGTACTTTATATGGTAATTAATATATCTATTAGTAATATACTAGAGCCAAAATTAATGGGAAAAGAGCTTGGATTATCGCCTTTGGTAATATTTTTCTCTTTAATTTTTTGGGGTTATATTTTGGGAATTGTTGGAATGTTTTTGGCAGTTCCAATTGCTATGACTCTAAAAATAGCTTTTGATTCAAACTCAAATAGCCGTTGGCTTGGTATTTTAATGTCTGATTTATCAAGAAAAAAGCTAAAAAAAAGAGTCTAAGTATTATAAATGTTTTTTACAAATAAATATTAGTTTATCCGCACTTTCATCTGTATGAAGAAAAAACTCTTTTATCTCAACAATCTCAAAACCAGATTTTTTTAGAATTTTTTCTAAATACTCTTTTTTATGGTACTCTTGTACTATTTTATCTTGTTCTTTTCTATATTTTCCACTTTTTTCTTTTTCAAAAAGTGTTATATTTGTTTGAAGTTTATCATTTTCAAAAAAAGCATCAATTGCTATAAATTTATCTTCAACATCAATATTTATAGTTCCTTGAGCTACTTCATCAAAACCAAAATATGTGTTTACATCAAATATAAAATAAGCATTTGGATTTAAAACTTTATTAACTTGTAAAACAAATTTTTCAAGTTCAATTTTTGGAATATAGTTTAAAACATCAAAAATTGCAGTTGCACAATCAAATTTTTCTTTGACATCTTCAAGAGCTATAGCTTTTGCATTTAAGCCTTTTTCTTCACAAATCTTTATTTGCTCAACACTTAAATCAATCCCAAAAGCTTTTTTTTTGTTTATCTCTAAGTTATTTAAAAAATATCCTTGTCCACAACCAATATCGATTATGTTGTCTAAATCATTTACCATAATAAATTTCAAGAACTCTTTATGAAGAGAGTAAATCTCCTCTTCAAAATCCAAATATGGCTCTATTCTTGCATATAAATCAAGTCCCATTATAAAAATTTCTCTAGCTTATCTTTTAAATCAAAAATAAAATCTTTTTTCGCATAAAATGAGTTTTTATTTGCTATTAAGTGAGCTGTTGTTTCCATTATTGTTGGTCCAACTTCTAAACCATTTTGTTTCATAGTTTCACCAGTTTCAACAATATCAACAATACAATCACAAAGCCCAACCAAAGGTGCTAGCTCAATTGAACCATAAAGTTTTATTATCTCTACTGCCATAGCTTTTTGTTCAAAATATTTTTTTGCTATTTTTTCATGTTTTGTAGCTATTGTTATTTTACTTTTATCAAAATTTAGTTTCTCTCCAGCTCTTAAACCAAAAGCAACTTTGCAACGTCCAAGTTTTAAGTCCAAAAGTTTTATTAAGTCGTACTCTTTTTCTTCTAAAACATCAAGTCCAACAACTCCCAAATCAGCAGCTCCATGCATAACATAAGTTGGTACATCTTGATTTCTTACATTTAAAAACTTAAAACCACTTTTTTCTAATATTAGTTTTCTATCTTCAAAAACAAACTTCTCTCCAAAAGCTTTCTCAAATCTATCAAGAGTTTCATCTGCAATTCTTCCTTTAGGAAGGGCTATTGTTAGCATCTATTATCCTTTTCATATTTTCAAATATTAAATCTTTTTTATATATACTATTTTCAAAAAATTGGCTCAAAAACTCTCCATCTCCACCTGTAAATATTATATTTTTATTTTTACAAATCTCTTTTATAGGTAAAATGATAGATTTTAATAAAGCAAAAAAAACAGCATCTTTTGTTTGAAGCGGTATTTTATCCAAATTAATATTTTTTTCAAAATCACTTTTTGATATTTCTAGCTTTTTTGAGATATTTTTATAAGCTTTGAAAAAACTATTTAATCCTAAAAATATAAAACCACCAATATGTTTTTTATTTTCAATTATATCTACAGTTATTGCACTTCCTGCATCAATAATAACTGCATTTTCTTCAAAATAGCAAGCAACAGCTCTATCTACTCCTAAACCTATATAAGAAGTTTTGAAATCTATAAAACTAGCTAGATTTTTTGCATGAGGATTTTTTTTAAGAAGTTTTTTTGTAGCTTTTTCATTTACACTTATGTAAAAAATATCATCTTTAAACTTTGGGATTTTATCATTTTTGTAGTAATTTTTTATATTTTTATCTATAAAAAACTTTGTACTTGTATTTCCAATATCACATAAGATCAAATTTTGCCTTTGTTTTAAAATTCAATACTCAAAATATTTACAAAATTTTTTAACTCTATTAATATCTCATCATTTGTCATATTTCCTATTTTACTACTAATTGGAATTGCAATAAAATCATCAAAAGGTAAATTGTCTTTAAATACAAGTACTGGTCTTTTTTTTGATTGATTTAAATTGCTAAAATAGAACTCACAAAGTACAATATCAAAAGTTTTTATTTCCATATATTATCTTCTTCTAAGTCTTGCCAATCTTCTATAAGATTTGCAGAATGGTTTGAAAATAGTTTTGTATCTTCATTGTCATCTTTTGATACTGTTTTTTGTTTTTTCTCTTCTAAAATTTTTATTTTATTATTGTCAAGACTTTTTAGGAAAAACATTATATGGTTATAAATATCATCATTTATTTTTAGTTTAACTGTATGCATATATTTTCCTTTATAAATTTTTTAAACGATTATATCAAATTAGGAAGTAAAAAGGCAAAAAGTTTATATTTACTTTTTTATATATTAAAACTAAATCAGGTTTTACATGACACTTTCTAAACTCTTTTAAATTTCCATTGCTTTTTTATAAGTTTCAAAATCTTTAAAAGTTTCAACTTTTCCATTTTTAACTTCTTCAATGGCTTCTAATAACTCATTTGTTGGTTCTTTTTCAATTTTTAAATTAGCATTTGGTGAAAGTTTTATGATACTTTTAATAACATCTAAAAGTTTTTTATCTGCATTTTCTATAGTTATAAGCATTTTATTCCTTTATAAATTTTTTAAACGATTATATCAAATTAGGAAGTAAAAAGGCAAAAAGTTTTCTATTTACTTTTTTTACAAAATTAACAAAAAATCGTGACACAAGATTATTTTAATCTATTAAAAATCTCATCCAAATTTAAAAAGTCCAAACTCATCTTTGAAAAAGCGAACCATTTTTTACCCAAATCTTTTAAGCTAGCTCCCAAATGATAAATATCTTTTTTATCTATAATCAAAAATCTATCATGGCTAGATTTAAAAGTTTTTAGAGCAATATTTTTATATTGTTTTGAATATTTTTCAAAATCTAATTTTAATTGCTTTGAGATATTGTTCGTATAAATTATAAAATTTATATTTGGATACTTACTAAACAAAGTAAAAACTGTATCATCTATATAATTATCTATCAAAACTATTTCACTATTTGCTAGTTTTATTAAGTCATTTACAAAACTGTAAGCATCATAAATTTGACCATCAAAAAAGATGTTTTGCACTGGAATATTGTTTTTATCTTCTAAGGCTTTAAAAAGTAGATTGAAATTTTTATCGTGGATTGTTAATCGATTTTCTATTCTTTCAAATCTCTCAAACAAAGCTATGTTTTGAGAGATTAGTTTTCGCATCTCGACAAAAGCTCTAATAATTTTTATACTAACATTTACAGCAACTTCACTTCTTAAAATAGCACTAAGCATTGAAACACCTTGTTCTGTAAAAACATATGGATAACTACCACCTAGATGTTGTTTGGAAGGTATCGCATTTTGCGATACCATAAAAGCTATCTCATTTTCATCTAATTGAAACATAAAATCTGATGGAAATCTCTCCATATTTCTTTTAACTTGTTCTCTAAGACGAATAGATTTTACACCATAAAGCTCTGCTAAATCTCTATCCAACATAACTTGCATATTTCGTATAGTATAGATTTTATCTTTTATACTATTTTCATTTATGATTAAATCTTGCATTTTGTTTCCTTGAAAATTTAATCTTAAATTGTATCAAAAAAAATTAACAAGTGAAAGAAATATTACAAATTGTAATTATATTTGATTTTTATATTTTAATGTTGATTCGTAAATGGGGAAAACAAAGTTTCACATTCAAAGAGTGTAGTTTTGATTTTTATTTTTAAATAAGAATAATTTTAATAAAAGTAGCAGTAATAGGGGAGTGATGAATTCCCCCATGTTTTCCAATTAATAAAGTCTGGTTGCTAGAACTATAAATATTAAAAGTATTACTGCTATTGTGTGAAACAAAATAACTCCTTTTGGTAAAATCCCCTTTTCCCCAAAAGTTTTACTTTTGCTAACCACCCAGCAAAAAAAAAGGTAAAGCTAAAAAGCTCTACCTTTCTTGATTTACCTATCAGGTCATCACTCCTGAAAGAATTATCTTGTTTCAACGCGCTAATTCTATCTAAGTATAAATTTTATGTCAATAAAAGAGGCAAAAAGTTTTTATTTACTTTTTTTATAAAAAGTAACAAAAAATCGTGACACGAGTTGCTTTTTTAGGGATTTTTTCAATAAATTTCTAAAAACCAAAAACTTGCAAACTAAAGTTTGCTTCAAACAGTTTAGTTTTTTATACGAAATTTATATAAAAAATCTTTATCCTAAAAAAACAAAGTGTCACATCCAAAATAGTGTTGTTCTAATTTTCAGTTTTAAAAAGGCAAAAAAAAAGGTTGAGCAAAAGCCCAACCTTTTAAAGAAAAGTTGTTTTCTAAATCCCTAAGAGGTGGGAATAAATTCCCACTTCCTAAGAGAAATTAGAATGTATAAGCAACTTGTAATCTTCCCATATTTTGATCAACAGTTTTAAGACCAGTTGAATTTACTTTCTCTTCATAGTTACCATATCTTAAATATGTATTTAAGTTTTTAGACATTTTATATGTTAATTGTCCATAAACTTCTTGAGCTTTAAAATCAGCAAGTGCTGCTCCTGTTAAAGTAGCATTACCAGTTGCTTTAGATTTTAGGTTACCATAGTTTAATGTAAAGTTTAGGTTATCTAAAATATCAGCACCTAAAGCAGCTTGATAGTAATCAGCATTTGCTACACCATTAGATGTAATATTCCATCCAAGAGATGTGTTTTTTGCATCTTGATCAAGTGCAGTTAAACCACCTTTTTTATCAGTCATAGTATATGCAAGTCTAGCGTTAACGATAGAGAATTTACCATCAACAGCAAATCTGAACATAGAGTTTTTATCAGAAGTTAAACCTCTAGCAACTTTATCATTTAAAGTTAATTGTACATATCTAGCTTCTAAACCTAATTTTGCATTTTCTGCTAAATCAAGATTTGAAGTTGCTGCTAAAGTGTAAGAACCAAAAGTATTTTGTAAACCTGCATACCATGCTTCAAGTTTAACAAAATCTAAATCACCTTGAACAGTAGCAACATACATATCTAAACCACCATCAAAAGTATCACCTGTATTACCATTAAGATCCTTACCAACTTTTAAACCTTGTCCTGCATTTATTTCTGTAGATGCATTTAAGTTTGTTGCATTAAAGTAACCAGCACCAGCAGTTACAGGTCCAAATGTTGAAAGAGCTAGGATACCTGTTCCAGTTTGCTCATTTCCATTTATATCAACAGCAACTGTATATGGAGTAGTTAAACCTTGTTTACCAATATTTACAACAGTATTTGGAATAGCTGTAAATCCAAAGTATGCATTTGATAAACTTACATCAGCTTGTGTATCTAAACCTTGAGTTGTTCCAGTGTTTTGTTTTTTTGAACCTAATGAAGCAAATCCACCATTATCTTTTGAACCTACGATAAATCTTGAGTTAAATTTAACATAGTCATTTACTTTTGAAGATAGGTTTAGACCAATTTTGTAGTTATTTGATTCAGTTTGGTCACCTCTTTGAGTTGTACCATTGTCATCATAGTTGTTATATCTGTAAACTACTGATCCAGATACATCTACATTTTTAATAGCTTCTTCTAATGGTTGAGCATTAGCAGTACTAAAACCAGCAACTGCAACAGCTGCTACTAAACTAATTTTTGAGATTTTTCTCATGTTTTTTTCTCCTAAAATTTCGAAATTAAAGTCGATTTACAAGAAATAATTTATTCCCTTGTGAACCTTGGCGAACATTTTATATGAGTTAAAATTAAACTTTTCTTAAAATCGTTAATTTTTTGTTAATTTAATTTAAAGATAAGCATATTGTTTCTTATTTTTAGGATTTTTTACAAATATTTTGATACAATCGCACCTTATGAAAAAAAATAATATTATACTAATTGGTTTTATGGGTGTTGGAAAAGGAACTGTTGCTAGAGCTATGGTTAAAGAGTCTTCATTGTATGCAATTGATACAGATGATTTAATAGAGAGTATGGAAAATAGAGCTATAAAAAAGATATTTGCCGTTGATGGTGAAGCTTATTTTAGAAATTTAGAAAAAAAGACTGCTCTTTGGCTTGAAGAAAGTGTAGAAAACACAATTATTTCAACTGGTGGTGGATTTTATAGACAAGAGAATCTTAAAAATATAGGAACTGTAATATATCTTAAGTCATCATTTGATGGAATATTAAAAAGAATAAAAAAAGCACCAAATGCAAAAAATAAGTTAAAAAAGCGACCACTTTTACAAAATAAAAAAGAGGCTATGAAACTTTATGATACAAGAGTTAAAGAGTATGAAAGAGTTGCAGATATTATTGTTGATGTTGAAAATAGAGATTTGAAACTTATAGTAAAAGAGATTTTAGGACAGATAAAATGAAGATAATATATACAAAAGATAAAGAGTTTAAAACAGAGTTTGAAAATATTTTAAAAAGAGCAAAAAGTGATATAAAAGGTGTTTCAAAAATAGTTGAAAATATTATTGATGAGATTGTTGAAGATGGAAATGAGGCTTTAAAAAGACATATTGAAAAATTTGATAAATGGAGCGTTAAAAGTGATGATGAACTTTTAATTTCTCAAAAAGATATGAAAAAAGCTTATGATAATTTAGATGAGAGTTTAAAAAAATCACTTCACACAGCATATGAAAGAATAAAATCATATCACGAAAAACAGCTTCCAAAATCATGGATAGATTTTGAGGAGAATGGAACTATTTTGGGACAAAAAGTAACTGCTGTTGATAAAGCTGGGCTTTATATTCCAGGTGGGAAAGCTGCATATCCAAGCTCTTTATTAATGAATGCAATTCCAGCTTTAGTTGCTGGTGTTAAAGAGATAGTTGTTTGTACACCAACTCCAAATAATGAGGTAAATGAACTACTTCTTGCAGCTTGTCATCTTTGTAATGTTTCAAAAGTTTATAAAGTTGGAGGAGCAAGTGCAATTGCAGCTATGGCATATGGAACACAAACAATTCCTAAAGTAGATGTTATCACTGGACCTGGAAATATCTTTGTAGCAACTGCTAAAAAGCTTGTTTTTGGAGAAGTAAATATTGATATGATTGCGGGACCTAGTGAAATAGGGATTTTAGCAGATGAGAGTGCAAAAGCAAATTATATAGCAATAGATTTATTATCTCAAGCAGAACACGATGAGATGGCTAGTTCTATTTTGATAACTATTTGTGAAGATTTAGCAAAAAATACAAGCAAAGAGGTTGATAATTTTTTAGCAAATTTAAGCAGATATGAGATTGCTAAAAAATCAATAGATGAGAGGGGTGTTATAATTGTTGCTTCAAATATGGAAGAAGCAGTTGAACTTATGAATAAAATAGCACCTGAACACTTAGAAGTTATGACAAAAAATCCATTTGAACTACTTCCGTTTATAAAACACGCTGGAGCAATTTTCTTAGGTGAAAATACTCCTGAGCCAATTGGAGATTATATAGCAGGACCAAATCACACTTTACCAACAGGTGGAACAGCTAGATTTTATAGTCCTTTAAATGTAGAGAATTTCCTTAAAAAAAGCTCAATAATTAGTTTTTCAAAAAAAGCTATAAATGATTTGGGAGAGTCTTGTGCACTTCTAGCAGATACTGAAGGATTAACAGCACATGCAAAAAGTGTAAGAGTGCGATTGGAAAATAAAGGTGAGTAAATATAAAGATTGGTTTACAGAAGATGACGATGATATATTTTTTGGAAGTCCAAAGTCAAAGTTTTTTGATATTTTAGAGCAGACTCATAGAGATTTAGTTGAAGATGAGATTGATAAGGTTATTGAAAAATTAGCAATTTTGGAGCTTATTATAAGTCAAGATAAAGATGAGGATTTTGATATAAACTCATATTTAGAAGAGTTTAAAAAGATGAATCTAGAAGATGTAAACTCTATGAAAAAAGGGCTTTATATGGAATTTTCTGGAGAGATTATTAGTAGGTTGGATAGTTAAGTGGAAGTTTTAGAAAAAGTAAAAAATCAAATAAGAGATTTTGTAGAGGTTTGTCATTATCCAAAGGCTTTGGATTTGCTTGAAAAATTGGCAACTGGAAAGATGCTAAGAAGTAAGCTTATACTTAAAATTGCAAAAGAGAGTGAAAAGAGTGATGAGATTATAAGGCTTTGTGCAGTTGTGGAGATGATTCATGCAGCTTCACTTTTGCATGATGATGTTATAGATGAAGCTGATACGAGAAGAGGAAAACCATCTATTAATGCTTTGTATGATAATAAAACTTCAATAATGTTTGGAGATATTTTATACTCAAGAGCTTTTACAGAACTATCTCAAATGGATAAGAGAGTTGCATATCATGTTTCAAATGCTGTAACGGAACTAAGTATTGGTGAGATGATGGATGTTGATTTAACTGAATCATTTAATAGTTCATATGATAAATATTTAACAATGATATATAAAAAAACAGCATCGCTAATAGAAGCTAGTGCTAGAAGTGCAGCTATTTTGATAGGTTGCGATGATGAAAAACAAGAGAGATATGCCTCTTATGGAAAAAATTTAGGTCTTGCTTTTCAGATGGTTGATGATATTTTAGATATTACACAAAGTAGCCAAACTCTTGGAAAACCTGCTATGCTTGATTTTAAAGAGGGAAAAGTAACTATTCCATATCTATATTTGTATGAAAGAGTTGAAGATAAAGAGTATTTTAAATCTTTGTATAAAAAAGAGTTAAATCAAAAAGAGCTTGATTATTTAAAAGAGAAACTAAATAGTACAAATGCTTTGAGTGATGCTATAAAAGAGGCAAAAAATAGAGGGCTTGAAGCTATAAACTCTATAAAAGATGAAAAAAATAGTGAAGATTTAATAAATATTATGAAAGCTATGATAGAAAGAGATTTTTAAGATGAGTTATTTAGTAATCAGTTTTTCGCATAAAAATTTAGATATAAAACAGAGAGAAAAATTAGCTTTTAATAGTGATGAAGAGAAAGCAAGATTTATAAGAAAACTTTTGGAAGCACCTACAACTAGTGAATTGGTTTTGCTTTCTACTTGTAATAGGGTTGAAATTATTGCAAAAAGTTCAAATATAAAACAAAGTAGTAAAAATATTATTGAAAATTTAGCTAACTATTCATCTTTGGATTTTGAATTTTTATATGATAGGGCTGATATTTATGATGGAGATGGTGCTGTGCATCATCTTTTTTCGGTTGCTTCTGCACTTGATAGTTTGGTTATTGGTGAAACTCAAATTGTAGGACAACTAAAAGATGCTTTTAGATTTTCTCAAAGTTTTGGTTTTTGTGGTGAGTCTATGAGTAAAGTTATGCATTATGCTTTTAAGTGTGCTGCTCAGGTGAGAACTGCTACTAGTTTGGGAACAGGTTCTGTTTCAGTTGCATCTACTGCTGTTGCAAAAGCAAAAGAGTTAGTAGGAGATGCAAAAGGTGTAAATGCTTTAGTTATAGGTGCTGGACTTATGAGTGAATTGGCAGTTAAACACTTAATAAGCTCTGGTTTTGATGTAACAATAACTAGCCGTGATATAAAAA
Source organism: Arcobacter thermotolerans (assembly GCF_983172305.1). Lineage (NCBI taxonomy): Bacteria > Pseudomonadati > Campylobacterota > Epsilonproteobacteria > Campylobacterales > Arcobacteraceae > Arcobacter > Arcobacter thermotolerans. The sequence continues at coordinate 85,039 of NZ_CFAFZJ010000004.1, forward strand.
AAGCTCAAAATCTAGCAGATAGTTTTGAAGCTTCTATAAAAGTAGAGCCTTATTCTAAGCTTGAAGAGTTGCTTGAAATTATGCCTGTAATGATAACTGCAACATCTGCACCATATCCAATAATTACACAAGAGAATACTCCAAGTTCTAGTATAAGTAGATATTGGTTTGATATTGCAGTTCCAAGAGATATTGATGAGAATATATCAATGTTTGATTTAGATATTTATAGTGTAGATGATTTACAAGAGATTGTAAATTCAAATATGACACAAAGGTCAGCTCAAGCTAAAGAGGCTTATTCAATAGTTGGTCGATCTACTTTAGAGTTCTTTGATTGGTTAAAGAGCCTTGATATTGAACCAATTATTAAAAATTTGTATCTAAAAGGTGATAGTATAATTGAGAAAAAAGTTCAAAATGCTATAAAAAAAGGTTTTATACCAAAAGAGCATGAAGATAATATCAAAAAACTTTGCCAAACTATAATGACTGAGTATCTTCATAATCCATCAAAACAACTTAAAAATATTTCAAGAAATATGGAGTGTGATTTGGTTGTAAGTTCTGTTCAAAGTATGTTTACAAAACAAAATAGTGATACAAACTTCAAATGTGAACATTTATCAAAAAATTAGAAAATCAAAAATTATTTTAAAAATATAGGAAAAATATATGAAATTTAGTAAACTTTTTATTCCAACAACAAAAGAGATGCCAAGTGATGCCTCTTTGCCTTCTCATCAATTTTTAGTTCGTGGTGGATTTATTGCTCAAACTGGAGCTGGAATTTATGATTTTATGCCTTTGGGAAAAATTGTTTTAGAAAAAATTAGAGCTATTGTAAAAAAAGAGATGGATGAAGCAGGAGCAAATGAGGTTCAATTTGGTTTTGTGACACCTCTTAGTCTTTGGAGCGAATCTGGACGAGCTTTAACTATGGGAAGTGAGCTTTTAAGATTTAAAGATAGAAAAAATGGTGAGTTTGTTTTAAGTCCTACAAATGAAGAAGCTGTTGTAAATATGGTAAAAAATAGAGTTACTTCATACAAAGATTTACCTCTTCATCTTTATCAAATAAATACAAAGTTTAGAGATGAAGCACGTCCACGATTTGGACTTATGAGAGGAAGAGAGTTTTTGATGAAAGATGGATACTCTTTTCACTCTTGTGAAGAGGATTTAGTAAGAGAGTTTAATCTTATGGAAGAGACTTACAAAAAAATATATACAAAATTAGGTCTTGATTTTAGAGTTGTTGAAGCTGATAGTGGTGCAATTGGTGGAAGTGGAAGTAAAGAGTTTCACGTTTTGGCAAGTAGTGGAGAGGATACAATTGTTGTTTGTGATGGTTGTAATTATGCTGCAAATATTGAAGCTGCAAAAAGAGAAGCAAAAAAATATGAATTTAAAGAGGGTGAATTAAAAAAAGTAGAGACTCCAAATTGTACAACAATTGAAGATGTTGCAAATTTTTTAAGTGTAAGCAAAGAGCAAACTATAAAAGCAGTTATTAAAAAAGCAATTTTTAAAGATGAATCTAAAATTGTGGTGTTTTTTGTGCGAGGAAGTGATGAGCTTGAAGATACAAAAGCACAAAATAGTATAGATGCTTTGGAACTTATTGATGCAACTCTTGATGAGATAAAAGATGCAGGAGTTGTTGCTGGATATTGTGGATTAGTAGATTTACCAAAAGATATTTTGGTAGTTGTAGATAGTGAGTTAGAAAACTCTCAAAGTATGGTTTGTGGAGGAAATGAAGAGAATTTCCATTTTATAAATGTTGATTTAAAAGTTATTGAAAATATTAAATACTTTGATTTGATAGCTGTAAAAGAAGAAGATACTTGTGCTTGTTGTGGTGGAAAACTATCATATACAAAAGGAATAGAAGCTGGACATATTTTTCAGTTGGGAGATAAATACTCAAAAGCTATGAATGCTACATTTTTAGATGAAAATGGAAAAGCAAAACCATTTATTATGGGATGTTATGGAATAGGAGTATCAAGACTTGTTGCTGCTGTGATTGAGCAAAACCACGATGAAAAAGGTTGTATTTGGACAAAAAGTACAACTCCATTTATGGTAGATATTATTGTTTCAAACTCAAAAAATGAAGATGAAAAAAATATGGGTGAAAAAATCTATGAAGAGTTAAAAGCTTCAAATGTAGAAGTTATTTTAGATGATAGAATAAATGCTAGATTTGGGTTTAAAATTGGAGATTTTGAGCTTTTAGGTTTTCCATATGCGATAATTATTGGGAAAAAATTATTGGACGGAATAGTTGAAATAGTGGATAGAAAAACTCTTCTTAAAACAGAAGTAAAAATAGAAGAAGTTGTTTCTGAAATCTTAAACTTAATTAAATAAAAAGGTGGAAATATGAGTATTGAAAAAAATATAGAGAAAGTTGTTGATCAAAATGTTGAGCAAATAACAAGAGATTTTAAATCTTTTATTCCAGATAATATTGTGGATATAGCTATAGGATACTCTATATCTTTTGTTTTTGCACTTTTAATATTTTTTATAGGAAAATGGATTTCAAAAAGTGTAGTTAAAATTTTAGGTAAAGCTTTAAGAAAAGTTGGTGGTGTTGATGAAACTTTGGTTAAGTTTTTGGAAAACATTGTTTATTATGCTTTATTAACTGTTGTTATAATTGCTGCTTTAAATAAATTAGGAATTGCTACAACTTCATTTTTAGCTATTTTAGGAGCTGCTGGTTTAGCTGTTGGTTTAGCTTTGAAAGACTCTTTAGGAAATTTTGCTTCAGGTGTTATGATAGTTTTATTTAAACCATTTAAAGCAGGTGATAGTGTAGTTGCTGGTGGAGTAAGTGGAACTGTTACAGAAGTTACAATTTTTAATACAGTATTTTTAACTGCTGATAATCAAAAAATAATTGTACCAAACTCTTCAATTACAAGTGGAAGTATAACAAATGTAAATGCAAATAATACAAGAAGAGTTGATATTGTTGTGGCTATCTCTTACGAAGATAGTATTAAAAATGCAAAAGATGTTTTAACAAATATTATAAACTCAAATCCAAAAGTTTTAAAAGATAAAGGATTTGGAATATCTGTAACTGATTTAGCTGAAACTTCTGTAAAATTGGGTGTTAATGTTTGGGCAAAATCATCTGATTATGGTTCTTTAAAAGCTGAACTTTTAGAAGAGATTAAAATAAAGTTTGATGAGGTTGGAATTACAATTCCATATTCAAAAAATGTATATCAACAAATCAAAAATTAATATACCAAAACTACTCATTGATATTTTAACAACATTACAAGATAGTGGCTATAAGCCATATCTTGTTGGTGGTTGTGTGCGAGATTTTCTTTTAAAAAAAGCTGTTAAAGATTTTGATATTGAAGTTTTTGGTATTGAAAACTTAGAAAACTTAAAAATAATTTTAGAAAAATATACAAAAGTTCATGATATTGGAAAATCTTTTGGTGTTTTAAAAATAAATATCGATGATTTTGATATTGATTTTTCTATTCCTAGAGTAGAGAAAAAAGTAGGAAAAACTCATAAAAGTTTTGAGATAAAACTTCTTTCAAATTTAAATATAAAAAAAGCTGCAAAAAGAAGAGATTTTACCATAAATGCTATATATTACGACTATTTTAAAGATAGTTTTATAGATCCTTTTGATGGAATAAAAGATTTAAAAAAAAGAAAAATAAGATATATAGATAAAAAAAGTTTTGTAGAGGATAGTTTACGAGTTTTTAGGGCTTTTGGTTTTGCTTCAAGATTTGATTTTAAAATAACAAAAAAGACAAAACAACTTTTAAAAACTATAATAAAAAGTGGTGAATTGAATAATTTATCAAAAGAGAGAGTTTTTGAAGAGTTAAAAAAACTTCTTTTAAAATCAAAAAAGCCAAGTGTTGGTTTAAAACTTTTAGATGAGTTTGAAATATTTAAAATATCTTTTTTAAAAAAATATAAAGCTATAGATAAACTCTCAAAAATTTTTGAAAATAGAGATATAGATTTAAAAAGGGCATTAGTTTTATATTTTGTTGTTTTACTAAAAGATGAAAAAGAGGAAGATGTTTTTGAATTTTTATCAAAAATTACCAGTGATAAAAAGTTTATAAATTCTGTAGAATCTTTATGTAAAGAGAGTTTGGAAAATGACATTATAAGTTTAAAAAAACAATCTTTAAGTATAGTTTTGGAAGATTTAATCTTTGTTGAGATGGCATTTGGGAATAAAGATATTGATTTAATTTTACAAAAATGTGAAGAGTCTGATATTTTAAATAAAGCATTAAAACCACATATTATGGGAGTAGATTTGCTTGATTTAGGTTTTACTCCTAGTGGTGATTTTAAAAATATTTTGAATTTTGCAATGGATTTACAAATAGAAGAGAATCTTTCAAAAGATGAGTTAATAGATAGAATTATGAAGAATTTTATAAAATAGTATATTGACAATAATTTCATAATTGAGTAAAATTTTGCCGTTAAGAGAATGTACAAATAACTTAAGTGGGCTGATAATCCACAAAGTCGTGTAAAAGGTAGAGCTTTTTATAGCTTTACCTTTTTTTTTGCGGGTAGTGTAGCAATTTATAGGGCGGGAGCGACTTTTAAAGGAGTTACTGTGTATTCTCTTATGGTGGTAATAGTTTTAATATGTTTTGTACTTATTACAAAAGCATATTAATAAAAGGGATAGGACTTATCACCCTATCCTGTTATCACCACTTAGTTTTAAGGTCTATAAATTCTATTTTCACTTCCATTTACAACATGAAATATTGTAACGCTATATTTTTTTGAGTAATATTTTAAAAGTAGATGCTGTAAAGTTGGCTCTATTGAAGGTGTAAACCAAGCATTATTTGAAATCATAATCATATATTTAGTATCGCCTAAATTTTCAAATATTTTATCTGTTGTCCCTTCATAACAAATTGCATTTCTATATTTCTCTCCTTGAATTATAAAATCTGTTGGAGAGCTTGCTTTTGAGTAATCAGTAGCTCCATTATAGAAAATATCATTAATCAAATCAACAAAGAATTTAGGAAGAGGTATCTCTTCACCAAAAGGTACTAAAACAACTTTTTTTGCTACATTAACACTATTTTTACTATAAAAATATGAAGCATTAAAAATTTGGTTATCTTCTACATATAAAGCACCAGTTACTATATCTATTTTATTTGATAATTCTAGAAGCATATTGTTTAAACTAGGGTATTTATTTAGTGCAACAGAAAAAGCAGTTTCAGGTAAAACAATTAAAGTATAGCCCTTGTCAATAGCATCAAAAATTTGTTTGAAATTTTCATCATTTAAAGTTTTTAAATACTCTTTATCCCATTTTAAATCTTGATTTATATACATTTGAGGCATATATATTTTTGCTTTTGGAGTATCTATAAACTCACCTTTTTGGTTATGAAAAGCAAATAGTAGTGGTAAAATAGCTAGTACTTTTAATCTTTTTAATTTTATTACAAGATAAAGTGATATAAGAATTAAGAAAAATGCAAATTTTGTAGTGCTTAAATATGAATCAATAAATATAAGCTCAAGTTTTAACCAATTAAAACCAAATGGAGAGATAAATAAAAATCCAAAAATCATTAAAATTCTAAAAGAGAGTTTATTTATAACTGCAAAAAGAGCAAAAATAGTTCCAAAAACAATACCAATTCCTAAAAGTAAAAATGGAGCTATATAGGTAATATCATAGTATTGTAAACTAACACTCATCCAATAACACCACAAAATTCCTGTAAAGAATCCTGCATAAAATAGAGAAACTCTAGGAATTGTGAGTAGAAGATATATTCCATAAAGTCCAAATAGTGTATTGATTAATTTAAATTCAAATCCAAAATATGATAAATATATAAAAGCACTAAGTAGGCAAGCTGTAATCAAGCCTTTTATTATTAAATTTTTGTTAAAATATTCCGTTTTTAATAAAAACATACTAAACCCACAATAAAAAGGAAATTCGATGCAAGGCGATTTATTGACTTCATTACTACCTCTGGTTGCACTTTTTGCAATATTCTATTTTTTAATAATTAGACCACAACAAAAACAAGCAAAAGCTCATAAAGAGATGATCATAAACCTTAAAAAAGGTGATAAGATTGTAACAAATGGTGGCTTAATGGTAGAAGTAGTAAAAGTTGAAGATGCATTTTTTGTAGTAAAAAATAGTGATAACTCTGAGATGAAATTGGCTAAAGAGTTTGTTGCTAGACTTATTACTGAATAATTTATTATTTAAGATATGATTTTCATATCTTAAATTCTCTCCCTATAAATAAGGATTTATATTGAAAATTTTTAATTTTAAACTCACAATTTTTTTAATTAGTATTATATTTGGTGTTTTTTTTGCTATTCCATCTTTAATGCAAACAGATTATGGTAAAAAAGTAAATCTAGGACTTGACCTTCAAGGTGGACTTCATATGCTTTTGGGTGTAAACACTGAAGAGGCGGTAGCTTCAAAAACAAAATCAATTGCAACTGCTATTAAATATTTTAGTGATGATGAAGAGTTGCTTATTGACGGATTGACTGTTAGTGATAACTCTATTTATTTCTCAATTTTAGATATTGATGAAATGGCTAAAATGGATAAAATGCTCTCAGAAATAAAGGGTTTAGATATAGTTAAACAAGATTTAGAGTATAAAGTTTCTCTAAATGCTGAAGAGATAATAAAAACAAAAGATTACTCTGTTGCTCAAGCTGTTGAGACTATTAGAAATAGACTTGACCAATTTGGGCTTAGTGAACCGACAGTTGTAAGACAAGGTGATAGTGATATAGTTGTTCAACTCCCAGGAATTAAAACAGCTAGTGATGAAAAAGCAGCAAGGGATTTAATCTCAAAAGCTGCAAAACTTGAACTAATGGCAGTTGATGAAGAGAGAATGGATAGAGTATATCAAATGACAAGTAAAGAGGCAGCTGCTTTTGGAGATGTTATTTTAGAAGATACAAATGATTCAAATAAAAAATATCTTGTAAAAGAGATACCAATTTTGGATGGAAGTCAAGTTGTAGATGCTCAAGTTGCATTTAGTCAATCAAATCAACCAATTATAAATTTTACTTTAAATAGTGCGGGAGCTAGAATTTTTGGTGATTTTACTGCTAAAAGTGTAGGAAAAAGGTTAGCAATTGTTTTAGATGGAAAAGTTTACTCTGCACCAAATATAAATGAGAGAATTGGTGGAGGAAGTGGTCAAATTTCTGGAGGGTTTACAGTACAAGAAGCTGGAAATGTTGCTATTGCTTTAAGAAGTGGAGCACTTTTGGCAAGCGTAACTCTTTTGGAAAAAAGAAGTGTTGGACCATCTTTGGGGGCTGATAGTATAAAAGCTTCAATGATAGCTTTAGTCTCTGGAACAGCTTTAATTTTTATATTTATGATGTTTTATTATAGAAGAGCTGGAATTATTGCAAATATAGCTTTAATTGCAAATGTATTTATTCTTTTAGCAGTAATTGCTCTTTTTGGTGCAACTTTAACCCTACCAGGTATGGCTGGAATTATTCTTACATTAGGTATGGCTATTGATGCAAATGTTATTATAAATGAGAGAATTAGAGAAGTTTTAAGAACAGGAGCAAGTGTTCAAAAAGCTATAGAAGATGGTTATTCAAACGCTATTAGAGCTATTATGGATGGAAATATTACAACTTTTTTAGTTGCTATTGTATTGTATGCTTATGGAAGTGGAGCTATTAAAGGTTTTGCTGTAACTATTTCTATAGGGATTTTAACTTCAATGCTTACATCTATTGTAGGAACACATGGTATCTATCAAGCAATAATGCCAAAAATTGCAAAAGATAAAAACAATAAAAAATGGTTTGGAGTAGCATAATGGAGATTTTTAACAACAATAAAACTTATGATTTTATGGGTAAAAAAGTTGCTTTTTTAACTATATCTGGAATTTTAATTATAGCTTCACTTGTGTTACTATTTACAAGAGGTTTAAACTATGGTATTGATTTTGTTGGAGGAACTATTGTTCAAGTAAAATATGAACAAGCTGCACCTTTAGATAAAATAAGAGAAGTTTTAGAAAATAGTAAATATGCTGGTTCAAATGTAACAGAGTTTGGAAGTGCTGATGAGATAACTATAAGATTTACAGGTACTTCAAGCAGTGTAACAAATGATGTTAGTGATGAGATGTACAAAATATTAGAACCAACTGGAAATTTTGAGGTAAGAAAAATAGATATGGTTGGTGCAAAAGTTGGAGCAGAACTAAGAGAAAAAGGTATTATGGCTTTGACTATGGCTTTATTGGCTATGCTTATTTATATTGGATTTAGATTTGAGTGGAGATTTGCTATTGCTTCTGTTATTGGTCTTGTTCATGATGTTATTATTACTTTGGGGCTTATTAGTCTATTTAAAATAGATGTAAATCTTGATATGATTGCTGCAATTTTAACTTTGATTGGATATACAATAAATGATACTATTATTGTAAATGATAGAATTAGAGAGAGTTTACAAATTACAAAAGAGAGAGAGCTTGATGCTTTAATAAATGATTCTGTAAGTAAAACTCTTTCAAGAACAGTTCTTACATCTTCTACAACACAATTAGCAGTTCTTACTATGCTTTTATTTGGTGGGGAGATAATATATGCGTTTTCATTTACACTATTTGTTGGAATTATTATAGGAACTTACTCATCTATTTTTGTCGTTTCTCCATTTATTAAATTCTTAGGATTTAACACAGATAGTTATAGAAGTAAACAAGCTATAAAAGAGGCAAATAGAAGAGAGAAAGAGAAATTAAGAGCTATGTATGAACAAGGAAGAGTTTAAATAAAGGTAACTTAGAATGGATTCTTCAATAAAAGTATTAATTTATATTATAGTTGTTTTATTTATCGCTGTTTATATACTTTTTAATATAGTATTAGGCGATGCAAAAGATGAGAAAAAGATAAACGAAAACCCTAGCTCTATTCAAGAAAGAAGAGATGCTTTAAAAAAGATGTTTAACTAATATCATCTTTTTTTAAAAGTAAAAATATAAAATATGCACCAAAAAGATTTAAAGGTGCATATATATAAGAATAAAATGAGTTATTTATAAAAAGATACAAAATAGAGTTTATAAGATATATAAATATTAAAAACTTTAGAGAACTCTCTACATAAATATTCAAAAAATCAATCTTTATCATCTCCAATTTTTGTAAAATAATTAATAGAAAAAATAGATTAAAAAAGAGTGAAAAAATACTTAATAGTAAGTTTTTATTTTGAATTATATTTGAAGATTGAATAAAAATAGATACTAAGATTATAAAGATTGAACCATATTTTACTATTGGTTCAAAATCTATAAACTTTAAAAAACAGCACCTCTTTTTTAGAGTAGGAAGAATAGTATTAAACTTTTTTTTACTTTGCATTACTCTTTCATTTTATTAAAAATTGTCTCTAAATTTAAATCTTCTTCACTTTGAATTTGACCATTTGAATGAAGTTCAAACACAACTACACTTTTATCTTTTAGAGTTGACTCTTTATTACTTCCAAAACCACTTGAGTATAGTCTTGAAGGTTTTACATTGTATTTTACTAACTCTCTTATTACATTATTTGCTCTTGCTGTTGAAAGTTCTAAAGCATCTTTGTGTTTAGAGTTTTTAACCTCACTATCTTGTGCATAGCCTTTTACATTTATTTCAGTATCTTCAGGCATTGCATTTATTAATTTAGCTAAATTACTTAAAAAATCATTTGCAAAAACAGATGTAATCTCTGATTTTCCACTCTCAAAAGCTAAATGTGCTGGAACACTCATTAAAGAACCATTTGGAAGCTCTATTAAATTTGCACCTTTATTTTGATTTTGTTCTTGTTCATCTTTATTCTCTAAAGTATGAACTATAACTTTTTTACCCTCAACATTATCATCAACTGGTTCATCTGTCATAGCTTTTTCTTGTTTTGTTTGCTCTTCAACTATATTTGCAGATGGAAATTTATAAATTTTTATAAACTCCTCTTTTAATGCTTTTTGTTTCTCTATGTTTACAGAAGCTAAAGCGTATAAAGCAATAAAAAGAGCCAATAGAAGACTTAAAAAATCTGCATATGGAACTGCCCACTTCTCACCAGCTGGGCACTCACACTTCTTTTTTTTAGACATTTAAAAAAAATCCTATAAAGGCATTGGAGTTACCATTTTAGATAACTTCAATTTAAGTTCACCAGGTGCATCACCTCTTGCCATTCCTTTACAAGCAGCAAGTATTAAGTATTGCTCTTTTACAACTAAATGCCCTTTAGCTTTTAATTTAACTCCCCAAGGTCCTAAAAATATATATGAACCAGCAATTCCCATAACCGTTGCTGTAAATGCACCAGCAATTCCAGCTGCCATAGCAGGAGGATCATCAAGTTTTTGTAAAGCTAAAATTAGACCAAAAACAGCACCAACAAGCCCAATAGTAGGAGATGTTTCCCCAGCATGTAACCAAAAGTGACTAGCTCCGTGATAGTACTCCTCTGTTGCTTCAATTACAGGTTCTAATTGTTCTTCAATTTGCTCCTCTTTGCTTCCATCAACAACCATACTTAAAGCCTCTTTTAAGAATTGATGATTTAAACCCTGAACATCTTTTTCTAAGGCTAAAACCCCTTGCTTTTTAACAGTTATTGCATATTCAACTAGCTCATCAATTCTTGCTTCAAAATTCACAGGTGACTTTTTGAATATATTTTTAAACTCTTTAAAAGCTGCTTTTACATATTTGGAATCAGTTGCAACAACAGCCTCTAGCATTGCAGTTGGTATAACTATAATAAATGAGGAGATATGAAGAACTCCAGCGGGATTTCCACCTTCTAAAATAACTCCCACGGAAATAGATGTTATAGCACCTATTAATCCTAACAGTACAGATAAATCCATTTGTTTTCCTAAAAAAAAATTAATTTATAATATCTAAAGTAAATTAAAAAAGTGCTGTAATCTATAAATAAAGTTTGCAATATAGTTAAAATTAGTTTTTTATACAATTTTAGCTAATATACATACTTTATTTTAAATAGTTAAAAGGAAAAAAATGGACTGGGGTAAGGTAACCTATATTTTCTTAACATTAATGTCTTTAACAACAACGGCTGGTTTTTTGTATGAACCAAATATAATAGCTCTTTTTATAGCAGGTGGAGTTAATGTAATATCTACAATTTTAAAAATTGGTGTAAAAAATCTTCTTGCAGCTGAGCTTTTGGCTTGTTCATTAGTTGCTGATTTACACTTGATTCCTGCATTTTTGGTATTCGTTTTTACAGGAAATATTAACTTCGTTATTGCTCTTGCAATTGGTGCGGTAATTGCAAATGTAGTATCGATGATACTTTCTATGATTGAAAGTGCAAAAAATAAAGAAAAGGAAGATTATTAATGGAGTATTTGGCGAAGGATATTGAAAAAAAGTGGCAAAAATTTTGGATTGATAATAAATCTTTTGAGCCAAGTGATGATTTTTCAAAACCAAAAAAATATATATTAAGTATGTTCCCATACCCTAGTGGAAGAATTCACATGGGACATGTTAGAAATTACTGTTTAGGTGATGCTTTTGCCAGACATTTTAGAAAAAATGATTTTAATGTACTTCATCCAATTGGTTGGGATAGTTTTGGAATGCCTGCTGAAAATGCTGCCATTAAAAACAAACTTCATCCAAAAAAATGGACTTATGAAAATATAGATTATATGAGAAATGAGCTAAGAAGTTTAGGTCTATCTTTTAGTGAAAATCAAGAGTTTGCAACTAGTGATGAACTTTATACAAAATTTGAGCAAGAGTTTATAATAAAAATGTATGAAGCTGGTGTTTTATATAGAAAAAGTGCAACTGTAAATTGGTGTAATGATTGTCAAACGGTTTTGGCAAATGAGCAAGTTGTTGAGGGGTGTTGCTGGAGATGTGACAATGAAATTATACAAAAAGAGATGCCAGGATACTATGTAGCAATTACAAAATATGCACAAACTTTGCTTGATGATTTAAAAACACTTGAAAATTCATGGCCTTCTCAAGTTTTAACAATGCAAGAGAATTGGATTGGAAGAAGTGAAGGATTAGAGTTTAAATTTGATGTAACAAAAGAGACAAGAGCAAAACTTGATAAGATGTTTGCAAATTTTAGTGTATTTACTACAAGACCTGATACTATTTATGGAGTTTCATATACAGCACTTTCTCCAGAGCATCCAATTGTAAAATACATATTAGAAAAAGAGTTATTGCCAAAAAATAAATTAAATGCTATTAAAAATATGCAAAAAGTACCTCAAAAAGATAGAGCAATACAAGAAAAAGAGGGAATTGATTTAGAAATTGAAGCAATTCATCCATTAACTGGACAAAAAGTACCAGTTTGGGTTGCAAATTTTGTATTAAGCTCTTATGGTGAGGGTGCTGTTATGGCAGTTCCTGCGCATGACCAAAGAGATTTTGAATTTGCTAAAAAGTATGATTTACCGATAAAACAAGTTATTGTTGGAGATGATGGACTAATAGAAAAACAAACAGCTGCTTATACAGGAGATGGAGTTTTAATAAATAGTGAAAGTTTTACTGGCCTAAAAAATAGTGATGCAAAAAATGCAATAATGTATCACTTTGAACAAAATTCAAATGGAAGTAAAAAAGTAAATTTTAAACTTAGAGATTGGGGAGTTTCAAGACAGAGATATTGGGGTGCTCCTATTCCATTTGTTCACTGTAAAACTTGTGGCTTGGTTCCTGAAAAATTAGAAAATCTTCCTGTAGCCTTGCCTTTTGATGTAGAAATTACAGGAGAGGGAAATCCTCTTGATCTTCATCCTTCTTGGAAACACTGCTCTTGCCCAAAATGTGGTCAAAGTGCTATAAGAGAAACAGATACATTAGATACTTTTGTGCAATCATCTTGGTACTTTTTAAGATATGCAACAAATCATAAGAAATGGCAAACAGAAGGAATTTCAAAAGAAGATAGTGATTATTGGATGGATGTTGATCAATATATTGGCGGAATAGAACATGCTATTTTACACCTTTTATATGCAAGATTTTTCACAAAAGTTTTAAAAGATTTAGGTTATACAAATTCCAATGAACCATTTAAAAGACTTTTAACACAAGGTATGGTTTTAAAAGATGGTACAAAAATGAGTAAAAGTAAAGGAAATGTTGTAGATCCTGATATTTTAATTGAAAAATATGGAGCAGATACAGCAAGAATGTTTATACTTTTTGCAGCACCACCAACAAAAGAGTTAGAGTGGAATGATAGTGCAGTTGAAGGTGCATATAAATTTATAAAAAGATTTTATGAAAGAGCTATTAATATAACTTCAGATGGTTTAAAAGAGTTTAAAAACATATCTCAAGATAGTTTAAGCAAAGATGAAAAAGAGGCTAGAAAAAAAGTTTATGAAGCCTTAAATAAGTCAAATGAAGTTTTAACAAAAACATATGCTTTTAATACTTTAATTGCTTCTTGTATGGAGGCTATGAACTATTTATCATCACAAAAAAATGAAGCTATTTGGGCAGAAGCTTACTATATTTTAACAAATATTTTGGAACCAATTATTCCTCATGTTTGTTGGGATATTTCAAACAAATACTTTAATCTTGAAAACTTTAAAAAACCTTTAGAGGTTAAAAATGAGGTTTTTGAAAAAGATAGTATAGTTTTAGCTGTTACAGTAAATGGTAAAAAAAGATGCGAAATAGAAGTAGCACCAAATAGCTCAAATGAAGAGGTTTTAAAAATAGCAAAAGAAAATGCTAAAAAATGGTTAGAAAACTCTACAATTATAAAAGAGATTGTTGTGCCAAATAAACTTGTAAATATTGTAATTAAGGCATAATATGAGATTTCTAAAACCAATTTCTTTACTTTTAGTATCTATATTATTTTTGGCATCTTGTGGATATAGACCATCTGCATACTATGCAAAACAAGAGTTAGGTAAAGATTTATTTGTAAGATTGGATGTAACATCATCTGATCCTAAAAACTCTGTTTTAGTAAAAGATGCGGTAACTAAGATATTAATTCAAAGAGTTGGTTCTAATATGGTAAATAGTGAATCTCAAGCTGATATTATAATGGATTTAAAAATATCAAGAGTTAGTTTTTCAACTTTACAATATGATAAAGATGGTTACAATAAATTGTATAAAGCAAATGTAGTAATAGCTGTTAAATATTTTGATAAATCTACATCAAAAACAAAGAGTTTTACAGTTGATGGTGAGTATGATTTTGCTGTTGATATTGGAAGTAGTATAAACGATACACAAAGGTTTGAAGCTATTTCAAAAGCTAGTGATATGGCAGTTACTGATATTCTTTCAAGAGTTGCTGTTAGTTCTTTTAAATAAAAATGAGTTTAAAAACAAAATCATTAAGTGGTTTTTTAGATCATAAAACCATGTATTATGACAAAATAGATTTTAGCTTTGTAAACAGAGCTTTTTCTATTTTAGAAAAAGAGATAAAAATTCCTTTTGTTATTCATATTGTTGGAACAAATGGAAAAGGAAGCACGGGAAGATTTTTATCTCACTATTTATATAAAACTGGCTTTAAAACTCTTCATTATAGCTCCCCTCATATCAAAAAATTTAATGAGAGAATTTGGATAAATGGAGCTGATGTTAGTGATAATTTATTACAAAATGCACATGAATTTTTGACTAGAATTTATGATGAAGAGTTACTTTTAAAACTAACATATTTTGAATATACAACTCTTTTAGCTCTTTATTTAAGTAAAGATTGTGAATATTTAGTTCTTGAAGCAGGATTAGGTGGAGAGTTTGATGCTACAAATGTGGTGAAAAATGACCTAAGTTTAATCACAACTATAGGGCTTGACCACATATCTTTTTTGGGAAATAGCATAGAAAAAATTGCAAGAACAAAAATGAGAGCAACAAACAAAAAAATGATAATAGGTTACCAAGAGTTTCAAGAGGTTTTTGAAGTTGCACAAAAAGTAAAAGAAGAGTTAAAAGAAGAGTTTAATACAGATATTGAAATCTTAAAAGTTGAAAATTTTGAAATAGATTATGATTTTGTTTTTGCTTCATATTTAAAAAGAAATTTAGCACTTAGTATTAGATGTTTACAAGAGTTACCAGATTTTAAAAATAAGCCTATAAATCTTGAAATTTTTAACACAACTCCTCTATTTGGAAGATGTCAAAAAATAGGAAAAAATTTATATATAGATGTTGGACATAACTCTTTGGCAGCGAAAGTTATAAAAGAGGAGTTTAAAGATAAAAAAATAACTCTGATTTATAACTCTTATGAAGATAAAGATTATTTTGAAGTTTTAAAAGTTTTAAAACCAATCATAAAAGAGATTTTTATATTGCCTTTAGATGATAAACGAATTGTTAAAAAAGATATTTTGAAAAAGTGTATAAAAGAGTTAGAACTTATTGAGATTGAAAAATTAGCAATGGATTTAGAAAATGATTATTTGGTTTTTGGCTCTTTTTTAGTTGTTGAAAATTTTTTGGGACTAATAGGTTATGAAAACAGTTGAGCTTGAGTTAGAAGAGTTATACTTTCAAAAACAAAAGCTTGAAGAAAAAATTGAAGAGTTAGAAAACTTTTTAAAAAATCAAAAATCAAAAGATAAAAAAGAGTTTTCAAAAGATGAGAAAATAGAGCTTTTTAGAGAACTTTTTATATCTAGAACTGATATTTATGCTAAAAAATGGAAGAGTAAAGATGGAACTAAAGAGGGCTTTTCTCCTGTTAGTAAAACATTTATGGGTGATGATTTTTTACCTCTTACAAATAAAGATTTAGAAGAACATTTAAGAGGAAATATCTTTTTAGCTTCATATTTAATAGATAAAAAACAAGAGTGTAAATATGTTGTTTTAGAGTTAAACAGTGAAGATGTTTTTAAACTTCAAAGAGCTTTGTTAGAGTTAAATATTTCTGCTTCTTATAGTCTTAGTTCATATAATAGTATTTTTGCTTGGATATTTTTTAAAGAAAAAATTTCATCAAATATATCTTTTTCATTTTTATATTTTTTACAAAAAAAAGCAAACATTAGTGTAAAACTTTATCCAAATAGTGAGTTTTCAACACAAGAAAAATTAGGCTCTTATATAGAACTTCCTTTACAACTTTTTTATAGAAACAAAAATCGTACAGTTTTTTTGGATATTAATACAAAAAAAGTTTTTAATGATCAGTGGAATTATTTAGCAAATATAAAAAAAGCAAGTAAAGAACAAATTTATAGTTTTGCACAAGTTTTAAAACCACAAAATATACAAAGAGATTTAAAAACTGTAGATTTTCCACAAAATAGTATAGATATAGTTTTAGATAGTGGAATCAATTTTCCAATACAAAGCTTATCAAAAAGTTTTATAAGTAAACTAAAATCATTTGCTAGTTTTGAAAATCCTCAAATAAAACTGCTTCTTAGTCTTAGAAAACCACTATACAATACTCCAAAATATCTAAAAGGTTATGAAGAGAGTAGTGAGTTTTTAACACTTCCTAGAGGCTTAAAAGAGAAACTATTTGAGTATCTAAATTATAATTTGGTTAAATATAAAATAATAGATAATAGAGTTTTCGAAAAAATAGAGACAAAGAGAATTTTATTTACTCTAAGAGCTGAACAAGAAGATGCTATAAAAGAGATTTTAAAGTACGATAGTTCTATTTGTGTAGCACCTCCAGGATTTGGAAAAACTTTAATAGGTGCAAAAATATTTGAACAAAGAGCTGTAAAAACTCTTATTATTGTAAATAAAAATATGTTACTTGACCAATGGATTAGTCGTTTTGTAGACTATTTTGGATATAAAAAAAGTGATATTGGATTTTTAGGAAAAAGTCAAAATAGACTTAATGGAAATATAGATATAGCCACAATGCAGAGTTTAAATAATATTCCAGAATTAGTAGAAAATTACACACAAGTAATAGTTGATGAGTGTCACCATATTCCAGCACTTACATTTGAACAGATTGTAAAAAATTTTAAAGGAAAGTATATTTTAGGGCTTAGTGCAACACCAAATAGAAAAGATGAATTAGACCCAATACTATATCAACAATTAGGAAACATATCTTATGAGTATAAAAAGCCAAAAACTCATACAAATAGGCTTCTTGTAATAAAAACAGAGTTTACAAGTAGTGCTGATAATTATGCAGCAATTATAAATGAACTAGTTTCAAATGAAGATAGAAATAGACAAATAGTTAAAACAATAAAAGAGAATATAGATAGAAAAATATTACTTTTAAGCGATAGAATTGAACACTTGAATCTTTTAGAAAATATTTTAAAAGAAGAAAAAATAGATTTTGTTAGTGTTCATGGAAGCCAAAATAAAAAAGAGCAAGTAGAAAATATGCAAAAAGTTAAAACTAGTTCACTTATACTTGCTACTAGCTCATTTTTTGGAGAAGGTATAGATTTTCCTCATTTAAATACAATTATTTTTGCAACTCCAATATCTTTTTATGGAAGATTAATTCAATATTTAGGGCGAATAGGACGTGGAAATCAAGAGTGTTTAGCTATAGATTTCCTTGATAGTAAAAATGCTATGCTAAACTCAACTTATAAAAAAAGGCTTGAAGGTTATAAAGCTATGTATTATAAATAATTATAATGTAAATAAATATTTTTTATATAATTTTTTATTATAATTTAATACTCTTTACTATAAACTTTAAATAATTTTTTAGAGGAGTTTTTATGAAATTAGTAAAAGTTTTTATAGCGAGTTCATTTTTAGTTGGTTCATTATTTGCTTCAGATTTTATAACTTATGATAAGTTTAGTCAAAAATTAAAAGAAGATGCAAAAAAGTCAGGAATGATGGCAACAACTCAAGAAGTAAAAGATGCATTAAATGCTAAAGATTGGGCTGTTGTTGATGTAAGAACTACGGAAGAGTGGGCAGGAGCTTCTATAAAAGGAAGCTTTAGAGTAGGAAGAGAAGCTCCTGAAAAAGCTTTAGAGAATATTGTTTTAGATGATGATGAAAAGTTTGTAAAAGATAAATTAATTGTAGTTTGTAATACTGCCTCAAGAGCTGCTATTGAAGCACAAGCTTTTAAACAAATGGGATTTAAAACTGTAAAAATTTATGAGATAAATAAGTGGATTGATGAGTGTAATCCTGTGATTACAAAATATAGTGCTGGTGAACACAAAGATGGAACTAAAACAAAATTTGGTAACTATTATGCAGAACATTGCAAAAAATAGATAAAGAAGTAGAATAAATCTCTACTTCATCTATAGAGAAGTTAAGAATAAAATTCAACAGATTTTGATATATTTTTAGATCTTATTTGATCTTTGTTTTTTATAATTTCTCCATCTTCATCAATTCTTATTTTTTGTCTTAGATTGTTTGTTTCTTGTCTATCTTCTTCTTTTTCTAATAATTTTTCTTCTAGTTTTTTTATTTTATTTTCAAGTATGATAATCTCATCTAAAAGAAGATTTTTTTCTATAATCAAGCCATTTGCTTCATTTTTGATTTGCCCAATACGCTCTTTATAGGCATTTCTCTCTTTTTCAATAATATTGTTAAAATCTTTTAAATTTTTGTTCTCTTGTTCAAGAAGAACAATCTTTTTTACTAAAATAAGATTTTCACTTTTTAGCCTTTCTGAATCTTGCATAGCAAGACGGCTTAGAAGTTCATAGTTCATCAAAAATCCTTTAATAAAGATTAATATTATATTGTTTGACATAATCATAGCAAAAAAATAGGTAATTTAGCATAAAACTATATTATGTTAAAATCTTGCAATTTTTTTTCAAGGTTTATGATGATTACAATTGATGTTTTAGTTTTGTTAGATGTTGTTGGTTTAGAAGATAGAGATAAGTTTGAAAAGCATGTAAAAAAAGAGGGTTTTATAAAAGTAGAAAATGAGGATTTTGTCTATACAGGAAACTCTACAACTACAACTTTTGCTACAAAAGCTTATATTTTAGAAGTTTTTAAAAAAGGTTTACAAAAAAGTGGTTTTGAAGATGCTTCTTTGGTTTTTTTATTAAATGAAACACCATATCCACCATATATTTATGATAAAAATACAAATGATTTTGAACTAAGTGAAGTTAAGTAGTAGTGAAAAATATATATGAATTTTTAAAAAATCTAAAAGATGAAAAAAGTTTAAAAAAGTGTCAGCTTCTAATAGTAAATGATGATTCTCAAGCTCAAATAGCTTCAAATATAGTCTCTTTTTTAGGTTTCAAACCATTTGTTTTAGCTGATTTTAGAGCAAATTTTAAAGATGATTTACTCTCTTTTAGCGATGAGTTACAAGATATTACAAAATCTTTACAAGATTTCTACTCATATAAAAAAGAGGATAAAATACTTATTTCGCCTATTAGAACAATATCTTTTCCAATGCCCAAAAAAGAGTGTTTTGCTGAGTTAAAAATTAGTTTTGCTGATAATCTTGATTTATCAGAGTTTAAAGACAAACTTTATAGCTGGGGATACTATTTTGTAGATATTGTTACAAGCTCTGGAGAAGTCTCTTTAAGAGGAGATATTTTTGATATTGCACCACTTGGAAGTGATTTTGGATATAGAGTAAGTTTGTTTGACAATGAAGTAGAAAGTATTAGAAAATTTGATATAGAAGATCAAAAATCACAAAAAGAGGAGCTTGATAGTTTTACAATAACTCCTGCATTTTTAGCTTTAAGTCAAGATAGTTTTGAAGAGTTAAGCTCTAAAATAGAACTCTCTTCAAGTGATGCTTTTGTAAAAGATATTCACTCTTTGGGATTTTGGTATTTAGATGAATTAGCACACTATTTACCACAAAATATGGATTCATTTATTACACAAGAAGCTCTAAATGAACTAGATGAAGCATATATTTTTGAAGAAAAAAGGCTAAATAAAGATAAGTTTTTAACTATTCCTCAAATATATTCAAGTAAAGAGTATAAAGAGATAAGCCCATCAAATATAAAAGAGTTTATCTCTTTTCATAAAGATAAAAAAATTACGATTATAACTACTAGTGAAGCAAGAGTAAAAGCTCTTGATTTACCACTTGATGATAAAGCAATAAAATATCATTTTGGTGATGAGATAATAAATCTTTTAGGTAGCAATGAATTAATTATTTCTTTAAATAAAGAGATAAAGAAAAAGAGAAAAAAAAGAGTAAAACTAGTTGTTGATGAGTTGGTTCTTAATGATTTTGTAGTTCATGAGAAACATGGAATTGGAGTTTACAAAGGAATTGAGCCAGTTACTATAATGGGTGCAAAAAGAGATTTTGTAGTAATAAATTATCAAGGTGAAGATAGACTTTTAATTCCTGTTGAAAATATTGATACTATTGATAGATATGTTGCAGATGGTGAAAGTTATGCAATAGTTGATAAACTTGGTCGTGGAAGTTTTGCAAAATTAAAAGAGAAGGTAAAAGATAGACTTTTTGAAATAGCAAATGACATTATAAGACTGGCAGCAGCACGTGAGCTTGTAAATGGTATTAAAATAGATATAGATGATTATTTAATAAAAGATTTTCAATTATCTGCTGGGTTTAAATATACAAAGGATCAAACTAGAAGTATAAATGAGATTTTAGCTGATTTAAGTAGTGGAAAAGTTATGGATAGGCTTTTAAGTGGTGATGTTGGTTTTGGGAAAACTGAGGTTGCTATGAATGCCTTACTTGCTGTTATAAATAGTGGATATCAAACAGTTTTTGTATGTCCAACTACACTTTTGGCAACGCAACACTATCACTCAATTTCAAAAAGATTTAAAGAGTTTGGAATAGATGTTTATAAGTTAGATGGCAAAACTAGTACAAAAGAGAAAAATATTATAAAAAGTGGATTAGAAGATGGCTCTATAAAACTGGTAATTGGAACGCACTCTTTGCTTGATGTAAAAACTTCTAATCTTGCACTTGTGATAATTGATGAAGAGCATAAATTTGGTGTAAAACAAAAAGAGAAACTAAAAGCTTTAAGAGAAGATGTTCATATTTTTTCTATGAGTGCAACACCAATTCCAAGAACTTTAAATCTTGCGCTATCAAAACTAAAAGGAATGAGTAGTTTGCTTACACCTCCAAGTGAGAGATTGGGTGTGAGAACTTTTGTAAAAGAGTATAGTGATGCTTTAATCAAAGAGGTTATATTAAGAGAAAAAAGAAGAGGTGGACAACTTTTTTATGTTCACAACAATATAGCTTCTATTGAAGCTAAGAAAAAAGATTTACTCCAAATTGTCCCAAATATAAAAGTAGAGATTATTCACTCTCAGATAAAAGCAGATGCAACAGAAAAAATAATTGAAGCTTTTGAAAACAAAGAGTTTGATATTTTACTTGCAACCTCTATTGTAGAAAGTGGAATTCACCTACCAAATGCAAATTCAATCATAATTGATGGAGCAGATAGATTTGGAATTGCTGATTTGCATCAACTAAGAGGAAGAGTTGGACGAAGCAACAAAGAGGGTTTTTGTTACTATGTAGTTGAAGATAAGAGCAAAATAACACCTGAAGCTATAAAAAGATTAGTTGCTTTGGAATCTAACTCATATTTAGGAAGTGGAACAGCACTTGCTCACCAAGATTTGGAAATAAGAGGTGGTGGAAATATTATTGGTGCTGAGCAAAGTGGACATATAAAACAGATTGGTTATGGTCTGTATCTTAAAATGCTTGAAGATACTTTGGCAGTTTTAAGTGGAGAAACAAAAACCTCTGAACAAAATATTGATATAAAACTAGCAATTTCTGCATATATTAGTGAAGATTATATAAGTGAAGATAGAATAAGACTAGAGCTTTATAGAAGGTTAAGTAAAGCTGTGAGTAAAGAGACTTTATATGAAATTGAAGAAGAGATGGAAGATAGATTTGGAAAACTAGATATTCCAACAAAACAGTTTTTAGAGTTAATTTTAATAAAAATTTTAGCTATTGCTAAAGGAATAAATCAAATCAGCTCTTATGAGATGAATATAACTTTTATAAAATCTGATGGAGTAAAAGAGACAATAAAATCAAGAAGCAAAGATGATGACGATATTATAAGTGCGACTTTGGAGTATTTAAGAAAATAGATTTTTAGGGGGAACATTATGTTTAAAAATAGTATTGAAACAAAAATAAATATTGAATCTAATACAAAAAGTATTTGGCAAGAACTAATAAATTTTGAAGAGTATAAGAATTGGAATCCAGCTATTTATGAAGTGAGTGGTGTACTAAATGAGGGTGAGATTTTAAAAATTGTTGTAAAAATAAATGGTTCAACAATGGTGTTTAAACCAAAAATTTTAAAGTATAAAGAAAATAGTGAACTTAGATGGTTAGGTAAATTATTTATTCCAAAAATATTTGATGGAGAGCACTATTTTATAGTAAAAGATAATTTTGATGGTACATCCACTTTTATTCATGGTGAAAATTTTAGTGGAATTTTGATTCCATTTTTTAAAAAAATGATTTTAGATACAAAAAAGAATTTTGAAGCTATGAATGAAGAGTTGAAAAAAAGAGTTGAAAAAAAGAGTTGAAAAAAAGAGTTGAAAAAAAGAGTTGAAAAAAAGAGTTGAAAAAAAGAGTTGAAAAATAAAAATGCAAATAAAAACACAAAGAGTAAAAATGAAAGTTACAAGAATCAAAAAATTAATGATTTCAGGAATTAGTGTTGTTACAAATAATGAATTTGAAATGAGTGAAGAAAATGGCAAAATAGTAGGTCTTTGGGAAGAATATTTTGAAAAAGATGTTTATAAAAAAACATTTGACAAAACAAATAGCGATTTTATGTATGGCGTTTATAGTGATTATGAATCAGACGCAAGTGGAAACTACAAAGTAACTGTTGGTGTTGAAGTTACAAAACCAAAAAATGCTATTGTTATTGAAGACAAAAAATATTTAGTTTTCACAAAACAAGGTGAACTTCCAATGGTTGTAGTTGAATTGTGGGAAGAGATTTGGGCTTATTTTGAAAAAAATAGCGAATATGAAAGAGCTTTTGAAATAGATTTTGAAAAATATGCAAAAGAAGATGAAGTAGAGATTTTTGTTTCAATAAAATAGACGATTAATATAAATACAATTTAATAATTATATTAAAAGCTTAAGAGTTTTTAATTAAAAGAAAAACTCTCATAAACTCCATCTTCTTTTTGATAAAAGTAGCCATTTCTTAGATAAAAATCTGAAGCAGGGCTATTTTGTTGAGTTATTAAATAACTTCTCACTATTTTTAAATTTTTTAATTCATGATGAAGATGCGAAATTAGTTCTTTTCCTATACCTTTATTTTGTTTTTGAGTTTTTACACACATTTCTCTAAGATAAAATGCATTCCCTTTTGTATAAGGTTCAATATTTCCTAATACAAAACCCCAAATTAAATTTTCATAAGTTGCAATAAATCCTACAAAACCTTTTGATTCAAAAATATAATTTAATCTATTATTTGCTTCTTCATAAGTCCAAGACTCTTCCCATAATGATTGGTTAAATATTTCTTTGTAAAGTTCCGCACAATTTTTTATATCTGATTTTAAAATTTTTCTGATTAGCATAATATTTTTTATCATTTTTAAACTTTTAAAATGTTTAATTTATATGCAACATAGTAGAATTTAGTTTAAATATATAAATAAGGTTTTAAAATGTTTAGAAAAGAGATAGAAACAACTATAAATATAAATGCTTCAGCAAATAAAATTTGGAATGTACTTATAAATTTTGAAGAGTATGAAAATTGGAATTCTTTTATAATTTCTGCAAATGGGCAAGCTGAAATAAATAAAAATTTAAAAATCACAATAAAGGTAGATGATTATAAAATGATGAGTTTTAAACCAAAGATTTTAAAAGTTAAAGAAAATAATGAACTTTGTTGGTTAGGTAAAGTTTTTGTAAGTGGGATTTTTGATGGACTTCATTATTTTTTAATAAAAGAGAATAATGATGGTACTTGTACTTTTACTCAAGGGGAAAAATTTAATGGAATTCTAATTCCATTTTTTGGAAAAACTTTTATAAATACAATAAAAGGTTTTGAAAAAATGAATGAAGAATTAAAAAAAAGAGCAGAAAATGATTTGTAAAAATATACGAGAAGTAAGAAATAACATAAATAATATTGATGAGCAAATAGTAAAACTAATTGCTTTAAGAGGTAGTTTTGTAAAACAAGCAGCAAAGTTTAAAAAAGATAGCGATTCTGTAAAAGCACCAACAAGGGTGGAAGAGGTTATTTCTAAAGTAAAAAATTTAGCAAAAATAACTGGTGCAAATGAAGAAGTTGTTGAAAATGTTTATAGAACGATGATTGATAGTTTTATAAACCTTGAGATGAAAGAGTTTGAAAATCTAAAATGAAATAGTTTTTAGAAGAGACACAAATATTTGACTTTAAAAATGAAGAGATTTTTTGTCTCGCACAAGAGTTGGCAAAAGATTGTAAAACAGATGAAGAAATAGCAAAAAACTGTTTTTTGTATGTAAGAGATAATATTCATCATAGTGGTGATTTCAAAGATGAAATTACAACTTACAAAGCAAGTGATGTTTTGAAATACAAAACAGGTTGGTGTTATGCAAAATCTCATCTTTTGGCTGTACTTTTAAGAGCAAATGGTATTCCTACTGGATTTTGCTATCAAAGATTATCTTGTAGTGAATATAAAAAAGATATTTATTGTTTACATGGATTAAATGCAATTTATCTAAAAGAGTTTGGTTGGTATAAAGTTGATGCAAGAGGAAATAAAAAAGGTGTAAATGCACAGTTTACTCCACCTTTGGAACAACTTGCTTTTAAACTAGAAAAAGATGAGTTTGATTTACCAAATATTTATTCTAAACCTTTAGATGTTGTAATTGAAGCTTTGAAAAAAAATAAAACTTATGATGAAATGATAGATGTTTTTCCTGATGTTCCATTTTTATCGGAAAAATAAATAGTAAATATGAAAACTATTTATATAATTCGGCATTTCAAAGTAAAAGATAGTACAAATAAAAGATTAAATTCAAATGAATTTACACATTGGATA
Source organism: Arcobacter thermotolerans (assembly GCF_983172305.1). NCBI lineage: Bacteria > Pseudomonadati > Campylobacterota > Epsilonproteobacteria > Campylobacterales > Arcobacteraceae > Arcobacter > Arcobacter thermotolerans. Next base: position 110,212 of record NZ_CFAFZJ010000004.1, read on the forward strand.
GAAAAATATGATAATTTTGATTTAGAATATTTAAATCTAAATCTACCAAAATTTGATAAAATCTATGTTAGTTCACAAAATAGGGCTATCAAAACAGCAAATTATTTAAAACTTGATTATAAAATAAGTGATTTGTTAGTTGAAGTTGAAGCTTTTGCTTTTACAAAAACGAAACTAAGATTTTCAAAATCTTTTTGGTTAGTTATATCAAGAATACTTTGGTTTTTTAACTTTACTAAAAATGAAACCAAAAAAGATACAAAAAATAGAGCAATGAAATTTGTATCTAAAATATAAAATGAAAAAAATGAAACTATTTTAATAATATCTCATGGATTGTATTTAAAAGTATTGATTGGACTGTTAAAAAAGTTGGGCTATAAGTGTAATGATGATTTTAATATAAAAAATGGAAAATTATACAAGTTATATAAATGATTTTTAAAGGATAAAATATGGCATTTTCAAAAGAAGAAAAAGAAGAACTTTTAAAAGTAAAGTTTGTAGGTGAAACTGTTATTAAAAGATTTGAACAAATAGGAATTGACTCTTTAGAAAAGCTTTCAAATAGCAGTGTAGAAGAGATAACAGATATAGTTTCAGATATTTTAGGAAGTTCTTGCTGGAAAAACTCCCCACAAGCTAAAAAAGCTGTTTCTAATGCTATTGAGTTTTCGATAGAAAAAAAAATAAACTCTTAAAATATAAAATGATAAAATTACTTTACATTTTTAGATAAAAATATTATAATGATAAGTAAATTTATCACTATGAGTTAAAGATGGAAAAAATATATGTAAATATAGATAATACAAATGTTGGTGAACTATTTTTTGAAAAAGATAAAAATCAATATGGATTTAATTATTTGAAAAATTATAAACCAATCTCTTTGATTATGCCTTATAAAAGCTCCTCTTATATTTGGAAATATAAACTTCACCCAATTTTTGATATGAATATGCCAGAAGGTTATCTTTTTGAACTTTTTAAAAAATATTTGACAAAAGAGTATGGATATATTGATGATTTTTTAGTTTTTTCTCATATTTGTTCAAATATTCAAAGTAGATTAACATACAAAAGTGAGTTTGAAAAAAAAGAGTTTTTCTCTTTTGATTTAAATGAAGTTATGCAAAATGATACACAAGAGACATTTTACAAAATTGTTACAACTTTTTTGGATAAAAATGCAATCTCAGGGATTCATCCAAAATCTTTGGCAATTTTAGAAGATAAAGAGAGTTTAATCTCAAAAGAGTACATAATAAAAACTTGGGCGGATGAATATCCACAACTTGCGCTAAATGAGTATTTTTGTCTAAAAGCTATTCTTAAAACAAAAGTAAAAATCCCAAATATAAAAGTTTCTAAAAATGGCAAATTTTTATTGGTGGAGCGATTTAATTATGATAAACAAACTGATAGTTTTTTGGGCTTTGAAGAGATACTTTGTCTGCTTGGGAAAAATAAAGATGAAAAATATAGTGGAAGTTATGAACAAATATCAAAAGTGATTTATAGTGTAAGTACTCAAAAACTTGAAGATATGAAAAGCTTTTATAAACTAATAATCATGAATTATTTGCTTAAAAATGGTGATGCTCATCTTAAAAATTTTGGGATACTTTATAGTAGTGATTTTTCACAAATTTTCTTTGCACCAGCTTATGATGTGGTAAATACAGTTGTATATTTCCACAAAGATAGACCAGCTTTAAGTATGTTTGGAAAAAAAGTTTGGTTTGGGAAAAAAGAGCTTCTTAAGTTTGGGATACAAAACTGTTATTTAAATGAAAATGAAGCAAATGAAATATATGAACTTTGTATAAAAGCTTTGAAAAACTCTATATTTGAGCTTGAAGAGTATTTGAAAAATGATAAAAATTTTGAAGAGATTGGAACAAAGATGTTAAATATTTGGAAGTTATCACTTGATGAAAAAACATACAAGGAGATACCAAATGAAACTATATGAAATAGGGCAAAAAATTAGAATTTTAAGAGAAGAAAAAAAACTAACTCAAGAAGAACTTGCAAATATTTGTGGAATAAGTAGAGTAACTTTAGGCAAAGTTGAAAAGGGTGAACTTGGAAATACAAGTGTTAAAACTCTTGATTTGATTTTAGATAGTTTAGGTTTTGAAATAGAGTTTAAAACCAAACAAAATTTTGGACTTCCTAGTTTGGACGAGTTATAAAATGGAGATTTTATGCAAGATTTAAAATTTAGAGTATTTAAAAAAGATGATATAAAAGCAGTTGTAGAACTAATAAACAAAGCATATAGAGAAAACAATCCAAATGCTTGGACAAGTGAAGCTCACTTACTTAGTGGAATTAGAGTAAATGAAGATATGCTAAATGAGATTTTAAAAAATAAAAATATAGTTACATATATAGCAAAATTAAAAGATAAAGTAATAGCAACAATTCAAACAAAGCTAGAAGATGAAGATATACATATTGGACTTTTTGCAGTTCATCCAGATTTTCAAAGCTTTGGAGTAGGAAAAAAGATTTTAGCTTTTGCAGAAGAGAGTGCAAAAAAACTTTGGAAAAAATCTAGTTTTGTGATGGAAGTAATCTCAAATAGAGTTGAGCTAAAAGAGTATTACAATAGAAGAGGTTATAAAGATACAAAGACTTTTATAGAGTTTCCAAAATCAAATTATTGGTTACCACTTGTAGATGAAGAGTTAAAACTTTTGGTTTTGAGAAAAGAAATTTTGAGGTAGATAAAATTGTTTAAAATATTTATAATTATTTCAATACTATTTTTAAACTCTTTTGCAAGTGATATAAAAACTATTGAGTATAAAGGCGATATAGATTTAGTTTTAGGCGATTTTTCTAAATCAAACCTTGATACTATATGTGGTTTTTCATATCCAGAGATTTATAAAATTTGGAAAAAAAATCCAACTTTTACTTCTAAAGATATAGAAAATTGTAGTGAATTATTAAAAGAGTATTCACAAAGCTTAGGTTTTTATAGAGCCAAAATTGATTACGAGATTAAAAATGATATTGCGACAATAAATATATTTAGAAATGAATCAATAAAAGTTTCATATATAAAAGTAGAAGATGAGTATAAAAAATTTGTAAATTTTACAAAAGATGAGGTTTTTATATCTTCTAAATTTAGTGAATCAAAAAAAAATATAAGAAAATATTTAAATGAAAATGGCTATGCAAAAGCAGATATAAATGCCAAAGCTTACGTAAATTTGGATGAGTACAAAGTTGAGTTAATTTACATAATAACAAAAAACAAGCTTCAATATTTTGGTGATATCAATATTCAAAATAGTGCAAATCTTAGTCAAGAGCTTTTACAAAAGCATATAGAGTTTAAAAAAGGAGATATTTATAATTCTAGACTTCTTGATAAAACTTATGAAAATCTATATAACTTTGGGATTTATAAAACTATTATAGTTGAACCAAATTTTAATTCAAATAGTGATTTTATTCCTGTAAATATAAAATTAGAAGAGGGCTTTTTTAAAGAAAACAGTTTTGGGTTTGGTTATGACACTGATAAAAAATTTAGATTTAAAGCTCAACATAAAAATGAGAATTTTTTAGGAGATTTAAAACAGTTTACTATTGGAACAAAGGTAAATAGTGAAGGTTATGAACTTTATAATAATATCTTTGATCCATACTTTATAAAAGATAATATCTCTTTAAATAATGATATTTCGTATGAAAATATGGATTATACAAGTTATTCTCAAAAGAAGATAGAAAATAAATTAACTTTTTCAAAAGAGATTTTCACTTTACCAAATAGTGTTGGATTTTTAGCTGAGCATTCTACGATTAAATCAGATTTAAAAGAGTACAAAAGTGGAACTTATCTTTTAAACTCTTTGTTTTATGAGATTAAATTAGATAGAAGAGATGATAGTTTAAATCCTAAAGATGGATATTTTTTATCTTTTTATATTGAAGATGGATCAAAATTTATAGGAAGTGAGTATGATTATTTAAAAACTGTTTCTGATTTAAAATATATTAAAACTTTTGATAATCTTACTGCTTCTTTTAAAACAAAAATAGGTACTCTTGATAGAGATTTGCCTATTTTTAAACACTTTTTTGCTGGAGGTGCATATAGTAATAGAGGATATGCTTACGAAAAAGTTGGTGTAAAAGATAGTGATGACAATCCATATGGTGGGCTTAGTATGATAGATAGTAGTTTGGAATTTGAGTATAATATTTATAAAAATATTGGTATTGTTACTTTTTTTGACTCTACAATTCTTAGTTTAGAGTCAAATAATTTTAATGATAAATTCTACAACTCTTTTGGTTTTGGTGCTAGATATTATACTCCAATTGGTCCATTTAGAGTTGATTTTGGTTTCCCAAAAGATGATGGTGGATTTGTATTTCATATAGGAATAGGGCAAGTATTTTGATAATTTTAAAAGCTTTAAAATATCTATTTTTTACAATAATATCTTTATGTTTAGTAGCATTTTTATATCTTATTACATCAAAAGATGTGACACAAAAAATATTTAACTATCTTAGTGTTGAATTTCCTATAAAATATAGTAAAGTAGATGGAAGCATCTATGAAGGTATTAAAATATATGATTTAAACTACGATGATATGATAAAAGCAAAAACTATATATCTAAAACCAAATATTATTTCACTTTTAAAAGAGATAAATATATCTCTTTTAAAAGTAGAAAATATAACAATAGAAGATAAATTAATTTCATTCATAAAAGAGAGCAATGAAACTCAAAATGAAAATAGTAGTTTTGAATTTCCTTTTTCTTTAGTCATAAAAAATCTTGAACTCTCAATGTATAATTTTTCATATGAAAATCAAAAAATAGATGAGATAGTTTTAAATGCTAAAAATATAAACTCAAATCTAAAAGATAAAATAAGTGCCATTCTATTTGCAAAAATCAAATCAAATTTAGCAAATATTGAAGCAAATATGCAAATTGAAAATAATATATATAAACTTAACTCAAATATTGATTTAAAAGAGTATGCAAAATCAAAAATAGATTTAGATGCAACTGGAGATTTAGAAAAAGTTAGTTTCTCTATAAAAAGTGATGATTTAAAGGTTTTAAATTTAAAAGAGAATATTGATATAAAAGATATAAAACTTATAGGAAATTATGATATTAAAAATTCAAATCTTGATATTTCAAGTTTAACATCTAACTTAAATTATGAACAAATTTTTACAAAGCTAGATGCAAAAGCCAATCTTTTAAATAATGATTTAGATAGTTTAAAATTTCAAGCAAATTTTTACACAACTATAAAAAAGAGTATTTATAAATCTTTAGAAAAAGATTTAAATATAAAATCAAATTTTATAGGAGATTTAAAACATATAGAATTTAAAAATATTTTAGAATCAAACTCTATAAAAATAGATGATTTTCTTTTAAAAATAGATAGTTCAAATTTAAATGGAGTTGCAAAAATAGATAATAAAAATATAGAGATTGTTTCTAATTTTGATATTTTTACTAATTATGCAAATAAAAAATCGAATTTGGATTTAAAGTTAAATTTAGATGATTTTGAAAATTTATCTTTAAATTCAAAATCTGTTATTGAAAGTTTGAAATACGAAAATTTTAATTTAAAAGAGTTTGGAAATATTAATATAAACTCTAGTTACAAAAAAAACTTTTTGAATATGGATTTAAACTCAAAGTATATAAATATGAATTTAAATACAAAAAATCTTAAAAAAATTATATTTGATTTTAATATAAAAAATTTAAATCCAAACAATATTTATAAATTAGATAACAATATAAAAATTTCAAAGATAAGCTCAAATATAAAAGGAGAGTTTGAAGATAATCTTACTTTAAAATCAAATACTATTGTAAATGATAGTTTTAATATAGATCTTGAAGTAAAAAATAAAAATAGTAATCTTGAAGCAAAGTTCGAAAATATATCTTTTAAATCAATTTTAAATAAAAATTCTGAAGCTTTAAATATAAAAACAGATATAAAAGAGCTTAATTTATTTGAAAAAGAGTTAAAAAAGATTTTAGAAATTCCAGATTTAAATCTTTTTGGTTTGGCAAATATTAATTTAGAAATCTTAAAAAATAGAGTTAATTTTGATATTTTAAGCCCTAAAATTTCTTTTCTTAATCAAAATATAGAAAATATAGATATAAAAGGAAATTTTGAAGAGGATAGAGTTCTTTTTGATAAGATAGATTTTCATATAAATAAGATATATGATATAAATTTTAATAAAAAATTTACATTATTAAAAAAGGCTTTTTTTAATATATCAAATTTTTCTTCAAACTTTGAGTTTGAAAATATCACTATAAATAGTTCAAAAGATAAGAAAGATTTGATTTTAAATATAACTACAAAAGATTTTTTTGTAGAGCACCTTTTGTATGGAAAAGGATTTATAAATTCTAATGTGGATATTAATATTAACGAAAATAGTAAAATCTATATATCTGGCTTTGTAAATCCAAATAAATTAGTAAGTTCTTATAATATTCCAGCTTTAAATATTAGTAACGATAGAGATATAATTATTGTAAATATTGGAGATAATGAGATAAAAAAAGATTTTTTTACCAAAAATATTGCACTTGATTTAAAAATTATCTCAAAAGAGATTAAATATATTACAAAAAATATAGAATTAAAATTAGATGCTGATTTACAAATTAAAAAAGAGTTTGAAGAAGATTTAAGAATTTTTGGAAGAGTTGCAAATATAAATGGAGTTTTTAGTCAACTTGGAAAAACATATAAAATAGAGAATTCAAATTTACAATTTAGAGGTTTAGAAACTATAAACCCTATTTTGGATATTAAAGCAAATACAAAAATTGATAATGTAGAGATTTTTATTGATATTACAGGGAATATGGAAAATCCTAGATTAAACTTAAAATCAAATCCATCTATGAACTCAAAAGATATTTTGTCTTATTTAATTTTTGGAACAAAATTTTCAAATAGTTCGATGAATGAACAAAATAAAGAGGCACAAGCTTCTTTATTTATATTAAATGAGTTATCAAAAGATTATGTAAAAGAGTTAGGAATTGATATATTACACTTTGATTATGATCCAAAAACTCAATATATAGAGACAACAGTTGGTAAAAAAATAGGAGAAAAAAATCAAATTATAATTAAAAACAAAGCTACAAATGGAGAGTTAATTTTTTTAAGAGAGCTTACAAAACTTTGGAACTTGGAGTTGGGTCTTATGGAAAAGACCCAAAGTATAGATTTGATTTATAAAAAAAGATATTAAAATTCCATACTATTTCCATCTGGAGATGTTTGGTCTATAATGATTTGAGAATCTATATCAGGAAGTGGTGATATATCTGTATAAAGTTCTTCTTTACCCATAAATTCGCCACTATAAACATTGTTTGGTTTTGTAAAAGTTCTTGGTATTTCAGGATGAATCTCAAGATATTTTTTGAAAAAATATGAAAATGCTGGAGCTGCTATTGTACTTCCTGTTTCTGCTCTTCTCATTGGTGTATTATTATCATTTCCAAACCAAACAATAGTTTGAATAGATGGAGAATAACCACAAAACCAAGCATCTATATTATCATTAGTTGTACCTGTTTTTCCAGCTAGTTCTATACCATCAACTGCTGCTCTTCTTCCTGTTCCTTTTGTTACAACATCTTTTAAAATTGAAGTAATTAAATATGATTGTTCAGGAGGATTAAGCTCTTTTCTTTGAGGTTCAAAAGTTACACTTTTTCCATCTTTATTTACAATTTGTTCCACAATATATGGTTTTACTTGTACTCCATTGTTTGAAAAAATTGTATAAGCTTGACTAAACTCTATTAAATTTACACTCATTGAACCTAAAGTTACAGATAAGTTATCAACTATATCTTTAAATCCATATCTTTTTAAATCATCCGTAGTAGTATTTACTCCAACATCTGTTACTAAGTTTAGTGTTGATAAATTTCTTGATTGAACAAGAGAGTCTCTAAGACTTACAATTCCTTGAAAGTTTCCACCATAATTTTTTGGTTGCCATTTCTTTTGTTGCCCATTAACAGTATATGTATATGTCCTTCCTATATCAAAAAGCTGACTAGCTGGATTATAACCTTCATTTAAAGCAGTTTGATATAAAAATGGTTTTATTGCACTTCCTGCTTGTCTTTTTGATTGGAAAGCTCTATTAAATACTGATTGATTATAATTAACTCCACCAACCATTGCCAAAATTCTTCCAGTGCTACTTTCTAAAGTAAGCATTGCTGCATTTAGCTCTTTTGTAAATGCATCATTATCTGGATTTTTTGAACCATCTCTTATATTTTTATCTCTTTGCATAGCTTCATCGTATGCTTTTTTTATAGCAGCATTTGCAATTTCTTGAGTCTCTAAATCTATTGTTAAATATACTTTGTATCCACCATATAAAATATCAGGAATATCATTTACAAGCTCACTAACAGCATAATCAATAGCATATGGAGCTATATTTTGAGTTAAAGTCTGGTTATAAATAGTTGGAGTTTCGTTTATTGACTCTTCAAATTGTTCATTATTAATCCAACCTAAAGTATGCATTCTTGTTATAACTTGATTTGCCCTTGCAAGTGAAACTTGAAGATTTTTTGTTGGGTCATAAAAACTAGGAGCTCTTGGAAGTCCAACTAAAATAGCTATCTCTTTTAAAGTTAATTCATATAGATTCTTTTTAAAATAACCTTTTGCAGCAGTTTTTACACCATAATAACCATGTCCAAAATATACATGATTTAAATATCTCTCTAAAATCTCCTCTTTTGTAAGAACTGTTTCAAGTCGTATAGCCAATAAAGCCTCTTTTACTTTTCTTATAATCTTTTTTTCTCTACTTAAAAGTAAAACTTTTATAAGTTGCTGAGTAAGAGTACTAGCTCCTTCGCTATATCCACCTGATTGAATATTTTTTATAACAGCTCTGCTAATTGCATCTGGATTTACTCCAAAATGTTCAAAAAACTGAGTATCTTCAATAGCAACAAGTCCTTCTATTACCCTTGCTGGAATATCGTCATAGTTTACATACTCTCTATTTTCATCTTTAAAAGTATTTGCCAAAAGTTTCCCATTTTTATCAAAAAATTGTGTACTTTGTTTTGGATTGTAGTTTACAACACTATCAATATCATCTTTTATCTCTTGATATAAATCGTATAGATATACAAAAGTAATAGCTCCAACAATTACTCCTAAAAATATTATCGCTTTTGTTAAAAATTTTAACATCTTTTAATTCCTAAATTTTTTGTTTTTAAAGCTTGAGTTTAAAAGCTTTTTCGTATATTCATTTTGTGGGTTATTTAAAACTTCTTGAGTTTTCCCAAATTCAACAACATATCCATTTTTTATAATAACAATATCATCACAAATATCTTTGATTGATTCAATATCGTGAGTTACAAAAAGTATATTAATATTTAGCTTATCTTTTAAATCTTTTACAATATTTATAATATTTGTTTTATTTTCAAAATCAAGTGCAGTTGTTGGTTCATCAAGTAAAAGAAGTTTTATATCACGGCTTAGAGCTATTGCAATTACAACTCTTTGCGTTTGTCCTCCACTTATTTGTGAAGGATATTTTTCTAAAATTTCTAAAGGTAAATCTAAAAGTTTAAAAACCTCTTCTTTTTTTTCATCACTACAGAAAATCTGATTTTTTATCTTTGTCATAGAAGATAATGATGTAAAAGGATTTTGAGGAATAAACCCAATCGTATCAAAACTCAATTCAAAATCACTACTTATATTTTTCTTTACCTCTAATGAACTAGATAGGAGATTTAAGATAGCTTTTAGTGTAAGTGATTTTCCACTTCCACTCTCTCCTATTAGAGCTGTTGAACTTTTTATAGTAAAAGCAATATCAACTAAGCTTTTATTATTGAAACTAATTTTTAACTCTTTTATATCTATCAAATTAGTGGTTCATCCATCTCTTTTGGTATATCAAGTCCCATAAGTTTTAAAACTGTTGGTGCAATGTTATTTAAACTTCCAGTTTTTACCTCTTTAACATTTGGTGCAATCACAAAACAGTAAACATCTCCTACTGTATGGTTTGTAAGAGTATTTCCATTCTCATCTCTCATCATCTCACAATTTCCATGGTCAGATGTTAATACTATATTATAGTTCTCTTTTTTTGCCTCTTCTAAAATAAGTCCAAGTTCATAATCAACAGCTTCAACAGCTTTAATAGCCGCTTCATAAACTCCTGTATGACCAACCATATCACCGTTTGCAAAGTTTACAACAATAAAATCAGTTTGATTTTTCATAGCAGTTCTTACAGCTTCTCCTACTTTTGGAGCTGACATCTCTGGTTGTAAATCATAAGTTGCAACATTTGGTGAAGGTATTAAAACTCTTGTTTCATTTAAAAATGGCTCTTCAACTCCACCATTAAAGAAAAATGTTACATGAGCATATTTTTCAGTTTCTGCTGTATGAAGTTGAGATAAACCAGCATCTGAAATAACTTGTGCTAAAGTATTTGTTGGATTATCTTTTTCAAATATTACAGGAATTGGAATATTTTTATCATACTGAGTCATACTTGCAATTTGAACATTTAATGTTTTTTTCTCAAACTCTTTAAAATCATTTTTCGCAAACAGACTTGAAAGCTCTCTTGCTCTATCGCTTCTAAAATTACAAAAAATAACTCCATCACCATCTTTAATTCCATCATAACCATCTAGCGCAGTTGGAATTAAAAACTCATCAAATATCTCATTTTTGTAAGAGTTATCTATAAAATCTAAAATATTATCTTTAGTTTTAGGAGTTGCATTTGCAATTGCATTATAAGCAAGTTCTACTCTATCCCATCTATTATCTCTATCCATTCCATAATATCTTCCACCAATTGTTGCAATTTTTATATTCTCATTGCATATATTTATAACTTTTTCAATATAGATTTTTGCGCAATCAGGCGCAACATCTCTTCCGTCAGTTATAAGATGAAGCCAAACTTTTTTATTTTTATTTTGGGCTATTTTTGCCAGTGCAATAATGTGATCAATATGAGAGTGAACCCCTCCATCACTAGTAAGTCCAATTAGATGAATATTGTTTGATTTTTCAATTGTATTTTTTACAATAACATTATCTTTAAGTGTATCATTTTTGATAGCTAAATGTATTTTTACTAAATCTTGATATAAAACTCTTCCACTTCCAATAGTCATATGTCCAACTTCACTATTTCCCATTTGATTATCTGGTAATCCAACATACTCTCCATAGGTGTGAATTAAGCTATAAGGTACATTTGAAAAAAGATAATCATATGTTGTTTTTTTTGCATTACAAAAGGCATTGAAATTGCAAGAACTATTGTGTCCAATACCATCTGTTATAATTAAAACTGTTTTTTTACTCATTTTGTTTAAACCTTTTAAAAACTTAAATATTATATAATCTCACAATATTTTATCAAATCTAAGGTTTAATTTTGTTTTATTGGCTCTACAGACATTTAGAAATAAACATTTTTCAATATATTTCAGTTCGTGCAGGAATTAGCTTCTTTTTAGCTTTTGTTTTTACAATGTATCTAATGCCAAAATTTATAAGTTGGGCAAAAAGCAAAAAAGCTTCACAACCTATCTATGAACTAGCTCCACAAGCGCATCAAGCAAAAGCAGGAACTCCTACTATGGGTGGAGTTGTCTTTATATTTTCTACAATTATTGCAACAATTCTAACAGCAAAATTAAACAACTTTTATATCGTTGGAGGGCTTTTGACTCTTGCTTTGTTCTCATTAATTGGTATAAAAGATGATTTATCAAAAATTTTAAAAGCAAAAAATAGTGCAGGGCTTAGTGCAAGAATGAAACTTTTTTTACAGTTTATAAGTGCTGGATTTGTTGTAGCACTAATATTTTATCTTGGACATACGAGCGATTTGTATATACCATTTTACAAATTTCCTATATTTGAAATGGGAATTTTAGCTATTGTGTTTTGGATGTTTATAATTGTTGGTTCTTCAAATGCTGTAAATCTTACAGATGGTCTTGATGGTTTAGCAACTGTTCCATCAATACTAGCATTTTCTACTTTGTCAATTTTGGTTTATGTTGTTGGACATATTGGTTTTGCTAACTATTTATTAATGCCAAATATTAGTATAGCTGGAGAGTTAGCAATTATGGGAGCTGCAATTATTGGTGCTTTAATTGGATTTTTGTGGTTTAATGCTTATCCTGCAGAAGTTTTTATGGGAGATAGTGGTTCTTTACCTTTAGGTGCATTTATGGGATACTTAGCAATTGTTGCAAAATCTGAAATTTTACTTATAGCTATTGGATTTATCTTTGTTTTAGAGACCGTTTCCGTTATGTTACAAGTTGGTTCATATAAATTAAGACAAAAAAGAGTTTTTTTAATGGCTCCTATTCATCACCATTTTGAACAAAAAGGTTGGAAAGAGAATAAAATAATAGTGCGATTTTGGATAATATCTTTTATGGCAAATCTTGTTGCACTATTAAGTTTAAAGTTGAGATAAAAATGCAAAATTTAAGAATCTTAGGAAAAGGTAAAACAGCACTTGCTTTGAAAAAAAGATTTCCAGATGCTACTTTATATGATGATAATGATTTAGAATCTTTTGATAAAAATTCAAATGATTTAACTGTTGTAAGCCCTGGAATGCCTCCACATAATAAGCTTGTTCTTTCTTCAAAAAATATTATTAGTGATTATGATCTATTTTATGATGAAATGCCTTTTACTATTTGGATTAGTGGAACAAATGGAAAAACTACAACAACACAAATGTGTCAATATCTGCTTGAAAAATTTGATTCTTGTTATGGTGGAAATATTGGTGTACCTTTAAGTGGATTAAATAAAGATAAGAAAATTTGGATACTAGAAACATCATCATTTACACTTCACTATACAAATAAAGCAAAACCAAATATCTATATTCTTTTACCAATAACAGAAGATCATATAACTTGGCATGGAAGTTTTGATGAATATAAAAAAGCAAAATTAAAACCTTTAGAACTTATGAATGAAACAGATATTGCTATTATCCCAGCTTTATATAAAGATTTCAAAACATCTGCATATACAATTTATTATAATTCAAGTGATGATTTATGTAATCATTTTAAAATTGATAAGAGTAAAATAAAGTTCAATGAACCATTCTTACTTGATGCTATAATGGCAATGGTTTCAAGAAAGATAATTTTTGGTGATGTAGATTATGATTTAATTAACTCTTATAAGATTGATAAACACAAAGTTGAAGAGTTTAGAGATAGTAAAAATAGATTATGGATTGATGATAGTAAAGCTACAAATTATGATGCAACAATAAATGCATTAGTTCCATATAAAGATAAAAACATACACATTATTATTGGTGGTGATGATAAGGGTGCAAGTTTAAAACCTCTTTTTGAAAATATAAAAAATTTAGATATTGTGATTTATGCAATAGGTAGTAATACTCAAAGAGTTTTAAATTACTGCGAAGAGTTTAAAATATCTTGTGTAAAGTGTGAATATTTAGAAGAAGCAGTTAAAAATATAGATAAAAATCTAAAAGAAAATAGTATAGGAATACTTTCTCCAGCTGCAGCATCTCTTGATCAATTTAAATCTTATGCTCATAGAGGAGATGAATTTAAAAAGTTTGTGAGAAATTTAAGTTAATATTAATAAATTCAACTGTATAATCTCACTCCAATTTGAAGTGGCTCGATAGCTCAGTCGGTAGAGCAAAGGATTGAAAATCCTTGTGTCGACAGTTCGATTCTGTCTCGAGCCACCATTTTGATTTTATGGATGCTGGTGTAGCTCAGTTGGCTAGAGCAGCTGATTTGTAATCAGCAGGTCGGGGGTTCGACTCCCTTCACCAGCTCCATTTTTTTAGTCGTGCGTAAGTTTAAAAAAACAGCGCTTGACCAGAGCAATAATTTTTATATGGTGAGGTTGGAGAGTGGTCAAATCCTGCGGACTGTAAATCCGCCGCCTACGGCTTCGAAGGTTCAAATCCTTCTCTCACCACCACGCAAATGTTGCGGGAGTAGCTCAGTTGGCTAGAGCTTCTGCCTTCCAAGCAGACTGTCGCGAGTTCGAGTCTCGTCTCCCGCTCCATTTTTATTGATTACTGGGAGCTGAGTTATAATTGCACATTATTTTTTATAACTCTACAATTTATACTCCCAATTAATTTAATTTTTAGTATTTTATTAATATAATACTCATCACAATTTGTGAAAACAAATCCCCTCTGAATAGAGAAGCCCTTATTGGCTTATCTACTCAGAGGGCAATTAAGCAAAATAAAATAAATTTAGAAGGGGAAATCCTATGGCAAAAGAAAAGTTTTCAAGAAATAAACCGCACGTAAATATCGGTACAATCGGTCACGTTGACCACGGTAAAACTACTACAACTGCTGCAATTTCAGCTGTATTAGCTTTAAAATATGGTGGAGAGATGAGAGATTACGATCAAATCGATAATGCTCCAGAAGAGAGAGAAAGAGGAATTACTATTGCTACTTCTCATATTGAGTATGAAACTGATAAAAGACACTATGCTCACGTAGATTGTCCAGGTCACGCGGATTATGTTAAAAACATGATTACTGGTGCTGCTCAAATGGATGGAGCTATTTTAGTTATCGCTTCAACAGATGGACCAATGGCTCAAACAAGAGAGCACATCCTTCTTTCAAAACAAGTTGGGGTTCCATATATTGTTGTATTCTTAAATAAAGAAGATCAATTAGATCCATCTGATAAAGATGAGATGTTAGAGTTAGTTGAAATGGAAATTAGAGAGTTGCTTTCTACTTATGATTTTCCAGGTGATGATACTCCAATCGTTGCTGGTTCTGCATTCCAAGCTTTAGAAGAAGCTAAAAAAGGTTCAGTTGGACCATGGGGAGAAAAAATTGTTGCATTAATGGATGCAGTTGATTCTTACATTCCAACTCCAGAAAGAGATACAGACAAACCATTCTTAATGCCTGTTGAAGATGTATTCTCAATTTCAGGAAGAGGAACAGTTGTTACTGGAAGAATTGAACTTGGAACTATCAAAGTTGGTGAAGAGATCGAAATCGTTGGATTTGGAGATACTAGAAAAACTACTGTTACTGGTGTTGAAATGTTCAGAAAAGAGATGGATCAAGGTCAAGCTGGAGATAACTGTGGTATTCTTTTAAGAGGTGTTAAAAAAGAAGAGGTTGAAAGAGGACAAGTTCTTTGTAAGCCAGGAACAATTAAACCTCATACAGAATTTAAATGTGAAGTTTATATTCTTTCAAAAGAAGAAGGTGGAAGACATACTCCATTCTTTAGTGGATATAGACCACAATTCTATGTTAGAACAACAGACGTTACAGGTTCTTGTGTATTAAATGAAGGTACTGAAATGGTTATGCCAGGTGATAATGTTGAGATGACTGTTACTTTAGTTGCTCCAATTGCTCTTGAAAAAGGAACAAAGTTCGCTATTAGAGAAGGTGGAAGAACTGTTGGTGCTGGAGTTATTTCAGAAATCATCAAATAAGGATTCTTAATGGCAGCAATAAGAATTAAAATAGGATTAAAATGCCAAGAGAGTGGTGATATTAACTACACTACTTGGAAAAATCCAAAAACTCATACTGAAAAGTTTGAAGTTAGAAAATATTGTCCAAGATTGAAAAAACACACTACTCATAAAGAAGTGAAGTTAAAATCTTAAGAACAATTTTGCTTGAGAGAGATTTCTCTCAAGCTTTTGTAGGCTAGTAGCTCCAATGGTAGAGCATCGGATTCCAAATCCGAGTGCTGGGGGTTCGAGTCCCTCCTGGCCTGCCACTATTAAAGTTTTTTAAAGAGATTTTATTAAAATTTTTTTAAAAAATTTAGATTTAAAGTTTAAAATGGAGAAAGATATGAGCAAGGCTAGTAGCTATATAAATAATGTAAAATCAGAATTAGCTAAGGTTATATTTCCAGTAAAATCACAAATAAGAACGGCTTATATATCTGTATTTATTGTTGTTACAGTAATAGCTTTGTATCTTGCTATGATTGATGGAGCAATGTCTTTTACTCTATCTTCAGTAATTAAATAAGGAATAAAAAATGGCACATAAATGGTATGCAATTCAGACATATTCAGGAAGCGAATTATCTGTTAAAAAAGCTATGTTAAAACTAGCAGATGAGATGGCTGATGATAGAATTGCTGAAGTATTAGTACCAACTGAAGATTTAATTGAAGTAAAAAAAGGTAAAAAAACTATTATAGAAAGACCTTTGTATCCTGCATATGCTTTTGCAAAAATTGATTTGGATACTGCTTTATGGCATAGAATACAATCAATGCCAAAAGTTGGAAGATTTATTGGTGAGTCTAAAAAGCCAACAGCTTTAAGTGATAAAGATATAAATCTTATTTTAGAAAAAGCAAAAAATAAAGCAGCTGCAAAACCTAAAATCTCTTTTGATGAAGGAGAGATGGTAAGAATAAATGAGGGACCATTTGCAAACTTCAATGGAATAGTTGAAAGTTTTGATTTAGTTTCTGGATTATTAAAATTGAATGTATCTATATTTGGAAGAAATACTCCAGTTGAAATCTCTTATACACAAGTTGAGAGAATAGTTTAAATTTTTAATTTAGGCATTAGGCAAAGAAACTTGCTTCAACTTAGTTTTTTTGCCTAATGTCTAATCATTAAAATCATTATAATTTTTAAAGGAATAGCAATATGGCTAAAAAAGTTCAAGGATATTTAAAATTACAAATACCTGCAGGTGCAGCAAACCCATCACCTCCAGTTGGACCAGCTCTTGGGCAAAGAGGTGTTAACATTATGGAATTTTGTAAAGCATTTAACGAAAAAACAAAAGATAAAGCTGGTTATAGATTACCAGTTGTTCTTACAATTTATACAGATAAAAGCTTTACTTTCGAAGTAAAACAACCGCCAATGACTGAACTTATTAAAAAAATTTCAGGAATTAAAAAAGGGAGTAGCAATCCACTTAAACAAAAAATTGGAAAGCTTACTAAAGATCAAATTATGGAAATCGTTGATATGAAAATCAAAGATTTAAATACTGATGATAGAGAAGTTGCTGCAAAAATTGTAGCTGGAAGTGCAAGATCTATAGGAATTGATACAGAATTATAATTCTGTTTTATATTAAGGTATAACCACTAGCCTTTATAAATATTAGTGGAAGCAAAAAAATAAAATTGCGGAGAATAAAATGGCAAAAGTTTCAAAAAGATATAAAGCGTTAAGTGCAAAAGTTGAAGATAGAAAATACTCTTTAGCTGATGCTTGTAATTTAGTAAGAGATTTAAAATCTGCTAAATTTGATGAGAGTGTTGAAATTGCACTTAATTTAAATGTTGATCCAAGACATGCAGATCAAATGATTAGAGGAGCTGTTGTTCTTCCAAATGGTACAGGAAAAACTGTAAGAGTTGCTGTTTTTGCTAAAGGTGTAAAAATGGATGAAGCAAAAGCTGCAGGTGCTGATATTGTTGGGAATGATGATTTAGCTGATGATATCCAAGCTGGAAAAATCAACTTTGATGTTTTAATTGCAACTCCTGATTGTATGGGGATTGTTGGTAAAGTTGGAAGAATTCTTGGACCAAAAGGTTTAATGCCAAATCCAAAAACTGGAACAGTTACAATGGATGTTACAAAAGCAGTTAATGATGCTAAAGGTGGTCAAGTAACTTATAGAGTTGATAAAAAAGGTAATATGCAAGCAGCTATTGGAAAAGTTTCATTCTCTGCAGAAGCTATTAAAGAGAATGCTGAAGCATTTATCGGGGCTATCAATAAAGCGAAACCTTCAACTGCAAAAGGAAGATATATTACTAATGCAGCAATTAGCTTAACAATGAGTCCATCAGTTATTTTAGATAATATGGAATTATTAGAGATTAGATAAGGGTTTCCTTATCTAATTTTTTTGCATTCAAGAATATTGAAATTGTTCACTATTTTTGAGTGTTCAAAGCACTGAAATAAAACTGAAGACAGCTGGTAAAAGAACTCCTCGTTCTTTTGTAAGTCCCGCCTAGGATGATGTTTTGAAAGGAGGAAAATATAATGACTAGACAAGAAAAATCAGAAATTATTGATTTTTTAGCAGCTGAGTTTAAAAACTCTTTAGCAGTTGTTGTTTGTGACTATAAAGGTCTTACTCATAAAGAATTAGAAACTTTAAGAAAAGATGCAAGAGCAAACAATACTAAAGTTCAAGTTGTAAAAAATACATTAGTAACTAAAGCTGTTAAATCTGCTGATTTAGGAGATATTGATTTAAGTGGAACAAACATCTACTTATGGTCTGATGATCAAATTTCAGCTTGTAAAGTAGCTGATAAATTTGCAACTACTACAAAAGATAAATTCTCTATTAAATCAGGAATTATTGAAGGTGAAATTTGCGATGCTACTAGAGTTAATGCATTTGCTAAATTACCATCAAGAGAAGAACTTCTTGGAATGCTTGCATCTGTATGGATGGGACCTGTTAGAAACTTTACTATTGGTCTTGATGCTCTTAGAAGAAAAAAAGAAGAAGAGGCTGCTTAATTTTAAGCTAAAAATATATTAAATTAAAAAAATAAAAAGGATAGAAAATGGCAATTTCTAAAGAAGACGTTTTAGAATTTATTTCTGGTTTATCTGTATTAGAATTATCAGAATTAGTAAAAGAATTTGAAGAAAAATTTGGAGTATCTGCACAACCTGTAGCAGTTGCTGGTGCTGCAGTTGCAGTTGAAGCTGCTGAAGAAAAAACTGAATTTGATGTAATTATTGTTGATTCAGGAGATAAAAAAATCAATGTAATTAAAGAAATTAGAGCGATTACTGGTTTAGGATTAAAAGAAGCAAAAGATGCTGCAGAGCAAACTCCTTCAACAATTAAAGAGGGAATTTCTAAAGCTGATGCTGAAGCAATCAAAGCTCAACTTGAAGCTGCTGGTGCAAAAGTAGAAGTTAAATAAGTTTTATAACTTATCGTATATAGGGACTTTTCCCTATATAAGTTTAGCATCTTTGAGGGCTAAGGTTAAGATTTTTTAACAAATTTTAACCTTATCCTTTATGGATGCTTTTGTGCTTTATAAGAAAATAAGGCAAACATAACCAAATTTTATAACAAGGTGTAAGATGTTAAACTCTTTAAAATCTGGTAATAGACTAAGAATAGATTTCGCAAAAAACCCACAAAAAATTGAAATTCCAAATTTATTACAACTGCAACAAACTTCGTATGATACTTTCTTGATGATTGATCAAAAAGATAGATCTGGTGCTGGTATAGAAAAAGTATTTAAAGCAATTTTTCCAATTCATGATGCTCAAAATAGAGTAACTCTTGATTATTTAGGAAGTGAAGTTGGAAAACCTAGATATGATGTTAGAGAATCAATGGTTAGAGGATTGACATATTCAATCCCTCTTAAGATAAATGTAAGATTAACTCTTTGGGATTTAGATGAGAAAACTGGAGAGAAAATAGGTGTAAAAGATATTAAAGAGCAATCTTTATTTATTAGAGAAATCCCACTTATGACTGAAAGAACTTCATTTATTGTAAATGGTGTTGAAAGAGTTGTTGTAAATCAGCTACATAGATCTCCAGGTGTTATTTTCAAAGAAGATGAATCAAATACAACAAATAATAAACTTCTTTACACTGGACAAATTATCCCAGATAGAGGTTCTTGGTTATATTTTGAATATGATGCAAAAGATGTATTATATGTAAGAATTAATAAAAGAAGAAAAGTTCCAATTACAATTCTTTTTAGAGCTTTAGGATATTCAAAAGAGGATATTGTTAAACTATTTTATCCTGTAATTACTATTAAAATTAAAAACAATAAATTTTTAACAGAGTTTAATCCTGATGACTTTATGGGAAGAATTGACTATGATATAAAAGATGATAAAGGAAATTTAGTTATTCAAGCAGGAAAAAGATTAACTGCAAGAAAAGCTAAAGCTTTAATTGAAGGTGGATTAAAATTAATTGAATATCCACTTGAGCTTTTAATGGATAGACATACAGCAGGTTCTATTTATGATCCTCAATCAGGAGAAGTTTTATTTGATGCTTTAACAAGTCTTGATGAGTTAAAACTTAAAAAACTATTAGATTTAGGATTTGAAACATTTGAAATTGCAAATGATTTATCAAGTGGAGCTGATGCTTCAATTATAAATGCATTTAAAGCAGATGCTGAAAGTTTAAAATTATTAAAACAAACTGAACAAATTGAAGATGAAAATGATTTAGCTGCAATTAGAATTTATAAAGTAATGAGACCAGGTGAGCCTGTAACAAAAGAGGCAGCAAAAGAGTTTATAAAAAAACTATTCTTTGATCCTGAAAGATACGACTTAACAAAAGTTGGAAGAATGAAGATGAATCATAAGTTAGGTGTAAATGTACCTGAATATGTTACAACTTTAACTTACGAAGATGTTATAAAAACTGTTCAATACTTAATAAAAGTTAAAGCAGGACATGGTCATATTGATGATAGAGATCACTTAGGAAATAGAAGAATTAGAGCAATTGGTGAATTACTTGCAAATGAGTTACATGCAGGTTTAATTAAAATGCAAAAAACTATTAGAGATAAAATGACAACTCTAAGTGGAACTTTAGAAGATATTATGCCTCATGATTTAATTAACTCAAAAATGATTACATCAACAATTACTGAGTTTTTTACAAGTGGTCAATTATCACAATTTATGGATCAAACAAATCCACTATCTGAAGTTACTCATAAAAGAAGATTATCAGCTCTTGGAGAGGGTGGTTTAGTAAAAGAGAGAGCAGGATTTGAGGTAAGGGACGTTCATCCAACTCACTATGGAAGAATTTGTCCAGTTGAGACTCCAGAGGGTCAAAATATCGGTCTTATAAATACTCTTTCAACTTATTCAAAAGTAAATGAGTTAGGATTTATTGAAGCTCCTTATAAAAAAGTAGTTGATGGTGTTGTTACAAATGAAATTTCATACTACACTGCAACTCAAGAAGAGGGACTTGTAATTGCTCCTGGTTCAACAAAAGTTGATGAAAATGGAAAAATTATTGAATCATTAATTGAAGTTAGACTTAATGGTGAAATTATTTTGATGGATAAAAATAAAGTTGATTTAATAGATATATCATCACAAATGGTAATGGGTGTTGCAGCCTCTTTAATTCCATTTTTAGAGCACAATGATGCAAATAGAGCATTAATGGGTTCAAATATGATGAGGCAAGCTGTTCCATTGATTAAACCAACAGCTCCAATAGTTGGAACTGGTTTAGAAAAAACAGTTGCAAGAGATGCTTGGGAAGCAATTAAAGCTAATAGAGGTGGAGTTGTTGAAAAAGCAGATTCTAAAAACATCTATATTAGTGGTGAAGATGAAAATGGACCATTTATTGACTATTATGATGTAAGCAAAAATGTAAAAACAAATAATAATACATCTTTTGGGCAAAGGGTTGCTATAAAAGAGGGTGATATTATTGAAAAAGGTCAAGTAATTGCTGATGGTCCATCAATGGATAAAGGTGAGCTTGCAGTTGGAATTAATGCTATGGTTGCATTTATGCCATGGAATGGATACAACTATGAGGATGCTATTATTCTAAGTGAAAGACTTATTAAAAAAGATGCATTTACATCTGTACATATTTATGAAAAAGAGATTGAGTGTAGAGAGTTAAAACATGGTAATGAAGAGATAACTAGGGATTTACCAGGTGTTAAAGAAGAGAATTTATCACATCTTGATAGCTCGGGAATTGTAAAAGTTGGAACTTATGTAACTCCTGGAATGATTTTAGTTGGAAAAGTAACACCAAAAGGTGAGATTAAACCAACTCCAGAAGAGAGATTACTTAGAGCAATTTTTGGTGATAAAGCAGGACATGTTATAAATAAATCTTTATATTGTCCAACATCAATGGAAGGAACAGTTGTTGATGTTAAAGTTTTCACTAAAAAAGGTTATGAGAAGTGTGAAAGAGCTAAGGCTGAAATTGAATTAGAAAAAAATGAATTAAATCAAAAACATCTTGATAAGCTTTTAATGCTAGATAGAGAAGAAGCTTTAAAAATAAATAATCTTCTAACAAAATCTAAGCTTGATAAAGAGCTTGAGTTAGATGGAGTTGTGTACAAAAAAGGTGATACATTAACTCTTGAGACTCTTTTAAGTGTAAATAGATTTGCTATGAAAAAAGTAGTATCTTCTTATGCAAAAGAGGTTGAAAAAGCTTATAATGATACAAAAGAGTATTTTATTAAACAAAAAGCTGAATTAAGAAAAGATCATGAAGAGAAGTTAAATGTTCTAGAACACGATGATATTTTATCAAGCGGAGTTATCAAACAAGTTAAAGTTTATATTGCAACTAAGAGAAAAATTAAAGTTGGTGATAAAATGGCTGGAAGACATGGAAACAAAGGTATTGTTTCAAATATCGTTCCAAAAGTTGATATGCCATATTTAGAAGATGGAACAACAGTTGATATCATTCTAAATCCACTTGGGGTTCCTTCAAGGATGAATATTGGACAAATTATGGAGGTTCACTTAGGGCTTGTAGGTAGAAGACTTGGTAAACAAATTCAACAAATCTATGATGCAAAAAAAGGTGAGTATATCGCTGATTTAAGAGCAAAAATGATTGAAATTGCAGGGGTTGCAAAACTTATGAATGCAAAAGCATTTATTGAAAAATTAAGTGATGATGAACTTCTTGATTATGCTAGAGATTGGTCAAAAGGTGTTAAATTTGCAATACAAATTTTTGATGGTGTTGAAGCTTATGACTTTGAAAAACTGTTTGAAATGGCAAAAATAGATAGCGATGGTAAATCTGTTTTATACGATGGAAAAACAGGTGAAAAGATGAAAGAGAGAGTAAACGTTGGGTATATGTATATGCTGAAACTTCACCACTTAGTTGATGAAAAAGTTCACGCAAGAAGTACAGGTCCATATTCACTTGTAACACAACAGCCAGTTGGAGGAAAAGCTCTATTTGGTGGACAAAGATTTGGAGAGATGGAGGTTTGGGCATTAGAAGCTTATGGTGCAACTGCTGTACTAAAAGAGATGCTAACAACTAAATCAGATGACGTTGATGGAAGAACAAGAGCATATAGAGCTATTGCAAATGGTGAAAATGTACCAAGTTCAGGAGTTCCAGAGACATTCTTTGTTTTAACAAAAGAGTTAAAAGCCCTAGCTTTAGATGTAGAGATTTTTGAAGAGGTAGAAAACAATGAGTAATAATGAAAAAGTACTATCACCAATTGATATAAAAGAGCTTGAAAGACCACAAGATTTTGCTGCTTTCCAATTAAAATTAGCAAGTCC
The DNA here is from genome assembly GCF_983172305.1 of Arcobacter thermotolerans. NCBI lineage: Bacteria > Pseudomonadati > Campylobacterota > Epsilonproteobacteria > Campylobacterales > Arcobacteraceae > Arcobacter > Arcobacter thermotolerans. The sequence continues at coordinate 133,703 of NZ_CFAFZJ010000004.1, forward strand.
TGAAAAAATACTTTCTTGGTCTTGTGGTGAGGTTAAAAAACCTGAAACTATAAACTATAGAACACTAAAACCTGAAAGAGATGGACTGTTTTGTGCAAAAATCTTTGGACCAGTAAAAGATTATGAGTGTCTTTGTGGTAAATATAAAAAGATGAGATACAAAGGTGTTGTTTGTGAAAAATGTGGAGTTGAAGTAACTTCTTCAAAGGTGCGACGACACAGAATGGGTCATATTGAGTTAGTATCTCCAGTTGCTCATATTTGGATGGTATCTTCTCTTCCATCAAGAATTGGAACTATTTTAGGTGTTAAATTAAAAGATTTAGAGAGAGTTTTATATTATGAAGCATATATAGTAATTAACTCAGGAGAAGCTTTTTATGATGGTGAAAAAACTAAAAAAATAAACAAATATGATATTTTAAATGAAGAGCAGTATAGAACAGTTTCTGATTTATTTGAACATACAGGTTTTGAAGCAAAAATGGGTGGAGAGACTATTAGAGAGCTTTTAGAAAATCTTGATTTATTTGAGCTTTTAACACTTTTAAAAGATGAGATGCAAACAACTAAGAGTGAAGCAAAAAGAAAAACTATAATAAAAAGATTAAAGGTAGTTGAAAACTTCATAAATAGTGGAAATAAACCTGAGTGGATGATGCTTACACAACTTCCAGTTCTTCCACCTGATTTAAGACCTCTTGTTTCACTTGATGGTGGAAAATTTGCTGTTTCTGACGTAAATGACCTTTATAGAAGAGTTATAAATAGAAATAACAGATTAAAAAGATTAACAGAACTTGATGCTCCAGAAATCATTATTAGAAATGAAAAAAGAATGCTTCAAGAAGCTGTTGATGCATTATTTGATAATGGAAAAACAGCAAATGCAGTTAAAGGTGCGAACAAAAGACCTCTTAAATCTTTAAGTGAGATTATTAAAGGTAAGCAAGGACGATTTAGACAAAACTTACTTGGAAAAAGGGTTGACTTCTCGGGAAGATCTGTTATTGTTGTTGGACCTAATTTAAATATGGATCAGTGTGGTATTCCTAAAAAAATGGCACTTGAACTATTTAAACCACATTTAATGGCAAAACTTGAAGAGAAAGGTTATGCAACAACTCTAAAAGCTGCAAAAAGATTAATTGAATCTGAGACAAATGAAGTTTGGGAGTGTTTAAATGAGATTGTTGATGAGTATCCTATTTTATTAAATAGAGCACCAACTCTTCATAAATTGTCTATTCAGGCATTTCACCCTGTGTTAATTGATGGAAAAGCAATAAGACTTCATCCTCTTGTTTGTGCTGCATTTAATGCCGATTTCGATGGGGATCAAATGGCTGTTCACGTACCACTTTCTCAAGAAGCAGTTGCTGAAGCAAAAGTTTTAATGATGAGTTCTATGAATATTTTATTACCAGCAAGTGGTAGAGCAATCGCTGTTCCTTCTCAAGATATGATTTTAGGAATTTATTATCTATCTTTAGTAAAAGATGGTGTAAAAGGTGAACATAAACTTTTCACTGATGTAAATGAAGTAAAAATTGCTCTTGATATGGGGCAGATTGATTTACATGCAAAAATTAGAACAAAACTCGAAGGAAGAGTTATATCTACAACTGTTGGAAGATTAATCATACATGAGATACTTCCATCTTTTGTACCAATGAATTTATGGAATAAAGTTCTTAAGAAGAAAGATATTGGTGCACTGGTAGATTATATTTATAAAGAAGCAGGATATGAAGTAACTCCTAGATTCTTAGATAACCTTAAAAATTTAGGTTTTAAATATGCAACTTATGCAGGAATGTCTATATCTATTGATGATATTATTATTCCAGAAAGTAAAGTAGGGCATATTACAAAATCTAAAAAAGATGTTATTGAAGTTCAAAAACAGTTCTCTCAAGGACTTTTAACTGAGCAAGAGAGATACAACAAGACTATTGATATTTGGACAGAAACAAATAATAAATTGGGTTCTGAGATGATGGAGCTAGTTAAAACAGATAAAAATGGATTTAACTCAATTTTTATGATGGCAGATTCAGGAGCAAGAGGTAGTGCAACTCAAATTAGACAGTTGTCTGGTATGAGGGGTCTTATGGCTAAACCAGATGGAAGTATTATTGAAACACCAATTATATCTAACTTTAAAGAGGGTCTTAACGTTCTTGAGTACTTTATTTCTACTCACGGAGCTAGAAAAGGTCTTGCAGATACAGCGCTTAAAACAGCAAATGCTGGATATTTGACAAGAAAACTAATTGATGTTTCTCAAAATGTAAGAATTACTGATGAAGATTGTGGAACTCACGAAGGTATAGAAATTACAGATATTACTTCTGGAAATGAGTTAATCGAGTCTTTAGAAGAGAGAATTACAGGAAGAGTTATTGCTGAAGATATAATTGACCCAATTTCAAATGAGATACTATTTACTGAAGGTACTTTAATAACTGAAGAGTTTGCAAGAGTTGTAAAAGATAGTGAAGTTAAATCTGTTGTTATTAGAACACCACTTACTTGTAAAACTGAAAATGGACTTTGTTCAAAATGTTATGGATTAAATCTAGGTGAGCAAAGAAAAGCTAAGCCAGGAGAAGCTGTAGGAGTTGTTGCAGCTCAATCAATTGGTGAGCCAGGAACTCAGCTAACGCTTAGAACTTTCCACGTTGGGGGAACTGCAAGTGCAACTCAAACTGAAAGAGAGTTAAAAGCTGATAAAGAAGGGTTTATTAGATACTATAATATTAAAAAATATGATACACAAGATGGAAAATCTATTGTAGCAAATAGAAGAAATGCTGGAGTATTGTTAGTTGAGCCAAAAATAAATGCACCATTTAAAGGAAAAGTAACAATTGAAGCTATTCACGAAGAGGTTGTATTAACTATTTCTAATGGAAAAGATAAAAAACAATATTTCTTAAGAAAAAGTGATGTTGCAAAAGTAAATGAACTAGCTGGAATTTCTGGAAAAATTGAAGGTAAACTTTATATTCCACACAAAGATGGAGAAGAAGTTGAGAATAATGACTCTATTGTTGAGATAATTAAAGATGGATGGAATGTTCCAAATAGGATTCCATATGCATCTGAATTAAAAGTTTCAGATGGAGCTCCTGTTACTTCACAAGTTTTAGCAGGTGCAAAAGGGATAGTTAAATACTATAAATTGACTGGTGATTATTTAGAAAGAAGACATGATATAAAAGCAGGTGATAAAGTTGTTGAAAAAGGACTTTTTGCTGTTATTGCAGATGCTGATGATAGAGAAGCTATAAGACACTATATTTCAAGAGGTTCTTCAATAGTTTTAAATGATAATAGTGAAGTTGAAAAAGGTACTCAAATTTCAGCACCAACAACTAAAGAGCAAACTGTTATTGCAGAGTGGGATCCATATGCAAACCCTACAATAGCAGAGCAATCAGGTATTGTAACATTTGAAGATATTATTCCAGGTGTTACTGTTTCAGAGCAGTTCGATGAGTTAACAGGAACATCAAAACTAGTTGTAAATGAGTATATACCAGCTGGATATAAACCAACAGTTTTATTAGCAACTGCTTCAAATGAGATTATAAGATATGTTTTAGACCCAAAAGCATCTTTAAATATTCAAGAGGGTAAAAAAGTAGAAATTGCAGATATTATTGCTAAAACACCAAAAGCAACTCAAAAATCAAAAGATATTACTGGAGGTCTTCCTAGAGTATCTGAGTTATTTGAAGCTAGACGACCAAAAAATATTGCTATTTTAGCTTCATTTGATGGAATAGTAACTTTTGGAAAACCGCTTAGAAATAAGCAAAAACTAATTATTACAGATGCTGTTGGAAATCAAACTGAATATTTAGTTGAAAAAGGTAAGCAAATATTAGTTCATGAAGGTGAATTTGTTCATGCTGGTGAGTCTTTGACAGATGGTCAAGTGTCTCCTCATGATGTTTTAAAAATTTTAGGTGAAAAAGCTCTACATTACTTTATTGTATCTGAAGTACAACAAGTATATAGATCTCAAGGGGTAAATATTGCAGATAAACATATTGAGGTAATTACATCTCAAATGTTAAGACAAGTTTCGATAATCGACGGTGGAGATACAAAATTCATCATGGGTGATATGATTTCTAAAAAGAGATTTAAAATCGAAAATGAAAAAATAATTAGAATGGGTGGAAAACCAGCTATTGCAGAACCAGTTTTATTGGGAATCACAAGAGCAGCAGTTACATCTGATAGTATTATTTCAGCTGCATCATTCCAAGAGACTACAAAAGTTTTAACAGAAGCAGCAATTAGTGCAAAAATGGATATGCTTGAGGATTTAAAAGAGAATGTTGTAATAGGAAGAACAATTCCTGTTGGAACAGGACTTTATAAAGACCAAAAAATTATCTTTTCAGAAGAGAAATAAATAGGGCAAAGCCCTATTTATAAAGATGGAAATAGTTCACTTTTTTTTTATCTTTGTTGCAATTGAACTCTTTGAGTCAAATTGGCAAAAATCTTCTACTCTTTATGGTATGCTAGAAAACAATTTTTTAGTATATAAGAAGAATATCTTTTTATATTTTATTTTACACATATCATTTTTTTATTCACTTTACCTATCTATATCATCAAATAATTTTGGATTTTGGATGAGTTCAATTTTAGCTTTAAAATTTTTTGATATTATTTTTAAACTTTCTATTATGAAAAAACTCTCAGATGGTATAAATATAAATGAAATAATACCTTTTGATGCAAATATTACGCCAATACTTAGATATTTAAATGTATTAATTTATCCGCTACTTTTTATTTTTGCTACTACTTTATAAATTTTGTGATAAAATAATTAAAAATTTAAAAGGATAAAAATGCAATTTTTAATAATAGCTTATGACTATGATGATGCTTTTGAAAGAAGAATGCAATCAAGAGAACAACATATAATAAATACTAAAAAGATGATGGAAAGTGGAAATATTGTATCTGCTGGAGCTTTAATAGAGGATGATAAGATGGTTGGTTCATCTTTGTTTGTAGATTTTGATACTGATGAGGAACTAGATTTATGGCTTGAGGATGAACCTTATGTTACAAATAGAGTTTGGAATATGGACGAAATTCAAATTGTTCCTGTAAAGTTACTTCCAAAAAACTAATAACTAACTCATATAAGCCCATTTTATTGGGCTTTCTTTTTTTAATAAAACAAAAATATTTTTTAACAATAAAAGGCTAAGTATGGAAACATTTGAAAAAACTACTTTAATAGATTGTAGTGCAAAAGAGCTATTTGATTTTCATCTTGATACAAATAATATTAAACTAATAACTCCAAAACATACAAAAGTGGAGCTGTTGGATTATGAAGATTCAACTTATGAGGGAAAAATAGTAAAGCTAAAAACTACGAGAGCTTTTATTTGTATGAATTGGATAATAAAAATAGAAAAACTAAAATATCCAAATTTACTTGTTGATGTTGCTTTAAAATCTCCTTTTTCTTATTGGGAACATAGCCATATATTTACTCAAAAAGGTAATTTGTGTGAATTAAAAGATAGTATTAAGTTTAAATTACCTTTTGGTATATTTGGAAAATTGATTTTGCCATTTATTAAAAAAGATATAAAAAATATGTTTGAGTATAGACATATTCAAACAAAAAAATATTTTAGTAAAAAGGATTAAGATATGAGATTTATTTTGGGACTTTTTTTGTTTATAACAACTTTATTAGGAGATGAAAATATGAGTATATATGATATTGAAGTAAAAGATATAGATGGTAAAGTTTTTACTATGAAAAAGTATGAAAATAGAGTAATGTTAATTGTAAATGTTGCTAGTAAATGTGGTTTTACAAACCAATATGAGGGTTTAGAAGAGTTACATAAAAAATATTTTGATAGAGGATTATCAGTTTTAGGTTTTCCTTGTAATCAGTTTTTATCACAAGAACCAGGAACAGAAGAGCAGATTAAAGAGTTTTGCTCATTAACTTATGGTGTAGAGTTTGAAATGTTTAGTAAAATTGATGTAAATGGAGAGAATGCTCACCCTTTATATAAATTTTTAAAAGAGAGTTCAAAAGGAGTTTTAGGAACTGAGGCTATAAAATGGAATTTTACAAAATTTTTAGTTGATAAAAATGGTAAAGTTGTAAAAAGATATGCTCCTAGTACAAAACCAAGTGAGATAGAAAATGATATTTTAAACTTACTTTAGAAATCTAAAAAACAGACTCAAATAAGCCCATTTTTATCAAGGGCTTATTTTATAAAGATTAAACTTTTATTTTTATACAGAAGTAAAAAAACTTATAAAAGCAAATAAACTTCCTATTAGTAGAAATGATTCACTCATTTATATTCTCCAAATTTTAAATATTTCAAATAATATCAATAAAATTTAAAAATATCTAAAAAAATTGCAATTTGTAATATTTTTTGTCTTATTATATTTTTATAAGCGAAATAATATAAAGAAAAATAATCTAAAAATAGTGTAAAAAAGTAACAAATTTAAATAAAACTGAAATAGCTATTCACTTATGTGTTTTTAGAACAAATTAAACTAGAAGAGTGCCTTAAAATGGTAAATATTTTTTTACATTTTTTAAAAAAGCAACTAGAAATTAGGCTTTTACTTTATAACTATTTATCCAAATATAAGTTTTATTACAATATTTTGTTATTAATATTTACTTTTAACTAGGAGGAGTCAATATGAATGATAACATTGAGCGAGTAAGAGAAGTTTTTACTCAAAAATCAACTAGAGTTGATACAAATAAGGGAGATGAGTTTTATAAATCATTATTTGAAAAATCAAAAGCTAGATTAAAATCTTTAAGAGAGCAAAAACCTCTTAGAGATATAGATATGATGGAGGTTATTGAAACTGAAGGGGTAAACAGAAGAGATTTTATGAAGTGGGTTAGTGCAACAACTGCAACACTTATGCTTCCACCTATGTTTGCTCCTTTAGTTGCAGAGGCTACTGAACTTATGAATAGGGTTCCAGTAATTTGGATAGAGTTACAAGATTGTGCTGGAAATACAGAAGCTCTTTTAAGAAGTTCTGCTCCAACTGTTGATGATTTATTATTTGATGTTTTAAGTTTAGAGTTTCACCATGCTTTAATGGCATGTGCAGGAAATGATGCTGAGCATCAGTTAGATGATGCTGTTGAACATTTCAAAGGAAAATATTTACTTTTTGTTGAAGGTTCAATTCCAACTGCTATGAATGGAAATTATGGGACAATTGGACCATCTGGTGAAACTTTTCAAGAACATTTAGCAAGATTGTCAAAAGATGCAGCAGCTGTTGTAGCTGTTGGAACATGTGCTACTTTTGGTGGAGTTCCAGCTGCTTCTCCAAATCCAACTGGTGCTGTTGGAGTTATGGATTTAGTTAAAGGAAAACCAATTGTTAATATTCCAGCTTGTCCAGCAAACCCAGCAAATATGGTTGGTGTTGTACTTCATTATGTTTTAACTGGTCAAGTTCCTGAACTTGATTCTTTATTAAGACCAAAATTTGCATTTGGATATAGAATTCATGATAACTGTGAAAGAAGAGCTCACTTTGATGCTGGAGAGTTCGTAGAAGAGTGGGGAGATGAAGGAGCTAAAAACAACTGGTGTTTATACAAAGTTGGTTGTAAAGGACCAATGACATTTAATAACTGTTCAATTATTAGATATAACGATGGTGCAAACTGGCCAGTTGGTGTAGGGCGAGGATGTATTGGATGTAGTGAACCAGATTTTTGGGACAAATATGCTTATGAAAGACCAATGGCAACAGCAAGAATTAAAGCACCAACAGGTGGAGTTGAAAAAACTGTTGATGAATTTGGTCTAGGACTTTTAACAGCAACTGCTGTTGGTATTGGAGTTCATGCAATTGCAAGTGTAGTTGCTGGTAAAAAATCAAATGAAAATGAGGAGAGATAATGACAAAAAAACATTTAGTAGTAGATCCAATTACAAGGATTGAAGGACATCTTAGAATTGAAGCAATTATAGATGAGAACAATGTTATTACAGATGCTTACTCATCTTCTACAATGTTTAGAGGAATTGAAGAGATTTTAAAAGGAAGAGATCCTAGAGATTGTGGACTGCTTGCAATGAGAATTTGTGGAGTTTGTACAGGAACTCACTATCAAAGAAGTATTGAAGCTGTTGAAAATGCTTTTAGTGTAACTATTCCTAAAAATGCGAGATTAGTACGAAATCTTATTCAAGGTGCTTTATATCTTCATGACCACGTTGTTCACTTCTATCATCTACATGCACTTGATTGGGTTGATATTACAAAAGCACTTGAAGCAGACCCAAAAGCTACTGTTGCTGAAGCTCAAAAATGGGCAGGACTTTCAGGACAAAGAGCTTGGAATGCTTCTGAAGATGTATATATTCAAGTAAAAGAGAGAGTTCAAAAATATATAAAACAAGGAAGACTTGGTATTTTTGGAAATGCTTATTGGGGTAGTGAAGGTTTTAAATTAACTCCTGAACAAAACTTAATTGGTCTTTCTCACTATCTTGATGCTCTTGAATTACAAAGAGATTTAGCAAAAATGATGGCTATTTTTGGTGGAAAAAATCCTCATCCTCAATCTTTTGTTGTTGGTGGAGTTACTTGTGTTCAAGATATAAAAAATCCTGCAAGAATTGCTGAATTTAAACAACTTCTTAAAAGAGGAAGAAAGTTTATTAAAGAGGCTTATTTACCAGATGTTTATATGGCTGGAACAATGTATGGTGAAGAGGCATTAAATGGAACAGGTGGTGGATTAGGAAACTATATGAGTTATGGTGGATTTAATTTAGATGATTTACCATTTTATAAATCTAAAAAATTATTCCCTGCTGGAATTGTAAAAAACAAAGATTTAAGTAAAGTTTATGAAGTAGATGAAGCAAAAATTACTGAAGATGTTACTCATGCTTGGTATAAAGGAAATACAAATCTTCATCCTTTTGATGGAGTTACAGAGCCAAACTATACAGGTTTTGGTAAAAAAGAGAATAATATTGCTTATTTAGATACTCAAAATAAATACTCTTGGATTAAATCTCCACTTTATAATGATGAAAGAATGGAAGTAGGACCACTTGCTAGAATGGTTGTTGGATTTGCTAGTAATGATGAGTTAATTAAAAAATATGTTACAAATTTTTTAACTAATGCAAATCTTCCTGCAACAGTTTTATTCTCAACTGTAGGAAGAACAGCTGCAAGAGCAATTGAAAGTGAACTTATGGCTGATGTTATGATGGATTGGGTAGATGAGTTAGCATTAAATGCTGCAAATGGTGATTTATCAACATGGACAGAGTTTGATTTTAATACAGTTGCAAAAGATGCAAAAGGAATTGGTCTTGAAGAGGCACCAAGAGGTGCATTAGGACACTGGGTAAAAATTAAAGATGGTAAAGTTGTAAATTATCAAACTGTTGTTCCTTCAACTTGGAATGCAGCGCCAAGAGATTATAAAGGAAGAATGGGAGCTTATGAAGCTGCTTTAATTGGTACAAAAGTTGCAAATGTTGAGCAACCTTTAGAGATTTTAAGAACTATTCATAGTTTTGATCCTTGTATTGCTTGTGCAGTTCACCTAATTGATACAAATGGTAAAGAGCTTGGTGTTTATAAAGTAAATCCAATTTAAGGAGAATACTATGTCAAAAAATATAGAAATAAAAAGAATGACAGGAACTATGAGAATAGTTCACTGGGTTACATTTTTTAGTATGATAACAGCTGTAATCACGGGCTTATATATTGGTCATCCATATTATCAAACATTTATAGCAGATCCTGCTGTTGATAAATATGTTATGGCATGGAATAGATGGGCTCACTTTATAGTTGCTATTATATTTGATGTAACAGCTGTTTTAGTTGGATATTTATATTTCTTTTCAAGATTTGAGAAGCCTTATAAGAAACTAATACCAAATAAACAGAATATTGTTGAATTTTTTGAAGTATTGTTAAATTTAATAACACTTAATAGAAGAAAAAAGTTTGATTCAAGCCATAGTGATAGTTTTAATATTGTATTTTTTACAATATTTCATCTACTTTTAGTGTTTATGCTATTTACTGGACTTCAGCTTTATGTTCATGGTCTTGCATCAGGACATAGCTCAATAGGTGCTTGGTGGCCAGCAATGCTTCATTTAGTTACTGATTGGACTTTATATGTTTTTGGTGGAAATATGGGAGTTAGAATTGCTCATCATTATGCTATGTATTTTATATTAGCTTGGGTAATGTTTCATATTTATTATCAAGTTTGGAGAACAATCTTCTGGAAAGAGGGTGATATTGCTATTGTAATTGGTGGAAGTAAGTTTGTAAAAGAAGAGGAGAAATAGGGGTTTAAAAGGCAAAGCCTTTTAAACCTTTTAAATATTTATATGAAAAATACAATTATTATAGGTGTTGGAAATATGCTCTTTAAAGATGAGGGTATAGGAATTTATGCTAGTGAATATATAAAACAAAATTATGAGTTTGATGAAGATTTAGAGATTATTGATGGTGGAACATTAGGATTTAAACTAATGGCATATTTTCAAGAGTATAAAAATGTCATTATTTTAGATACTGTGTCTATTGATGATGAAGCTGGAAGTATATTTAGGCTTCCTAGTGATGTTTTATTAGGACTTGGAAAATATAGAAAAACAGCTCATGAAGTAGAGATTGTTGAGATGCTTGAAATTGTTTCAGTTTTAGATTCTCATGCAAATGTTACAATAATTGGAATAGTCCCAGAAGATATACAAAGTGTTGAAATAGGTCTTACAAAACTTATGGAAGAAAAATTTCCATTTTTTATAGAAACTTCTATAAAAGAGATAGAGAGCTTAGGTTTTAAACTTACAAAAAAATCTGATATTGCTGTTCCTGATATTGTAAAAAGTTTAATTGGAAGCTACAATGGCTCTCATTTAAATAGAATCCCAAATGAAGAGGATTTTACTCATGAAGTTAATCTATAAAATAGAGTACAACTCAACTTCTTTTTATTTTAAAAGATTAATAGATGAGTTGATAAAAAATTCAAATATAGATGCAAATACAAAACAATATTTTGGATTTATTTTAATATTTATTGATGATGAGCTTGAAAACATTGAAAAGTTTTTTTTAAATTTAGAAACAAATCTTCCTTACTCTATGTTTTTGAAAAAATCATATTTAATAGATGAGTTTAATGAAGAGATTAAAGAGTTAGAAGATAAAAATATAAAAGAGAATTTTGAGATTTTGACAAATAGAAAAGTTAAAGATATTTTAGAAAATTCTAATTTTGATTTTTTAAGTCAAATTGTTAATTTAAACAGATCTTTTGTTGTTAAATTTCAAGATTTAGAACTCTTTTTACCAAATAAAAATTTAAAAGAAAATTTTGAAAAAGAGAATTATGAAGTTAAGTTGTTAGTTACAAATAGTCAGATTTTAACAGATCTTTTTATAGTAGAAGAGTCTGAAATCAATCTATTATGCTCAATAGAAAGACCTTTGGTTAAATTGAAACTAAAAAATATAGATGAAAATATTTCAAATAGTGGATATATTTTTACAAGACTTGTAAACTCTTCAAAAGAGGTTGAATTATCAAAAGCGCTAAAAGAACAAAATATTGATTATATTTTATATGCGACTAAAAAAGATGAGTTAAAAGCTTGTAGTTTTGAAAATCTAAATCTTATTATTAGTGATGATAAAACTTTGTATCCAAAATATGATTATAAAAAAGATTTGATATTTAATTCAAGTAGTGAGTATTTAAACTCTTTTTCAAATGTTTATAATGCAGTTTTACACGAGCATAAACTTTTAGATAAAACCTCTATTGGAGTCTATTTTTCACTCTATTCTAAAAATAGTTTTGTGGATATAAAAGTTTTAAATGAAGAAGAAAAAAGAGTAATATATATTCCTGATATAGAATCTAATATGAATCAAATTTTAGAAGATATCTCATCTCTTGATGAAAACTGTAAAAGATTGGTTGATAATTTTTCAAAAAAATATCCTTATACAAAAGATATAAAACTTACAAATAACAATGGTTTTTCAACTATTATAGAAGCTATTGCTAAACTTTTAAATATAGAATCAATTAAAGATTTTGAAGAGTTAGCACTAAATAGTGGATATGTTGATGCTTTACAAATTGATATGAAATTAATTAAAATTGATAACAAAAACTATTTAGATTATAGAAAAACTATTCAATCTATAATGTCATATAAAATGGCAGATGTTGAAAATGAAACTCTTAGTTTCTCTTTTTATGAGTTTTTGGCTGAATTTATAATAGATTATTTAAGAGAAATAGCAAGAAAAACAAACGCAAAAGATATAGTTTTATGTGGAGATATATTTTCAAATAGGCAAGTTTTTCATAAAGTTTATAAAGAACTTAGCAAAAAATATAATCTAATTTTACCAACAGAGTATGCAATGGATTACATATAAGTAAAAAAATAAGAGTTTATGGAACCGTACAAGGGGTTGGATTTCGACCTTTTGTATATAATCTAGCAATAAAATACAATCTTTTTGGATATGTAAATAATTATAATATTGGAGTAAATATAGAAGTATCTGGAGAGGCTACTAATATTTCTAGTTTTTTAGAAGATTTAAAAAACAATCCCCCTCCTCTTGCACTTATTGAAGAGATTAAAATAGAAGATTCAAATAAACAATTTTTTGAATTTAAAATAGAAAATAGCAGTAGTTTTGATAATAAAACAACTACAATTCCCTCTGATATAGCTATTTGTAAAGATTGTATAGATGATATTTTTGATAAAAACAATTTTAGATATAACTACTCTTTAACAAACTGTACAAACTGTGGACCTAGATACTCTATAATCAAAACTATTCCTTACGATAGAAGAAATACATCTTTAAAAGATTTTACTCTTTGTAAAAAGTGTCAAAACGAGTTTGAAAATCCAACAAATAGAAGATATCATGCACAAGCAATATCTTGCGAAGAGTGTGGACCAACAACTTTTCTTTATGATAGTAAACAAACTTTGATTGCTTCAAAAATAGACGCCATAAATTTAGCTTCAAAATATATAAATGATGGAAAAATTTTAGCTATAAAAAGTATGGGTGGATTTCATATAGTTTGTGATGCCTCAAATGATGAAACTATATTTAGATTAAGAGAACTTAAAAAAAGAGCCACAAAGCCATTTGCTGTAATGTTTAAAGATGTAGATAGTTTAAGAAATTATGCTATTTATTCTAATTTAGAACAAGATATTTTAACTTCACAACAAAGACCAATAGTATTATTGCAGAAAAAAGAGAATCAAAATCTATCAAATTTTGTTGCACCAAATATAAAAAAAATTGGTTGTTTTTTATCAAATAGTGCTTTGCACTATCTTTTATTTGAAAACTTATCTAATCCAATCATCGCAACTAGTGCAAATTTAAAAGGTGAACCAATAATCACAACAAAAGAGGATATATTTTTAAAACTTTCTAATTTAGTAGATTTTGTACTTGATTATAATAGAGAGATATTAAATAGTTGTGATGATTCAATAGTGCAAGTTGTAAATGAAAAAATTATAAAACTCAGAAATAGTAGAGGATATGCTCCAAGTAGTTTGAAAGTTGATGGAAAATTTAGTAAAAAAATCTTAAGTTTAGGAGCAAATCAAAAATCAACTTTTAGTATAGCTTTTGATAATAAGATTATTACAAGTCCATATTTAGGAGATTTAGATTCTATTTCTTCTATAGAAAACTATAAAAAAACAGTAGAAAATTTCCTTAATTTTTATGATTTTGTACCTGAAATTATAGTTTGTGATAAACATCCAAAATATGAGAGTACAAAATTTGCTTGTGAGTTAAAAGATAAAAATCCAAATTTAGAGTTAGTTCAAGTGCAACATCACTATGCCCATGTTTTGGCAGTTTTAGTAGAAAAATCTATAAATGAAGATGTTTTAGCATTTGTTTTTGATGGTACAGGATATGGAGATGATAAAAATATTTGGGGTGGTGAAGTTTTTATTGCAAATCAAAAAGAGTACAAAAGAGCTTATCACCTAAAATATTTTAAACTTTTAGGAGGCGAGTTAGCTATAAAAGAGCCTAAAAGAGTAGCTTTATCTTTACTTTTTGATAATTTTACACTAGAAGAGGTTTTAGATTTACCTTTAGATTTTTTAAAAACATTTGAAAAATCTGAGATAAAAACTCTATATACACTTTGGCAAAGGAGTTTAAACTCACCTCTTACTAGCTCTTTTGGAAGATTGTTTGATGCAGTTTGCTCACTTGCTAATATTTTACATATTCAAGAGTTTGAAGGGCAAACGGGTCTTTATATAGAAAATTTATATGATGAAAATATAAAAGAGTTTTTCTCTTATGATATTGTTGATCAAACTATTGATATTTCAAAAATGATAAAAGAGATTTTAAAAGAGGATGATAAAAAAATAGTTGCTTCAAAGTTTATAAATACAGTTGCAAATATAGTTTTTGAAATATCAAATTTACACAAAGATTTACCTATAGTTCTAAGTGGTGGAGTTTTTCAAAATAGAACTTTGGTTGAAATTTTATTAAAGAAATTTAAAAATTATAATAGAAAGGTTTATTTAGGAGAAAAATATAGTCCAAATGATGAATCTATAAGTTTAGGTCAAGCTTTTTTTACTATTGAAAATAAATAGATTTTAAAATCTCTAGCTGTTCAGATTTTTTATAGTTAAATTTAAATTCATACTCTTTTAAATAGTAAAAAAAGTTATCTTCATTTACACCTTTGTGTTTTTTTAAATTTTTCTCCAAAAACTTCCAAAATCTATTTAGTTTTGTTTGATGTGCATTTTGAGAGTGAATTTTATACCAACTTAAATATTGAATAAATCCATCCTCTACGTCAAATGCACGATTGCCTATTTTAGGCATCAAAAGAGTGTAAACTTTCTGATTTGAATAAAAACCAATAATATTTATAGCTTCACTAAGACTCTTTTTTTTCTTTACTTTTTCTCTCTCTTTTAAATAGTAAAACTCTTCATATTCGGTATTATCTTTAATTGATGAGTTATAAATATCTTCAGAATAGACTGCAATTTTTTGTCTTAAAACATCAAACCTATCTTTTACGGTTTTATAATTTAGTTCTAATTCATTTGAAACTTCAAAAGCGGTTTTATTTTCACAGAATTTTTGAATGATTAATTTATCTTTTTCAATTTTTTTTAAAGATAGTTTTTTGGCACACTTTTTACATTTTATGTAATCATTTGCAAGATTATAAAAATCTTTATTTTCACAGTTTGGACATATCATAAGTAGATTTTAACAAATTTGTTCTAAAAATATATAGGTGCTTATAATATATCAAATAGTTTTAAAAGGAAATGGGCTAGACTTTTGAAAACTAAAAGGAAATAGTAATATGTGTAAAGACTGCGGATGTACAATAGCTGGGATGGAGCACAACCATAGCCATAATCATAACCATGACCATGGACATAGTCATCATCACCATGATCATGAAAATAGAGCTATATTTAAACCAATAAATGATAATTTAAAAACAAATCCTTTATTAAATGATTCAAAAACCATATCTGTAATTCAAAAAATTTTAGATAAAAATGATCATGAAGCAGCTCATAATAGAGCTCATTTTGATAGTCATAAAGTTTTAGGAATAAATTTGATGAGTAGTCCAGGAAGTGGAAAAACTACATTTTTAGAGAATATTGCTGATATGGTAGATTTTAAATTTGCAGTTGTCGAGGGTGATTTAGAAACTTCAAGGGATGCAGATAGATTAAAAGCAAAAGGAATAAATGCAGTTCAGATTCAAACAGGAAGTGCATGTCATCTTGATGCATTTATGGTTCATAAAGGTTTACATGATATTAAGTTAGCTGATATTGATGTTTGTTTTGTGGAAAATGTAGGAAACCTTGTTTGTCCAGCATCTTATGATGTGGGAACTCACTTAAATATTGTTTTAGTTTCAGTTCCTGAAGGAGAAGATAAAATTGCTAAATATCCAGTTATGTTTAGAAGTGCTGATTTAATACTTATTACAAAAACTGATCTACTTCCATATTTTGAATATGATATTGAAAAAGAGAAGATGGAAGCACGAAAACTAAAACCAAATGTGGATATTTTGGAAGTCAATATAAAAGATAAACAATCTTTACAAAATGTAATTGATTGGATTAATTTCAAAAGAAAGATGAGATAAATTTCTAAAACGAATTTTATTCATTTAGGCTTCACGGTGGGTACCCAAAAATCAAAGATTTTTACCCTTCCGTTGCAGAATCATTCATAAAATTGTTTTACAAATAAAAGGAGAATATAAGGATGTGTTTATCAATACCATCAAAAATAAAAAGTATAGACCCTGAGATGAACACTTGCGTAGTTGATACTATGGGAGTAGAAAGAAGTGCTAGTTTAGATTTAATAGATCAAGATGTAAAAATTGGGGATTATGTTTTAATTCATATAGGTTTTGCTATGAATAAAATAGATGAAGAGGATGCTTTAGAATCACTCAAAGTTTATGCTGAAATCATAGATAAAATGGAAGAAGATGACCGCTTAGCAGCTATTGAAGAATCGCAAAACTGTCCAAATAGATAAAGTAATATAATATGGAAAAAGAACTACAACTAAAAGATTTATATGATGGCTTTCGTGATGCTAAAACCATAAAAGCATTTAAACAAATCATTGATGAAGATTTAAAAGATTATGATGGAACTATAAATATCATGGAAGTTTGTGGAGGGCATACTCATACTATTATGAAGTATGGAATACCACAACTAATAAATAAAAAAATAAATTTTATTCATGGACCTGGTTGTCCTGTTTGTGTTATGCCAAAAGATAGAATAGATAGTGCTTATGAGTTAAGTTTACAAAAAGATCTGATACTTGTAACACTTGGAGATATGATAAAAGTTCCAGGAAGTAATGGAAGTTTACAAAAAGCAAGAAGTGAAGGTGCTGATGTAAGATTTGTCTATTCTCCTATGGATTGTTTAAAAATAGCAGATGAGAACAAAGATAAAATAGTAGTCTTTTTTGCAATTGGTTTTGAAACAACTACTCCAATGACTTGTGCTTTAATGGAGCAAGTAATAAAACAAGATATAAAAAATATTCTATTTTCTATAAATCATATAACAGTTCCTGAAGTTATGAGAGTTTTAGTAGAAGATAAAAATTGTAAAATCGATGCTTTTTTAGGACCATCACATGTTAGCGTTATAAGTGGAAGTAAAATATATGAAGAGTTTCCTTTGAGTTATAATAAACCAGTTGTTGTAAGTGGATTTGAACCAGTAGATGTTATGCAAAGTATCTCAATGATAGTAAAACAGTTCAAAGAAAAAAGAAGTGATTTAGAAATCGAGTATAAAAGAGTTGTATCTTATGATGGAAATCTAAAAGCTCAAGAACTTATAAATAAATACTTCAAAAAAGTTCCTTTTAAATTTAGAGGAATTGGAGAAGTAGAAAATAGTGGTTATGAACTAAAAGATGAGTTTGATAAATATAATGCAAAAATAGTTTATAAAGATATATTACCAACTAGCGAAGTTAAAGAAAACAAAGCTTGTAAATGTCCTGAGATTTTAAAAGGAGTTGCAAAACCAACTGATTGCAAAATCTTTGGAACTGTATGTACTCCAACAAATCCAATAGGATCTTGTATGGTAAGTAGTGAAGGTGCTTGTAGTGCTTATTATAAATATGGGAATTTGTTGTAAGATAATTTATTTTAGCAAAATGAAATATTGTTTTTCCAATTAAATGATAAAAAATGGAGATTAAAAATGAAGCTAACAAACAATAATATTTACCAAGAAATCAAAGAGTTACTTTATAGTGCAAAAAATAGAGTTTATCAAACTATAAATACTACTATGACACAAACTTATTATCAAATAGGTAAAAGAATCGTAGAGGAAGAACAAGGTGGAGAAACTAGGGCAGAATATGGAAGTGCTTTATTAAAAAATTTATCAAGTGAATTAATAAAAGAGTTTGGAAAAGGTTATTCAGAACAAAATTTAAAGAATATGAGACAGTTTTATTTGATATATAAAAAAAGACAGACAGTGTCTAGCGAATTCAAACTTAGCTGGTCACACTATATTTTCTTAACAAGAATTGAAAATATAGATGAAAGAAATTTTTATGAAATAGAATCAATAGAAAACAGTTGGAGTTTAAGAGAGCTTAAAAGACAGTTTGATAGTGGACTATTTGAAAGACTTAAGTTAAGTAGTGATAAACAAAAAGTAAAAGAGCTATCTTTAAATGGTCAAGTTATTCAAACAGCACAAGATTTAATAAAAGACCCATATATTTTAGAGTTTGTGGGGCTTCCTGAATTGTCATCATATAGTGAAAGCGAACTAGAACAAAAACTTATTGATAAATTAGAACATTTTTTACTAGAACTAGGAAAAGGTTTTACTTTTGTTGCACGCCAAAAAAGAATTACAATAGATGAAAAACATTTTAAAGTTGATTTAGTTTTTTATAATAGATTATTAAAGTCATTTGTAGTTATTGATTTAAAAATAGGTGAGTTAAAACATCAAGATATTGGGCAAATGATGATGTATGTAAATTATTTTGATAGATTTGAAAAAACAGATGATGAAAATTCAACTATTGGAATTATTCTTTGCAAAGATAAAAGTAAGGCATTAGTTGAATTAACTCTTCCAAAAGATAATAATCAAATATATGCAAGTAAATATTTAACTATTTTACCGAACAAAGAAGAGTTTAAAAAGTTATTGGAAGATGAATAAAATGAACATAGAAAAAATAAAACAAAGAATACAAAAGTTTAGTGATGATAGAAATTGGGATGAATTTCACAATCCAAAAAATCTAGTTATGGCATTAAATGGCGAAGTTGGTGAACTAAATGAGATTTTCCAATGGCTAAACTTTGAAGAGTCTATGAACTTACCTGATGATGTAAAAGAGCATACAAAAGAGGAGCTTGCTGATATTGCTATTTATCTTATAAGAATTTGTATGAAGCTAGATATAAATCTTGAAGAAGCTGTATTAAATAAGATGACAAAAAATGAAGCTAAATATCCAATTGAGACATCTCAAGGCGGAAGCAAAAAATATAGCAAAAGTAGGGAAGATAAATAAATGACAAAAATAATAACACTAGCACATGGAAATGGTGGAGCTGAAAACAATGAGCTTATAACTGAAGTATTTTATAATGCTTTTAAAAATGAGATTTTAGAAAAGAGTGAAGATGCAGCAGTTATAGAAAATGGCAAACTTGCTTTTAGTACAGATAGTTTTACAGTTAGTCCTCTTTTTTTTAATGGAGCAAATATAGGAAAACTTGCCATTTGTGGAACTTGCAACGATTTAGCAATGATGGGAGCAAAACCAAAATATCTTACATGTTCAGTTATTATAGAAGAGGGTTTTGAAGTAGAACAACTTGAAATCATCGTAAACTCTATGAAAGAAGAGTTAGCAAAAAATGACGCGATTATTGTAAGTGGTGATACAAAAGTAGTACCACGTGGTGCTGTTGATAAAATCTTTATAAATACAACTGGTATTGGAGAGATACTTTATAGTGGAATTAGTTCAAACAATATTACACAAGATGACTTGATTCTTGTAAGCCGTGACATAGGAGCTCATGGAGCTACAATATTTACTGCACGAGAAGGTATAAATATGCACTCAAATTTAAAAAGTGATTGTAACTCTTTATATCCTCAAGTAAAAGCACTTATTGATAGTGGCGTTAAAATAACTGCTTTAAGAGATGCCACAAGAGGAGGAGTTAGTGCTGTATTAAATGAATGGGCAAAACAATCAAATATTTGTATAGAAGTAGAAGAAGAGAATATTCCAGTTAGTGATGAAGTAAAAGGAATTTGTGAAATGCTTGGTTTTGAAGCAACAAATCTAGCAAATGAAGGAACTTTTGTTCTTGCTATATCAAAAGATGATGCTGCAAAAGTAATAGAAGTTTTACATAAATTTGAAGAGGCAAAAAATGCTTGTATTATTGGAAAAGTAACTGCTCAATATCCACAAAAAGTTATATTAAATTCTTCTTGGGGAACAAAAAGATTTTTAGATACACCAACTGGTGAATTGCTTCCCAGAATATGTTGATAAACTAAGTGCAACTCGTTGCACTCTTTAGAGTTTTTGCTTCTTTTTATCAGAATTTATTTCTGTGTTAAAAAAGAAGACTTAATATTGAAAAGGTCCCTTTTTGAATGGGACATTTAAAAAGGAAACTATTATGCACGAATATTCAATTGTTCAATCACTACTAGAGAGTTGCGAAGAACACGCAAAGTCAAATGATGCAAAAAAAGTTACAAAAGTAGTTGTAAAAATTGGAGTTTTAAGTGGAGTTGAACCAGAACTTCTTCAAACAGCATTTGATACATTTAAAGAACAAACAGTTTGTAATGATGCACAATTTATAATAAATGTTCAACAAATAGAGATTTTATGTAATCAATGTAATACTAGTTCAACTTTACAAAAACATGAGTTTGCTTGTCCAAAATGTGAAAGTGTTGATTTAAAAGTAACAGATGGTGAAGATATGTATCTTATGAGTTTAGAATTTGAATAATATGGTTCCAAATTTATATAAGAAATAGTAAATTTTACTTTACATAAACAAAAGATAATTATAATTTCACAAAATAAAACAAGGAATTTTTATGAAAAAAGTAATTTCAGCTTTAGCATTAACAGCCCTTTTTGCAAATGCACATTTTTTAACTCTTCTTCCAACTAGTGATAATATTGAAGATAAAAAAGATGCAAATATCAAAATAGAGGCTATGTTTATTCACCCTTTTGAACAAAGTGGTATGAATATGGAGAAACCAAAAGGTATTTTTGTAAATAACACTAAAAACTCTTTACCTTTAAAAGAGACAAAAAAGTTTGAACACAAAGCCTGGGAAACTTCATATTCAATAGATAAACCAGCAGTTTATAAGTTTTTTGTACAACCAGAGCCTTATTTTGAAGAGTCAGAAGGTTTATTTATAAGCCATGTTCCAAAAGTAATAGTTAGTGCTTTTGGTGTTGAAGATGGATGGGATGAACCAATTGGTTTAAAATATGAGATAGTTCCACTTACAAAACCTTTTGGACTTTATGCTGGAAATATTTTTCAAGGTGTAGTTTTAAAAGATGGAAAACCACAAGCAAATGTTGAAGTAGAAGTTGAACTTTATAATGAGTTTGATTTAAAAGCTCCAACTTCTTCACATATTACTCAAAGTGTAAAAACTGATAAAAATGGTGTTTTCTCTTTTGTGATGAATCATAAAGGTTGGTGGGGATTTGCAGCTCTAATTGAAGAGGGAGAAAAAGAGCTAAATGGTAAAAAATACCCTATTGAAAACGGTGCTCTACTTTGGTTAAAAGCTTACTAAAATGCATATTAGTGATGGTGTTTTAAGTTTAGAAGTTACAGTAGTTTCGACTATTGTAGCTTTTGCTTTTTTTGTTTACTCTTTTAGAAGTTTAAATAATGAAAAGATAGTTTTAGCTTCTGCTTTTAGTGCTCTTTTTTTTGTAGCTTCATTTATTCATATACCTTTTGGACCAACACAAATTCATCTCATGCTTTTAGGATTTATTGGAGTATTTTTAGGAAGTGTTGCAATATTTTCTATATCTTTAGCACTTATTTTACAAGCTTTACTTTTGGGATTTGGTGGAGTTAGCTCTATTGGAGTAAATGTTTTGATTATGGGATTAGCTTCATATTTAGTATATATTATTTTCAAATTAAATTTTTTTAAAGCTTTAAATGAAAAAGTAAAGTTTTTTTTAATTGGATTTAGTGGAGTTTTTATATCTACTTTTATTTTATTTTTACATCTTATAATTTCAAAAGATGAGTATGAAAAACTCTCTTACACTATTATTTTTGCAAATATACCTACTATGATTTTAGAAGGTTTAGTTACACTATTTTTATTTTTATATATTAAAAAAACAATGCCTAGTTTATTAAAGGGATTAAATATATGAGATTTTTTTTAATTTTAGTTTTACCAATATTCTTATTTGCTCATAAAGTAAATCTATTTTTAGACTTAAAAGATAATAATCTTTATATCAACTCATATTTTGCAAATGCTAAACCATGTATGAATTGTAAATTTAAAATAGAATCAAATGAAAAAGTAGTTTTTGAGGATATTTTAGATGAAAAAGGTGAGTACAACTATAAAACATCTTTAAATGATTTAAAAGTTATTGTAGATGCTGGAAGTGGTCACACTGTAAGTAAAAAAATAAAACTTCAAGAGCAAAAAAATGAAGAAAAAATAGTACAAACAGAAAAAATAACTAAAGAGATAGAGCTATTATTGGAAGAAAATAGAGTACTTAAAAATCAAATAAATGTTTTAGAAGAGCAGTTAAACTATTTCGAAATTTTTAAAATAGTTTTTGGCTTACTTTTAATTGTTTTAATTTTTGTAGTTTTAAAAAGAGTTAAAAGTTGAGTTTAAATCCAGCTATTTCTCTTTTAAGTGCTATTGTTTTTAGTTTGCTTTTAAGCTTTTCAAACTTAGAGATAATCTTTTTTATTCCTGTAATTTTTTTGATATTTTTAAATCACAAATATATTTTAAAAATTTTGAAAAAACTACTATTATTAAACTTTTTTATAGTTTTTTTAGTACTTTTTTTATATTTTGAAACAGATTTTAATCAAGCTATAAATCTATTTTTTAAGATAAATTTGATTATTTTATTTAATCTTTTATTGTTCTCTTCTTCAAATGGTTTCGATATTGTAAAGGGATTTATGATACTAAGATTTCCACAAAAATTTATATCGGCTTTATATTTTACAGTAAAACTTATTTTTGAACTAAATTTAGAATTAAAGAATATTAAATTATCTTTGAAAGCTAGAAATTTTAAACCAAAAACAGATATATTTACTTATAAAACATATGGAAATATATTTGGAATACTATTTTTGAAGATGATTTTAAAATCAAATAGTTTAAAAGAGACTCTTTTGCTTCGAGGTTTTAAAAATCAAATATTTTTAAATTATGATTCTAAAATATATTTATATGATATTGTTTTACTATTTTTAATCTTCTTTATTTTTTTCTTAAAGGTTTTTTTATGAGTTGCTCACTAAATTTAAAAAATATTTCTTATGTAAAAGAAGAGAAACTATTATTTAAAGATATAAATATTGATTTAGGACATAAAGAAAAAATTGCGATTGTTGGAGCAAATGGTGTTGGAAAATCAACACTTCTTAAAATTATGGCAGGATTAATTGAGCCCTCATCAGGTGAAATTGAAATATTTCATAATTTGATAAAAAACAAAAGAGATTTTGAAAAATATAGAGATGATATAGGATATTTACCACAAGATGTGAGTAGTTTTTTTCTTTGTATTACTGTGATTGAAGATATAATGTTTTCTTTGCAAACTTTAGGAATTGGAAAAAAAGAAGCATACGATAAAAGTAAAGAGATATTGAAAAATCTTAATATATTACATTTAGAAAATAGAGTTATTTATGAGCTTAGTGGTGGTGAAAAAAAAATTGTAGCACTTGCTTCAATTTTAGTAAAAGAGCCAAAAATCTTGCTCTTAGATGAACCAACAAATGCTTTAGATGAAGATAGCGAAAATAGAATTTTAGATATTTTAAGCAAAATAGATAAGTCTATGATAATTGTTTCTCATCACAAATCTTTCATTGAAAAAATAGTCTCTAAAATTTATAATTTAAGTTCTCTATAAATAATTATTATGAGTTTATATTAGATTAAAATAAAGCTTTAGAATTAAATCTAAAGCTTGAAATTATATTTTTAAAGCCTCTTTAATAGCAAAAATCTCATCCATAGTTTTATAAAGTTGTTCAATATGAAGCATATTTGGTCCATCACTTTTTGCTGTTTTTGGGTCAATATGTGTTTCAAAGAAAAATCCATCTACTCCAACACTAGCAGCTGCTCTTGCCATGTATGGAACAAATGAGCTATTTCCACCAGTAGTACCTCCAGTGCTTGGAATTTGCACACTATGAGTTGCATCAAAAATCACAGGAGCATATTGTCTTAAAAGTAGAAGATTTCTCATATCTACAACCAAAGCACCATATCCAAAAGTGTTTCCTCTTTCACAAAGCCAAACACCAGCTTTTTCGCTATTTTCATAAGAAACTTCGCTTACTCCTCTTGTGTTTAATACTTTTTCAACAGGGTGTTTCATAGCATCAGCTGCCAAAAATTGCCCTTTTTTAATATTTATTTTTGCTTTTGTTTTAGCAGCAGCTACAAGCAAATCTGTTTGACGACACAAAAAAGCAGGTATTTGAAGTATATCCATAACTTCACCAGCAGGAGCTGCTTGATATGATTCGTGAATATCAGTAACAACTTTATATCCAAACTCTTTTTTAATTTTTTCAAAAATTTTTAAACCTTCATCAAGTCCTGGACCTCTAAATGAGCTTAGGCTTGTTCTATTTGCTTTGTCAAAACTTGCTTTAAAATAAAAATCAACTCTTTTATCAAGACTTAGAGGTCTTAATTTTTCTGCTATTTTTAAAACTGTATCCATATCTTCTAAAACACAAGGTCCTGTCATAACTGTCAACATAATATATTTTCCTTTTATTTAATTGGTTCCCAATTAAATAAAAGGAACCATACTATATTAAACTACTTTTTAACGGAATTTATAAAAAATTCCTAAAAGTAGTAAAAACTCTAAAGGGCTTCGAGAACGAAGCCTTGAACTAATTTATTATTTCTTACTAACCATTATTCCACTAATTACAATCAAAATTATACCCAAAAGCACTATAAAAGATGGAAAAGAATCACCCATAAAAAGCCCCAAAAGTATTGAAAAGGCTATATTACTATAAGAAACCGTGCTTACAATTCCAGCTTTTGCAAGAGAGTATGATTTTGTCATATATATTTGTGCATAAGTAGAAAAAACTCCTAATAAAGCTATAAAAATCCAATCTCTTGCCTCTGGCATTACAAAAGTTCCTAGCATAAAATCAAGATGTGGGTTTGTGTAAAACTCACTTATTATCATAAAAATCAAAGGAAAAATTGTACCAACTGCCATAAAAGATAAAACTATGGCTCTACTATCATAAAATCTTCTAAGTTCTCGTATTGAAGTATATGCAAGTGCTGCTCCAACACCTGATAAAATTCCTAAATAATCTGTTTTTTCTAAGCTACTTCCATCAAACTCGGCTATAAATAAAATTCCAATAAAGCCTACAATTACACCAATCCAACCTTTAATTCCAATTTGCTCTTTTAAGAAAAAATATGCCAAAAGTGCTGTAAATATTGTAGAAGTTTTTGAAAAAGTCATTGCCTCGCCCAAAGGAATATTTGCTATATTATAAAAGAAAAATAGTAGTGCCAAAAACCCAGCAACTCCTCTAAAAATAAGTAACCAAAATTTTCCACCTAGCTGTTTTAGCGGACTTTTATATATAGAAAATAGTATAAAAAATACTCCAAAAACATTTCTAAAAAATACTATTTCAATAGTGCTTAATTTATCACTAAGTTCTTTTGCAGCAACTCCCATTAAAGCAAATAAAAACGAGGCAATAATCATATATTTTATAGCTTTATTTACATTTTCTTCCAATCCAAAATCCTTTTAAAAGCAAAAGTATTGCAAAATTTGGGTTAAAGCAATATTTCGATAAAATCTTAACCATTTTAAACATTATTTAGGAAATTTATGGATTATTTAAAAATCATAGGAAATCAAAAACTAAGTGGAGAAATATATATTTCTGGAGCAAAAAATGCTGCACTTCCTCTAATAGCAGCTACAATTTTAGCAAAAAATGAAACTATCATAAGCAATCTTCCAAATGTGGCTGATATAAATACTTTTTTAAAGTTAATAAAAATGCTAGGTGGTAGTTTTACTCAAGATAAAAATAGGGCAGTTATAGATACAAGCACTATTTCAAATACAACTGCAACTTACGATATAGTAAAAACTATGAGAGCTTCTATTTTGGTTTTAGGTCCACTATTGGCTAGATTTGGACATTGTGAGGTTTCTCTTCCAGGAGGTTGTGCAATAGGACAAAGACCTGTTGATTTGCATTTAAAAGCTATGGAAGCTATGGGAGCAAAGATTGAAATTTGCCAAGGTTATATAAAAGCAACTGCACCAAATGGATTAAAAGGTGCAAAAATAGTTTTTGATAAAGTTACAGTTGGTGGAACTGAAAATACAGTTATGGCAGCTGCTTTAGCTTCAGGAGTTACAACTATAATAAATGCAGCAAAAGAGCCAGAAATTGTTCAATTATGTGAAGTAATAGCAAGTGCTGGAGTAAAAATAGAAGGAATTGGAACTTCTAAAATTATAATTGAAGGAACAGGTGGAGAACTACTTGATATTAAACCTTTTAGCGTAATTCCAGATAGAATAGAAGCTGGAACTTATATGTGTGCTGCTGCTATTACAAATCAAAAATTAACTATAAAAAATATTGTTCCAGCTCATCTTGAAGCTGTTATTTCAAAGTTAGAAGAGATGAATTTTGAGATAGGTATAAAAGAAGATGAACTTACAATTTTTCCAACATCAAAAATTTTACCAGTAAATATTATAACAACAGAATACCCAGGATTTCCAACAGATATGCAAGCTCAGTTTATGGCACTTGCAACTCAAGCTGAAGGGACTAGCACAATAGATGAGAGACTTTTTGAAAATAGATTTATGCATGTTAGTGAACTTTTAAGAATGGGTGCTGATATTCAATTAAATGGAAATATAGCAACAATTATTGGAGAAAAAGGAAATTTAAGCGGAACAGATGTTATGGCAACAGATTTAAGAGCATCTTCTGCTTTAGTTCTTGCAGCACTTGTTGCTCAAGGTGAGACAAATATTCATAGAATTTATCATCTTGATAGAGGATATGAAGATTTAGAAGGAAAATTTTTGAAAATTGGTGCAAATATTCAAAGGTGTAAAGAAAAGTAATTTATGCTTCATAATATTAAAAAACTATTTGAATCTAAAGAAGAAGAAAAAAAAGAGTTGAAATTTAATAAATTTCAGCTCTTTTTAGATTTGGTTAATAGTTATTTAAAAAGAGAGTATCCAAATATTACTTTTGATTTATCTTTATATGAAAATAATGAAGAAGAAGATAATTTAAAAGTTCAAAAAGCTATGCTTATTTATGAAGTTATAAGACAATTTGCAGATTTCAAATGGGAAAAGAGAACCCAAAAAAGTGTAAAAAAGGATCTTATTTGGAGTGGTTATGGAATAAACTCTCAACCAAATAAAAAGATACCACAAGATTTTTTAAGAAGAAAAGAGTTAGTTTTTTTTAGAGAACAAGGTACTTGCAATAGATGCGGTAATGTTATGGATAAGATACAAAAAAGTTCTATAATTTTAGCTCAAGAAAGTGATGAAAATGGAGGGTATAATGTTGAAAATCTTATACTTCTTTGTTCAAACTGTTACAATCTTATACAAAATCAAGATAAGAGTTTTTCAGAAATTCCTCTTAGAATCAGAGATGATTTATATGACTTGATTTAGATATTTCATATTTAATTTATGACAAATTTTTATACCATAAAGATATATTATCCATGAAATATAAATCCATAAAATAGAGAAAAGTAAAGTTGAAAGTGAGCCATAAATTGTTGTATATGTTTTGTTGTAAACAACATAATATATAAAAAGATTTTTTGTAATACTCAAAGTTGTTAAAGTCAGAAATGATGCTATAAAAGCTGCTTTTGTAGAGATAATTTTGTTTACACTCACTTTAAATAGAGCAAAAAAGATAAGCCAAGTAAATAAGAATAATAGAATTTTCTTAAACAAATTATTATCATAAAAACTAAGAAGTAAATTTAAAACAATAAAAATAGCAGGAAAAACTATAAAAAAGATTGTGTATATAAAAAATGATTTATATATTTCTCTTCTTGTTGTTTGATGTATTTTATTTACAATATAGTCATAATCTTTGAAAAACATAATATATACAAAAAGCATATAAAATATTCCTACAAATCCTAATTTATCAGAGTTTGATATAAAATTTTTTAGAGTATTTACAATTTCATCAGAGTGTGTAGGGTTTAGAAAATTTAGTAAAAAATTTGTAAACATATCAAGATATGAGTTAAACTCTTGAAATTGTGAAATAATAGCAATTCCAAGAGCAATTATTGGTAGTATTGAAAATATAGTAAAGAAACTAAGACTTGCAGCATAGTAGCTTGTGTCATCATTAAAAAATGTTTCAACTGCTACAAATAGCTTTTTGGAAATAGTATTTTTACTATTTTCCAATTTATAATCCCATTTTAAATGGATTTAAAATATTGTTTGGATCAAAAGCTTTTTTGATATTTCTAAATAGGTTCATTTCAGCCTCTGTAAAAGCAATATTCATAAATGGTGCTTTTGATATACCAATACCGTGTTCACCACTTAAAGTTCCACCCATATCTACAACTAGTTGGAAAATCTCTTCAATAGCTTTATGACCATCAGCCATCTCTTTTTCATTTGTTTTATCTTTTACCATAACATTTACGTGAATATTTCCATCTCCAGCATGTCCAAAACAAGGTACTTGGAAACCATATTTTTCACCAATTTTATAAATCTCATCTAAAGCCTCTGGAAGCTTACTTCTTGGAACACTTATATCTTCATTTAATTTTTTAGTTCCATAAACCATAGTTGCTGGACTTGCATTTCGTCTTGCAAACCATAGTTTTTTACCTTCTTCTTCATTTTGAGCAACTATAAAATCAATTGAGCCATTCTCTTTAAATGACTCTTTTAAAATATTTAATTGATCTTCAATTTCAGCTTCACTACTTGCATCTACATCACCTATTAAAATTCCACCAGCATTTTCTGGTAATGAAACTTGAGGAAATTTTTGTTTTAAAGCTTTTATTACAAGTGAGTCTAAAAACTCCATTGCAACAGGATTTGCACCACTTGCAAGCGATTTAAAAACAGCTGTCATAGCACTATTTACATTTGGAAAAACTCCCATGTAAGTTTTTTTGAATTTTGGTTTTGGAATAAGTTTTAAAGTAATCTCTGTAATTACTGCCAAAGTTCCTTCGCTAGCTATTAAAATACCAGCAACATTATAACCAGCAACATCTTTGATAGTTTTTTTACCAGCTACGATAATATCACCATTTGGAAGAACTGCTCTTAAAGCCATTACATAATCTTTTGTAATACCATATTTAGCAGCTCTCATTCCACCTGCATTTTCACTTACATTTCCACCCAAAGTTGAGTACTCTTCACTTGCAGGATCTGGAGGATAAAATAAACCAACTTCTTCAACTGTTTTTTGAAACTGCATATTTATAACTCCTGGTTGAACAACTCCAACCATATTTTGCATATCAATTTCAAGTATCTTATTCATATGTCTTTCAAGTGATAGAATAATTCCACCATTTGAAGGTAATGCTCCACCTGTAAATCCACTTCCAGCACCTCTTGGTACAATTACAATTTTGTGTTCATTACAATATTTTAAAATATCACTTACATCTTGTTCATGTCGTGGAAAAACAACTGCATCTGGCTCAAAACGGCTTCTTGTAGCATCGTAGCAAAAAGCTATTAGATGAGCTTTATCAGTTTTGATATTCTCATCTCCTACAATAGAAGTTATGTACTCTAAATGTTTTTTATCAATCACTATTTAACTCCCAAAAGTTGCTTATAGTAGTTGTCATAACTTGAATCATCTATACCATCTTCATTTAAACCTAATACATCTGATACTATAGGAATATTTTTAAGATCAATTAGTGGTCCTTTTATCTCTTCAACTCTTGTAAAGAATGGTAACTGTTTTTTAGAAGAACCAATTTGTAAACTATAACTATCTAGTAGAGTAAATGTTTTTGCATCATAGATAAATATCTTTCTATTTAATACAATAAAAATAGTTCCTAAATTTTGCTCAATTGCAAACTTTTGGAAATCTTCAATTCTAGGAAGTGGTTGATTTTGAAATTTTAAAGATGCTGCAAATAAGTCTGGATGTATAAAATTATTTTGTGCAAAATCATCTTTTACTGCTTTATAGTTATTAAAATCAGGAGCTATAAGTAAAGATTGGTCATACATATAGTTTAAAAGTAAAATATCACCTTTTTCAACTACTCTATTTGTATTAGGAATCGCATCTTGTTTTAAATCATCAAAAGGAAAATACTCAATAACAGAACTTTTTTCATTTGAGCTTACTACTTTTGCATTTGAAACTATTAGTCTTCTATCGTTGTCATAAATATGAACAACAATTCCACTTTGACCTACAAGTAGATTTCCTTTTGGTATTGTTGTTTTATTGTTTTCTAAATTATCAATTTTAAATGCCATAGGTGAAATAGAGAACTCTTTTTTCCCATAATCCAATTTTGATGCATAAGTTCCACTACTTAAACCTTGTTTTGCATTTTGATAAAAGTAGTATGAGTAACTTAACTTTCCATTTTCAGTTGTTACATTTATATCTAAAATTTGCCAACCATTTTTTAACATTTCACCAACAGTAGTTTTACCACCACAAATTCCACCTTCAAGCTTTGCAGTTTCTATTTGAGATGGTGTATCTAAACCATTTTTATAACAAACAGTTTCAACTGCTAAACTATTTGTAGCAAATAAAATAGCACCAATAAAAGCTAACTTTGTAAACATTTTTTTCATCTTTTTTCCTAATATTTTGATTGTAATTCTTCTAATTTTTCTCTAACTTCATCCACATGTAAAATTTCGATTTTTTCTCCTTTTACACTCTTTGTTTTTCTCACACTTACTTTATCCCAAATATATGCTATCTCTCCTTTTGGATTTATTATAAAAGTAGTTCTAATAACTCCCATAAACTCTTTTCCCATAAACTTTTTTAATTGCCAAACACCATAATCTTGAGCCATTTTTTTATCTTCATCAGCTAATAAAGTAATTGCTAAATCATACTTTTCTATAAATTTTCTATGTTTTGCACTATCATCTGGGCTTACACCAATAACTGTTGTTTTTAGATTGTCAAACTTATATAAGTTTGCAGTAAAATCACAAGCTTGTGTAGTACATCCAGGTGTCATATCTTTTGGATAAAAGTATAAAACTATCCAATTTCCAACAATATCTCTTAGACAAATCTCTGTATCATCTTGATTAAAAGCACAAAATGCTGGTGCTTTGTCGCCTACTTTTAACATATATTCTCCTTTCAAATTAGTTCCCTAATTTGAAAGGGAACTGTTATTATTTAACTTCTTTTAAAAGAAGCAAACTCTAAAGGGCTTTAAGAATAAAGCCTTTTACTATTTAATTGCTATAAAAGTTGCAAAGTTTACCCATTTAAAAAGAGTTTCACAATGTTTAAATCCAGCATCTTTTATCATCTTTTTATTTTCATCTTCAGTATAAGGAATAAGCACATTCTCCAAAGCCTCTCTTTTTTGAGAGATTTCAAACTCACTATAACCTTGAGTCTTCTTAAAGCTATAATACTCATCTATAAACTGCTTATTCAAAAAACTATCTTGTGAAACTAATTTTTCACTAAAGATAAAAATTCCACCATCTTCTAGGCTATCATATATTTTTTTAACAAGTTTTTCTCTATTTATTGGTCTTATAAACTGTAAAGTGTAGTTTGCAAGAACAAGATTTGCATTTTTTAATTCAACATCAAAAATATCACTGTTTAAAAGCTCAATATCAACACCAAATGCTTTTGCTTTTTTACTAGCTCTTTCAAGCATCGCTTCTGAATTATCTATTCCTACTAAATTTAATTTATAAGGAGTTGCTTTACTAAGTTCAATCAAAGTTGAAGCAGTTGAACAACCTAAATCATATACTTTGCTATTTTCTTTTAAAAAATTGTTGGCAAAAGATATTGATAGTTTTTGCATCTGCTTATAAAAAGGAACTGAACGCTCTAACATATCGTCAAATACGCTAGCTACCTCTTCATCAAACTCAAACTGTTTTGAAATTGTTTTATTAAATACTTTATCAATCATTCTAATATTCTATCTAAAAATTAATAAAAATATTTTTTAGCAATATCTATATCTTTAAGAATTTGATTTTTTAGTTCTAAAAAATTATCAAATTTTCTATTTTCTCTTATGCGTCTTATAAATTTTATTTGCACATTTTCATCTTTTATCTCTATATTTTCTTGATTTAAAATATGAGTTTCAACAGCAAATTTACCATCTGTTGAGCCTCTATGTCCTAAGAAACTAACAGAGTTGTATTCAATATCATTTACAATAGTTTTTGTGATATAAACTCCACTTTGTGGTAATAAAAACTCATTTACATTTAGATTTATAGTTGCTACAAACTCTTTTTTACCAAGCCCTTGACCAACTATATGTTTCCCAAAAATTTTATACTCTTTTCCTAAAAAGCTATTTGCTTTTTCTATATCTCCATTTAGTAAAAATTCTCTTATATATCGTGAATGAACTGGAAAATTATTTAGTTTTATTTCAGGTATTACAACTACCTCTCCATCAAAAATCTTTTTCAAATCTTGCGTTTTATATGCTCTATTTTTACCAAAACAAAAATCAAAACCAACAACTATTTTTTTCAAGTTTTTAAAATCATTTTTTAACATCTCTATAAAATCAGCTCCATCAAGAGCTTTTATATCTTCTAAATCATAATAAAAAATAGGGTATTTTGTGTACTCTTGTCTATAATTTTTTGGAGTAATTGAAGCATAACCTGTTTCTATACTTATAATTGCACCGTTAGGATTTAAGTTTTTAAATAACTCTTGATGAGCAATATGCATACCATCAAATCCACCAATTGCAATTGAATCTATACTGTTTTTGTCTATATTATTTTTTACTAAAATAGAAGAACTCTTCTTCATTTCCATCTTTTCCTACAAGCTTACTAATGCTGTTATAATTTAATTTCCAATTCAAAGAAAATGCTTTGCTTAAGAAGTTTTCTTTAGCTTTTAAAATAGCATTTTTATCTTTTACTACACCTTTTTTATCTCTTTTTACACCAGATCCTACTTCAAATTGTGGTTTAAAAAGTATAATTATATTTTTAAAATCTAAAGAGTTTATTGAGTCAATAATCTTTAAAATAGAGATAAAAGAGACATCACAAGTTACAATATCAAAGCTAATATCACTTTTAAAATCTCTAATATCGCAGTTTTCAAAAAACTCTATTCTCTTATCTTCTTTAACTCTTGCATGAAGTTGATTAGTTCCAACATCGACACAAACTACTTTTTGAATATCAAATTCTAATAAAATTTGTGTAAAACCACCTGTGCTACTTCCAATATCAAGAGCTATTTTATCTTTTAAGTTAATCTCATTTTTATTTTTTAGCTCGTCTAAAAAATATTTTAGTTTGTATGCAGCTCTACTTACATAAAAATCCTCTTCAAGTAGTTCAATTTTCATCTTTTCATCAACTAAAAATGAGGCTTTTGATACAATTTTGCCATCAACTCTTACTTTATTTGAAAGAATTAGTTCAAGTGCTTTATTTCTACTTTGAATATCAAAGTTTTTGCTTAAGTATAAATCTAATCTCATATATTTATAAGTATCTTATTTAGATGCTTTTTTAAATTCATCTACAAGTCTTAGCTCTTCGTCTGTTGTAGGTTTTACAAAAGTTTCATTACCACCACTTTTTTGTAAATTCATTATATTTTGAATAGTTTCATTATCTAAATCTACTTTTTTACCTGTAACTTCATAAATAGCAGTTTGTAAATCTTGTTTTAAAGCTTGAATATACTCTTCAGGGCTAAGAGGTGCTTGTCCTGATTCGGCTCTTTGTTTTTGTAGCTCTTCTAAAAGCTCTTTAATTCTGGCTAACTCTTCTTTTGTAAATCCAGTTTTAGAAACAAACTCTAAATCACCTAAAAGTTCACTTCTCTCTTTTTTTTCAGCTTTATCTTTTTCTTGATTTTCTAAAAAAATATCAAACCTATCTTTTTGTTCTTCACTTACTGAACTGTTTGTATTTAGATTTGAATTTAAAATTGAATTTGTATTATTTGAAATTTCCATAAAATGCCTTTTTTCTTAATTTTTTATTTAGATTTGTTTATGCTTATTCTTTTATAAGCTTCTTTTTTTAAAATAATTATTTGCTTCTTCGAAAACATCTTGTGGTAAAGCTAATAAATCAGATTCTACTTCTTCAAAAAAATCCAATTTATACATTTAGACCCTTTTGTTTTAATCTTTCCATCATCTCTTCATAAGAGACCATTTTAATTGGTTCTTTTTTATCAAGAACTCTTTCATTTATAACTTGTGCAATTTCTAAATTCTCTAAGTATTCTTGAAAACCTTTCATTCTTTCATACTCTTCAATACTCAATATAACTGCTTCTGGTTTATTATGTTTAATAATTGCTATTTTTTCAACTGTTTTTGATGAAACTTTATCAATAAAACTACCTAATGATTTTCCAAGTTCTGTAATACCAACCAATTCTTGTTGAGTGTAAGTTACCATTACTTATCCTTTTTAAATTATATATTTTAATATGTATTATAATATATATTATGTATAAAATCAAATATCCCTATTCTTGAGTTTTACTCTCTTCCCACTCTTTTAAAAGTTTATAAAACTCTTTATCTGCTTCACTATCATCTTTACCCATAAGATATTTTTGCATAAGTAAAAGTTTGATTAGTTCCATATCTTTTGAGCCATATTTTTCAAGTAAACTATCTGCTTCAGATTTTATTCCTTTAAAGCTAAACTCTTTTAGATTTAGTGCATCTTTTATAATATCTTGACTATTTTCACCATAAACTATATCTTTTCTATAATCTTTAAAAGCTTCTCCAAATGTTTTAGATTTTGAAGCTTTTAGTTCATCTATCCATTTTGTTTTTCCTGTTCCAAAGTTTTCACTTTGTCCTAAATCATAAAAACTTCCATTTTTATAATCTATTGATAAATTTAAATCTTCTATATTTTCAAAGCCTTTTTTTCCTAATTCTGTTAATTTTCCACTATATAGCTCAAAAACCATTCCTTTATACTCTTCGGGAATATTTTTACTATTTATTACACCTATTTTATATAATTCTAAAATATCTGTACCATCTTGTGTTAAAAATTTACCATCTACATTTTCCAACTCTCTTAGGTCATATCCAGTTCTATTTTTTATTTCATGAAATAGTGTTTTTTTATCAGATTTTTCTTTGCTTACTTGAGAATTATTATCCAAAGTACTATTATAAATATGAGAAAACAACTCTTTAGAGTTACTTGCTGTATTTAAAACATCTTCTATTAAACTAGATAGATTTTTATCATCAATTCCGCTAACACTTACTTTGTAATCATAAGGGTCTATAGTAAAAGTTAAGTTTGTATCTTTTGGAATAGAGATACTGTATTTATCTAAAAGTTGTTGAAATTGAGTATTTACAGCTTCTCTATTAAATTTCTTTTCTTCTAATTCCTCTATATAGCCATGAATTGAAGTTAAATCTTTTAGATTTGGGTCTATGTAATTAATTTTAGTTAGCTTATTATTTTTTAAATAATCCATTTCGTGGTTGTATGCAATTTCTCTTTCCATTCTACTTAAACCTTCTATATAGTATGGAGAAGCTTGTGAGTAATATTTATCATTAATATGTTGCTCTGGATTTGCAAATTTTTTATTCTCTTTTGTTGCTTTTGAGTAAACTTCTTCTAGCCTCTCCCTAGCTAGTTTTGCTTCAGTATTAACATATCCATTTAATCTAGCTTTTAAAATAGTTTCTTCACCTAAAGATGATAATAGATTTAAAGTATCTAGTGTTTTTGAGTCTATATTTATATTTACAGCTTCACTATTTTTATTTTTATCTATACTTTGATTAGAAATTCCATTTTGTGTTACTTTTATTCCACTTTGTGAACTAAACGATTGTATATTAGTATTTATATTCATAAGAATCCCCTTCTTTATTACTAACTTTTCTTAATATTAGTTTAATTATAATCTTTTAAACTTTATTTAACTTTAACACTAATAAAATAAAACATTATTATACAAGGGGTAAAAAATGGAAATAGCTAAAGCAACAAGTGTATATCAGACACAAGAAGTAAAAGGAACAAAAGAGACTTATTATAAAGAAGCACAAAAAGTTGATTATAGTAAATATTCAGCAGATGATTTAATGCAAATACCTTTTGAAGAGGCAAAAGTAAATCAAGAATCTATAGATAAAAGATACCAAGAATTAGCTGATGATGGAAACATAAAACCTAGACATGCTGTTGGACTTTTAGCTTTAAAAGGAGCTTTGAATTTTAGTGGAAACAGTAGTATTGATAAAGCATACTATCAAGCTTTACAAAGTTCTCCAAAAGAAAATCTTGGTCTTGTAACATATGAATTCCAAATGAATTTTCAAGGATTTGCACAAGGAGAAGATATAAGTCCAACTTTTATGAAAGATGGAAGATCTGGAAATGGAAGTTATCTATTAAATAAAAATCAAGCTACAAGTGTGGATTTTGATGCATTTATAAATAGTGCAATAAGTAGTTTTGAGAAGAATTTAACAAAAGCAAAATCTTCAAACTCAGAAACTAGTGTACAAAATCAATATCAAGGAATAGTTGATTTTTATAAAACTTTTCAAGATAATTTTAATAAAGCTACTAAAGAACCGTATTATGCTTGAATTTAAAATCAAGTGGTTTTTAATAAATATTTAAATTAAGGGAAAATATATGCAAATAGGGAATAACCAAACTCAAAGCTATGGATATAATCAAAACGTAAATGTAGCGAATAAAAATGATAGTTCAAACTCTTTTAATAATTATCTTGAAAAAGAAGATTTAAAAAACATAAAGATAATAAATAAAAATCTAATCTCTATTTTAGAAAAGAATAATGCTTTCTCTTCTTTATCAAAAGAGGAAGAGACTCTTTTTAGATATGTGCTTGAAGATGATAAAATTTCAAATGATGAAATAAAAAATTTAACTTATGAACAGATGAATAAACTAAATAATATAGTAAATTCTGTATCACAACAAGTAGGTGGAGTTGCATTAGTAAATGGCATTGAAACATTTAGTATGTCTAATATAACTAATAATAATGATTTTAATAAAGCTCTATTTGATACACTAAAAACTATAGAGAATGATACATATAAACTCGTATTTTCTTTAGATTTAGGTGGAAAGTTAGGATATAACAATACAAGCTTCAATAAAGTAGATATTGAACAACTTAAAGCATTAGAAAAAGAGAAATATAAAGATTTTGAGAATCCTGAGAGACTTATGGCTGATTATAATAATTGGCAAATAAATGATTATGAAGGATTTATAAAAAACTTAAAGAATGAGTATAAATTACTCTCAGAAGATACAATCATCTCATCAGAATCAAGAGTTTTATATAAAAGATATTCTCAATATGTGAGTGATTTGGAAACAAACTATAATAAAGTAATAAATGAACCTAAGTATGCTTAGATTTAAAAATAAATAAGGAAATAAAAAATGGAAATAGGGTCAATAACAAATTCATATCAAACGTTAGAAGCTAAAAGTAATAGTCAAAAAGATTATGGAAGTTCTTTTAGCAGTTTTGCAGAGCTTATGAGAGTAAATTCAGTATCTAGTATAAATCAAACTAAAGAAACAAAAAGTATAAATACTAGTTCAAATATTGAAAAAACTCAAAAAGATTATAGTGAATATACTACTTTTAAAGAGTTAAAAGATATACCTTATGAAGAAGCAAAAGAGAATTATGAAGCTATAGAAAAAAGGGCATTGGAGTTGAGAGCTAAACATAGAAGTGAAGGTATTGAGGAAGGAACAAAAGGATTAGCTTCTAGAGCTATGTTGGAACAACTTGATAAAGTCAATATATCAAATAATGATGAATTAAATAAAGCTCTTTATGAAACTTTAATGGGAATCAAAGACCCTTTAGATTCTCATGTTATGAACTCTGAATTACAATTTAACCTTGAAAATTACTATCATGGAAATGAAACAAGAGCAAGTTTTGTATATGATCCAAAAACTTATGGAAAAAACTATGAATTGACAAAAGAGCAGTTAAGTAGCATAAATGATGATGATTTTTTCTCTAAAATGTTAAATACATTTACAAAAGATTATGAAGCTGCTCCAAGAGAGGCAAAAGAACAATATAAAAAAATTGTAGATGGATATAGCATATTTTCGGAGGTTTATAATAAATTATAAAGTGGTTTGTATTATGTTTGATAAAATAGTTTAGTTTTATAATAAACTCTAAAAAGTCAAAATTTATACCAAATATTATAAAATCTACAAATGAAATTTGTACAAAAAGAGTTTACAGCAACACTAGAAGAGAAAAAATCAAAATTTTTAGCTTTTTTAGTTCCATATAAAGATTTTGATAAAACAATGCAAAGATTAAGACAGGAACACCCAAAGGCTGTTCATTTTGTCTATGCTTATAGATATTTAAATGAGTTTGAACAAATTGTTGAAAATAGTAGTGATGATGGAGAACCACGAGGAACAAGTGGAAAACCAACTTTGGCTGTTTTAAGTGGTGCGGGTATTATAAATAGCGCAGCAATAATAGTTCGATATTTTGGTGGAATAAAACTAGGAACTGGTGGATTAGTTAGAGCTTATGGTGGCTCTTTAAATGAAGTTATAAAAATTGCAGAATTTTTTGAGTATAAAAAACTAGAGAATCATATAATAGAGTGCGAATATAGTTCTTTAGGGCAACTTGAGTACATTTTAAATCAAAATAGTATAAAAATTATAAATAAAGATTTTTTAAATATTATAAAAATAACAATCCAAATTACAAAAGATGAATTTGATACTCTAAAATCTTTACTTCCAAGAGAAATTAAGATACTATAAAAAACTTATCATATTATTTCTAGGGGTAGCAAATGAAATGGTTTTTAAATCTCTTTTTTCTTTTATTCTTTTCTGTACAAAGCTTTGCCAATGATTATATAGATGTAAATTTTACAAATTTAAAACTGGATGAATTTATAAAAATAGTTTCAAAAGTTAGTAATAAAAATATTCTTGTAAGTGAACCTTTGGATATAAATTTAAACTTTGTATCAAACAAAAAAAACAAAAAAGATGATTTACTTACAATTTTAAAAACTATTTTAGATGAGCACAATTATGTTTTAGAACAAAAAGGTGATTTTTTAAAAATTAGTAAAAAAATACCACCAAAAAAAGAAAATTCTATCTCAAAAGTTTATGAATTAAGAAATATCGATGCAGAAAATATAGCTAAGATATTGGAAAATATTATTGAAAAAAATAGTTATGAAGAGGGTGAAAAACCAAATATTTCATTTTCACAAGAGACAAATTCAATTGTTTTAACAGGTCAAAAAGATATTTTAGAGCCACTTTTTAATCTTTTAAAAGATTTAGATAAACAAAAAGAACAAGTTTATATTCAAGCAAAAATTATAGAGGTAAACA
Organism: Arcobacter thermotolerans; assembly: GCF_983172305.1. Lineage (NCBI taxonomy): Bacteria > Pseudomonadati > Campylobacterota > Epsilonproteobacteria > Campylobacterales > Arcobacteraceae > Arcobacter > Arcobacter thermotolerans. The sequence continues at coordinate 173,438 of NZ_CFAFZJ010000004.1, forward strand.
ATGAACTTGTAAATAAAATAGGTTTATCTTATGGAATTTTAAAAGCAGATAGCTCAAGTGATGGAATTATGGCAATATCAACAAACTTAAATGGTGGCTCAAAAAGTATTGAAGATGCTTCAACACTTTTAGGTATAGATGTAAAAAAATTAAATCTTAAATCAGGACTTGCTTTGGGTGCAAGTTTAAATCTTTTAAAACAGCAAGGAGCTTTGGATATTGTTTCTGAACCATCAATTTTGGCTTTAAATAACAAAGAGAGTTTTATATATGTTGGAGAAAAAATCTCTATGCAAACTTCAAGTAGTGTAACAGATGGTGGAACTCAAAGAACAAACTATGAAAGAGAAGATATAGGATTGACTTTAAAAGTAAAACCTAGAGTTTCAAGTGACACAAAACTTACTTTAGAGATTAATACACTTTTGGAGAATTTAAAAGCAAGATCAGTTGGAGTTAGTAATCCTGACACTCTTAAAAAAGAGATAAATACAACAGCAATTTTAAGTAATGGAGAGAGTGTAATAATAGGTGGGTTAATTGAAAATAAAAATGAGATTGTAGAAGAAAAAGTACCAGTTTTGGGAGATATTCCAGTTTTAGGAGGACTTTTTAAAAATGAGTCAAATCTGAATAGAAAAAATAATCTAGTAATAATTGTAACTCCATATATTATTCAAAAAAATCAAGATATTACATATATAAGAGATAAATTAACAAAGCTAAAAGCACTAGAAGAGAGATATTTAGAAGAGAGTTTGAGTGATTTAAAAGTTGAACTAAAATCAAAAAATGAGAACAAAATAGAAGATACAAAAGCTTTACAAGAAAAAAAGTTTAAAGATTTTTTTGAGCAACAGTGATTTTTAGCTTATTTTGATAAAATCAGCAAAAAAATTAAGGAAAATAAGATAAAAAAGTTTAAAAAAGTTCATATAGAACTTACAAATATTTGTAATCTAAAATGCTCTTTTTGCCCACCAAAACTATTTCCAAATAAAATTATGGATTTAAATACTTTTGATAGATTAAATTTTGAGCTAAAAGATATTACAAATGAGTTGGCATACCATATTGTTGGTGACCCTTTGGTTTTGACAAATTTAAGTGAATATTTAAATATAAGCAAAAAGCATAATTTAAAAGTAAATATAACAACAACAGCAAATAATATTTCACAAAAGCACTATGAAGCTTTATTAAATCCTACAATTAAGCAGATAAATTTTTCTCTAAACTCATATAATGCAAACTCTCATAAAAAAAGTTTTGATGAGTATATAGAGCCAATTTTAGAGTTTGTAAAGTTTGCACAAGAGAGCAAACATGAATATTTTATAAACTTTAGAATTTGGAATTTAGATGAACAAGAAAGTGCAAAAGAGTTTAATTTGAAGGTTTTTGATAGATTAAATAACTTTTTTTCTTCAAATTTAAATATAGATGAGATATATCTAAATAAACCAAAAAATATAAGAGTTGCTAGAAAAATATTTATAAATTTTGATGAATATTTTGTTTGGCCAAGCTTAAAAAATGAAGTAGTAAGTCAAAAAGGTTTTTGTTATGGTTTAAACTCACATTTTGGAATTTTATCAAATGGAACAGTTGTTCCTTGTTGTTTGGATTTAGATGCAAATATAAATTTGGGAAATATTCAAAAATCAACTATAAAAGAGATTTTGCAAGGAGAAAGAGCAAAAGAGATGATAAATGGTTTTAAAAACAACATTTTAAAAGAGGAGCTTTGTCAAAAGTGTGAATATAGGACAAGGTTTGATTTTTAACCATTTGTAGGTAGAATATAGAAAAATTAAATAAAAGATGAAATATGAATGAAATAGAGATTTTACAAAGAAGTATAAGGGATTTTTTTAGTTCAAAAATGCTTAAACTTGCACTAATTCCACTTTTTATAACAATGTTGATTTTATATATGTTGTTTTTTGGAGTTGCTAGTGTTGGAATAGAGAGTCTTAAAACTGTGGCTGAAACCTCACAAGCTGGAGGTGAAGTTGTTATTGATGAAAATGCGCCATTTTATTTTGTATGGCTTACGTATTTTATAGTTTTTTTATTTAAGTACTCTATTACTTCTTGGATTGCTGGATTTTTATTTTATAGTGTTGGAGCTATTTTTGTTTTTCATTTAAGTATTGTATTAACTTTGGTTATTATTGGTTTTTTAACACCTTTTGTTGTGAAATATTTAAATGAAACTAGTTATAAAAACTTAAATTTAAAACCATATGGAACTATTTTAGGAACATTTTGGGTATTTTTGAAAGCATTTTTTATGATGATTTTATTATATATTTTATTTATTCCTTTGTATTTTATTCCACTTATAAATTTTATAGCTCTTTATCTTCCTTTGTACTATTTTTTCCACAAAATGTTAAATTATGATGTATCTTCAACAATTTTAAGTAAAGAAGAGTATGAAAAAATTTACTCTAAATCTTCTAGTGCTTTTAGAGTTAGAACACTTCTTTTATATTTTATTTCTACTATCCCTTTTGTTACACTTTTTGTTTCAATTTTTTATATTATTTTTTTATCACATGCTTATTTTATAGAGCTAGAGAAACTTCAAAAAATAGAAAATCAAGATATAAAAGAGGATATTTAGTTTTGGAAAATATAACAAAAGCAATAATAAAATCAAATATTGAAATAGCAAAATATATAAAAAATAGTTTAAAAGAAGATGATTTTACATATACAAAACAGATTGGATTTGGTGGAGATAATTCACTAAAAATTGATATTTTTTTTGAAGATATATTTATAAAAAATCTAAAAGATTTTGGAAATATTTTTAGTGAAGAGTGTGGATTTATTGATAATAAAAAAGATATTACATTTATAATAGACCCTCTTGATGGAAGTAATAATTTTTTATCAAATATTCCATATTTTGGCACTTCCGTTGCAGTTAAAAAAAATGGTGAAATTATTGCTGGTTTTGTAGCAAATATGGCAAACAAAACTTTAGTTTATAGAATTTTGAATGATGAGGTAAAATATTTTTGTTTGGAAAATAGAAAAGAGATACAAAAAATTGAGCATAATATTTCAAAAGTTGCAGTTTTTGAAAGAGGATATAAATATCCAAATATTTGTAAAAATATAGATGATAAAAATATAAAGTTTAGAGTTCTTGGTGCAACAGCACTATCTTTGGCAAATGCAAGAGATTTTTTGTTTGTGATTTTCAAAGGAGATTTAAGAGAGTTTGATTTAGAAGCTGGACTTTTTATAAGTAAAGATTTATATATAAAAAAAGAAGAAGATATTATATTTGTTACAAAATATAAAGAACAATTTTCAATATTTAAAGAAATTATTAAAGATTTTTAGGTATAACTCCAGATTAATAAAAAAATTAGGAAAATTATATGGCTTTAATAATTATGGACGAATGTATTGCATGTGACGCTTGTAGGGAAGAGTGTCCAAATATGGCGATTGAAGAGGGTGATCCAATTTATGTAATTGATGCTGATCGTTGTACAGAGTGTGTTGGACACTATGAAGAACCTCAGTGTGTAGAGGTTTGTCCAGTTGATTGTATTATTTTGGATCCAGATAATGAAGAGACACTAGAAGAGCTAAAATTCAAGTATGAACAGTTAATGGAAGAAGAAAACTAAAATGTCGAAAATTACAACAGTCATCGATATTGGTTCAAACTCAATGCGGATGGTTGTTTTAGAAAAATCTAGCCGTTTTGCTTTTTCTTTAATAAATGAGACAAAAAGTAGAGTAAAAATTTCTGAAGGTTGCTATGAAAATGGTGGGAACCTTCAAGAAATTCCTATGGAAAGAGCTTATCAATCTTTAAAATCTTTTTTAAATATTTCAAATGCTTTAAAATCAAGAAAAGTTTTGTGTGTGGCAACTTCTGCTTTAAGAGACGCTCCAAATTCAAAAGTTTTTTTAAATAGAGTTAAAAATGATTTGGGATTGAGTATAAAAGTAATTGACGGAGAAAAAGAGTCTTATTTTGGTGGTGTTGCTACTTCAAATTTACTTCATGATGATGAGTTTATAACTATTGATATTGGTGGGGGAAGTACAGAATTTTGTTTTGTAAAAGATAAAAAAATCTTAAAATCAATATCTTTAAATATTGGAACTGTAAGAATAAAAGAGTTGTATTTTAATAAAAACAATATCAAAGGTGCAAAAGATTATATTTTAGAGAACTTAAAAAAAGTTTTTGAACAAAATATTGATATTCCTTCAAAAGCTGTTGGAATTGGTGGAAGTATTAGAACTTTATCAAAAATGATTATGGATAAAAATGAGTATCCATTAGATGCAATTCATGGGTTTACATATAATGTAAGTAGAGAAAAAAAGCTTTTTGAAAATATTTTAAAAGCCAATACAAATGACGAACTTCAAGATTTGGGAGTAAAAAAAGATAGATTTGACACTATAAAAGAGGGTACATTTATTTTTAAAACTATTCTTGATGAGTTGGATATAAAAGAGGTTGTAACTTCTGGAGTAGGTGTGAGAGAAGGAGTTTATCTTACAGATTTACTAAGAAATTCAAATCATAGATTTCCAAATAACTTTAATGTAAGTGTAAAAAGTTTATTAGATAGATTTGAATTAAATGAGAAACAAAGTGCTTATTTTGGAAATAATGCAAAAAAGATATTTGAAGTTTTAAAACCTCTTCACAATCTTGATGATAAGTTTCAAGAGCTTTTAGTTGTATCTTCTAAGCTTCACTCAGTTGGCTCTAGTTTGAATTTTTACAAAAAAAATGACAATGCTTTTGAGTTTATTTTAAATGGTTTAAATTATGATTTTCAGCATACTTCAAGAGTTATAGTTGCTCATACAATAAAGTTTTCAAAAAAATCTTTACCAAAGCAGAGTGATATAGAAGAGTACAAAGAGTTATTACCAAATTTAGAAGCTATGCAATGGCTTTCATTTATGATTGCTCTAAATATTGCTGTAAATACTGATTTTTCTTGTCCAAAAGTAAACTATATTTTAGATGATGATATTTTACGATTAAAGCTTCCAAATAGATCATTTTTAATAAATTCATATATTGAAAAACTAGAGCTTCCAAAAGATTTATCCTTAGAGATTTTATAGTGCAAAAAATAGCTATTATAAAGCTATCTGCTATGGGTGATATTATTCACTCAATGGTTGCTTTACAGTTTATAAAAATAAAATATCCAAATATCCAAATTGATTGGTTTGTCGAAGATGCTTTTTCTAAAGTTTTAGAAAATAATCTAGATATAAATAATATAATCAAACTAAATTTAAAATCTATTAAAAACTCAAAAAAAGAGATTTTAACTCAATTAAAACTTGTAAAAAGCTTTAAAAATAGAGATTATGATTTAATCATAGATGCTCAAGGTTTAATAAAATCAGCAATAGTTGCTAGATTTTTAGGTAAAAATAGAGTTGGTTTTTGTAAAAACTCAACAAGAGAAGGAGTTGCAAGTTTTTTTTATAATAAAAAAGTATCAATATCTTATGATAAAAATGTTATAGATAGAAACTGCTATTTATTTTCAAAAGCACTTAATTTTCAGATTTTAAAAGATGATATTCTAAATAAAAAACCTTTTTTATTTTTTAAAAATGAAGATGAAAAAGTTTATCAATATTTAGATGAAACTAGAAAAAATATTCTTCTTGTAGTTGGTGCTAGCTGGAAGAGTAAAATGTATTCTAAAGAGAAGTTTGTTAAAATAGTACAAAATTTAAAAGAGAATTTTTTTATTGCTTGGGGAAATGAAGAAGAAAAAGAGATAGCAGAGTTTATTTGTGATAATTCAGATGCTATTGTTTTACCAAAGATAGATTTAAATACATTAAAAGCATTGATAAGTAGAGTTGATTTAGTAATTGGAAATGATACAGGACCCACGCATATGGCTTGGGCTTTAAATATCCCATCAATAACAATTTTTGGAAATACTCCAGCTTATAGAAACGCTTATGAAACAAAAATTAATAAAAGTGTAGAGTCTTCTTCTGTTGTAAATCCTTTTAAGTTGGATAAAAAAGATTTTTCAATCAAGATGGTTGATGAAAATATTATTATAGATATGGCAAAGGAGCTTTTAAGTGTACAGAAAAATTAAAGATTATTTTAGACTCTTTTTATATAACACATTTCTTTTTTTATTTTTAATAACTCCTAAAATTCTTATGAAATATATTTTGAAATTTTTTGCATTTTTTGCATTTAAATTTAATAAAAAACATATAAAAGTAGCACGTGCAAACTTAGATTTTGTGTATGGAAATAGTATAAGTGAAGATAGAAAAAACGAGATTATGTATAACTCTTATAAATCTTTGGTTTTTAATATGTATGAATTTATTGAAAATCAAAATATAGAAAAAGAGGATTTACTAAAAAAAGCAAATATTTTAAATAAAGATATAATAGAAAATGCAATAAAAGAGAATAGGAAAATTGTTTATATTTCAGCTCATTATGGTGGTTGGGAATTAACTGTTCCATATATTGCACTTATGTTTGGTGATGTTGCAATAGTAAATAGAAGGATGAATAATCCTCATATTCAAAAAAAATATGAAAAAGCTAGAAGTAAAAATCATATTACAATGCTTGAAAAAGAGAGTGCTGCAAAGGGTATGATAAAAGCTTTTAAAGAGAATAAAACAGTTTGTGTAGTTATTGATCAATACTTAAATAGTGGAATAGATATAGAGTTTTTAGGAAAAATTACAAAAGCTACGGATTCAACTTCAAGAATTGCGTTAAAATTTGATGCTGTTATTATTCCAATTTTTACTCTTTGCAATGATTTTAGAGATTGGACTATTAAAGTTTGTGAACCAATTGATGTTAAAACTTATGAGTTTAAAAGTGAAGATAAAATCAAAGAGTTGACTCAAATTCAAAATGATATTTTGTCTAAGCAAATTTTAGATAAACCAGATTTTTGGCTATGGCAACATAAGAGATTTAAAGATGTAGAAAATGATATTTATAAAAAAGAAGATTAATTGAATAGCTTTGAAGATATAGCAAAAAAAGAGTATGAAAAATCAAATAATGATATTTTTCCTTTTATTTTTGAAGAAAAACAGTATTGGCTAAAAAAAGCTAGAGCTACAAAACCTGATAAAATACAAAAGTTTTTCTATAAGTTTTTTCCTTTTGAACTACTTATTCCACCTATTGTAAAAAGTTCAAAAGAGGCTTTGTTTTATGAAATATCAAAGCTTGAAAAATTTAAAGAATTAAGAATAAATGTTCCTGCTATAGCTTATAAATGTGAAGATTTTTTTGTTTTAGAAGATAGTGGAAATAGTGTAAATGCTTATTTAAGAAGTAAAGATATAAGTGAAGATAGATTTTACTTTTTTGTAGATAAATTGATATTTGAACTATCTAAAATTCATAATTTTTCACAATTTCATGGTGGAAGTCAATTAAGAAATTTTACTTTTAAAGATGACAAAGTTTTTGTTTTAGATTTTGAAGAGAGTTTTGAGACGAATGTAGATATTAAAACTTTACAATATAGAGACTTTTTGTTATTTTTGTTATCATTTATAAAAATAAAAGAAGTTAATTTTAAAATAGATTATGAAAAGATAATTAATAAATATTGCGAACTTACAAACAATATAGAATTTAAACAAAAATTAATAAGATTTAGTAAAAAACTTCGATTTTTTTTATGGCTTTATGAAAAAGAGTTTATAAAAAAAAGGGTTGGTAGTGATGTAAAATATTTTTTTGAGTTTATACAAGTATTGCGGAATTTATAAAATTAAGGGAAAAATTTGAAAAATATAAAAAAAATATTGATAATAAGATGTGGAGCTTTAGGGGATTTAGTATATTCTACATCTGTATTAGATGCATTAAGATTTGAGTTTGGAGAAGATGTAATTATTGATTATGTATCAACTCCAGCAGCTTCAAAACTTTTTGAATATGATAAAAGGGTAAATAAAATTTTTTATTTAAAACATAAAAAAATTCCAATAATTTTTAGTTCTCAAAAAAAAGCTGTAATAAACTATTCAAAAAAAGAGCCTTATGATATTTTAATAAATTTTGAAACAGGAAAACAATTTAAAAGTTTAGTTGAAAAAATTGTTGCAAATAAAAAAGTTGGTTGGTTTTGTGAAGATATTAAAATTACAAAAACTCATATGGTTGAAATTTGTAAAGAGTTTTATTCAAGCATAATTTCAAAAGAGAATTTGGATAAATCATTTCCCAAAGTTTTTGGTTCACCTTATAATGAAATTAAAAATAAATTTAGCCTACCAAATGATTATATAATTGTTAGTCCAAGTAATTCACACAATAAAAAGAAAAGATTAAACTATAGAGCTTGGCCTCATGAAAATTGGAAAGAGTTTTTAAATTTAGTTCCAAAAGATACTAATATTGTTTTAATTGGGGCAAAAGGTGAAGAAGGTTTTTTTGAGCCTCTTAAACCTTATAATAGAAATATTATAGATTTAGTAGGAAAAATAACAATTTCCCAGATGGTTAGTGTTGTTGAAAAATCAAAGGCTTTGATTGTAACTGATACAGGAACAGCTCATATAGCATCTGCAGTTAATACTGCTGTCTTTTGTCTGATTGGACCAACTCCAATAGAACAAACTGGACCATACAAAACACCTTTTAATAAAGTTAATATTATAAGTGCAGGATTATCTTGTAGTCCTTGCTATAAAACTGATGTTATGAAAACTTGTAAGGATAATATTTGTATGAAGAATATTAAAGCCTCAAAAGTTTTAGATTTATTAAACGAAGCAAAAATATTGTAAAATAAAAATTAAATAATTTATAGAGGATATATATGAAAGGGATAATATTGGCAGGTGGAAGTGGTACAAGACTTTATCCAATTACAAAAGGAGTTAGCAAACAACTAGTTCCAATCTATGATAAACCTATGATATATTATCCTTTGTCTGTTTTAATGCTTGCTGGTATTAAAGAGGTTCTTATTATTACAACTCCTCAAGATCAACCTAGTTTTATTAATCTTTTAGGAGATGGAAGTGAACTTGGTATGAGGTTTGAATATGTAGTTCAACCAAGCCCAGATGGTTTAGCTCAAGCATTTATTTTAGGTGAAGAGTTTTTAAATGGTGATGATGCTTGTTTGGTTCTTGGTGATAATATTTTTTATGGTCATGGATTAACAGAACTTTTATCTAAAAGTATAAAAAATGCTAAAGATGAAAATAAAGCAACAGTATTTGGTTATTATGTTTCGGATCCTCAAAGGTATGGAGTTGCAGAATTTAATGAAAACGGTGATGTAATATCTATTGAAGAGAAACCAAAAGAGCCAAAATCAAACTATGCTGTTGTAGGACTATACTTTTACCCAAATGATGTAGTAAAAAAAGCTAAAGATGTAAAACCAAGTGACAGAGGTGAGCTAGAAATTACAACTTTAAATCAAGATTATCTAAATGAAAATAGATTAAAAGTAGAACTAATGGGAAGAGGGTACGCTTGGCTTGATACTGGAACTCATGAATCACTACTTGAAGCATCTTCATTTATTCAAACAATTGAAAATAGACAAAGTCTAAAAATAGCCTGTCTTGAAGAGATAGCCTATGAAATGGGATATATAAGTAAAGAAAAACTTCTTGAATTAGCAGAGCCTTTAAAGAAAAATCAATATGGTCAATATTTAATCTCTAGAGCAAATCAACCAAGAAGGATGAAATAGTTATGACATTTACAAGAACAGCTATTCCTGATGTTGTAATTATTGAATCAAAAGTTCATGGAGACTCAAGAGGTTATTTTGTTGAAACTTTTGTGAGCAATAAACTAGAAGAGTTTTTAGGTTATCAAATAAATTTTTGTCAAGATAATGAATCAAAAAGCTCTAAAGGAGTTCTAAGAGGTCTTCATTATCAACTTCCACCTCATGCACAAACAAAGCTAGTGCGAGTTATTTACGGAAGAGTTTTAGATGTTGCAGTTGATATAAGAAAAAACTCTCCTACATTTGGAAAATATGTAGCAGTAGAGTTAAGTGGTGAAAATAAAAAACAACTACTAATTCCACGAGGATTTGCTCATGGATTTGTGGTACTTGAAGATGATACCGTATTTGCTTATAAAGTAGATAATTACTACAGCCCGCAGTGTGATAGAGGAATAGCTTTTGATGATAAAAATCTAAATATAGATTGGATTTTAAATCATAATGAATTAAATCTATCTCCTAAAGATACAAAACAACCAAAACTTTTTGATATAAAAGATGATAAAGAGATATTTGAATTTGGAGTAGATTATTATGCCTAATTCAAACTCTTTAACTACTACTTACAATATACTTGTAACTGGTTCAATGGGTCAGCTTGGAAGTGAAATAAAAGAGCTTTCTTCAAACTATAATTATAATTTCTTTTTTACTACAAGAGATGATATAGATATTACTTCTAAAGATAGTATCAAAGAGTTTTGTCAAACAAACAGTATAAATGTAATTATTAACTGTGCAGCATATACAGCTGTTGATAAGGCTGAAAGTGATGAACTAAGTGCAGATTTAGTAAATAGAAAAGCTGTTAAAAAATTATCAATCGTTGCCAAAGAGTTAAATATAAAATTAATTCATATCTCTACAGATTATGTATTTGATGGAAAAAACTTTAAACCATATGTTGAAGAGTTTCAAACAAATCCACAATCAGTTTATGGTAAAACAAAACTTGATGGTGAAATTGAACTCTTAGATATAAATCCATTAAACTCTATAATTATTAGAACTTCATGGGTTTATAGTTACTATGGAAATAACTTTGTAAAAACTATGTTAAGACTTGGAAAGGAAAAAGAGGAACTTGGTGTAATATTTGATCAAGTGGGAACACCAACTTATGCAAAAGATTTAGCAAAAGTTATTTTAGATATAACTCCTCAAATTCAAAATAAAAAAGTAGAAATATATAATTACTCAAATGAAGGAGTACTATCTTGGTATGATTTTGCTAAAGAGATAATGAAAATGGCAAAACTAAACTGTAAGATAAATCCAATAGAGACATATCAATACCCAACACCAGCAAAACGACCACATTTCTCACTTTTAAATAAAAGTAAGATAAAATCAAAATTCAATTTAGAAATACCATACTGGAAAGATGGATTAGACGATTGCTTAAAAAGATTAGGCGAAAGAAAATAGGGGAAAATAAAATGTTCAATAACAATAATAAAACAATACTAGTAACTGGATGTGCTGGATTTATAGGTTCAAACTTCGTGCCATATTTTTTAGAAAAATATCCAAATTATAATTTAGTAAACTTAGACCTTTTAACATATGCAGGAGATTTGGAAAATCTAAAAGAGTGTGAAACAAATCCTAGATATAAATTTATAAAAGGTGATATCTGTAATAGAGAATTAGTTGAATTTATATTTAGTGAATATGATATAAAAGGTGTTATTCACTTTGCAGCTGAATCTCATGTAGATAATAGTATTAAAAATCCAGGTGTGTTTGTGCAAACAAATGTAAATGGAACATTTACTTTGATTGATGTAGCTTATAAATATTGGATGGAAAAACCATTTACTTATAAATCAGAATATCAAGATTGTAGATTTCATCATATTTCAACAGATGAAGTATATGGAACATTGAGCCTTGATCCAAATGATCTGTTCACTGAAAAAACTCCTTATGCTCCAAACTCTCCATACTCTGCTTCAAAAGCATCATCTGATATGATAATAAGAGCATATAATGAAACATATGGTCTAAATACAGTTATTACAAACTGCTCTAATAACTATGGTCCAAAACAACATGATGAAAAACTAATTCCTACAATTATAAGAAATGCTTTAAAACAAAATCCAATTCCAATATATGGTGATGGTAAGAATATAAGAGATTGGTTGTATGTACTTGATCATTGTAAAGGTATAGAACTTGTTTATCATAATGGAAAAAATGGAGATACATATAATATTGGTGGAAGAAATGAGAGAACAAATCTTCAAATAGTAAATAGAATTTGTGAGATTTTAGATGAAAAAATACCTCTTGGAACAGGGACTTCAGTCCCTGCAGATAAGACTAAAGTCCAGTTTCCAAAAAGCTATAAAGAATTAATCACATTCGTTGAAGATAGAGCTGGACACGATAGAAGATATGCAATAGATGCAAGTAAACTAGAGAATGAGCTTGGTTGGAAAGCTGATGAGAATTTTGATACTGGTATAGTTAAAACTATAGAGTGGTATTTAAAAAAGTATGGTGTTAATTAAATGAAAACTTTATCAAATTATTTTAGTAATAATTTAAATTATAATATAATCTTAAATTATTTAATTATATTGTATGCATTTTGTATCCCTTTGTCAAAAGCAGGAATTAGCTTATTTGGAATATTATTAATTTTATTCTGGTTAATGGAAAGAAATTTTAAAGAAAAAATTAATCTAATTTTAAATGAAAAAATAATAATTCTTGTAATTTTATTTTTAACTTTAAGCTTCTTTTCTATTTTATGGAGTTCTGACAAAATATTTGCATTGGATTATCTAAAGAAGTATTGGCATTTTTTAATTTTACCAATTATATATACAAGTTTAAAAAAAGATAATATTAAATTTGTTTTTAATGCTTTTTTATTTAGTATGTTGATCAGTGAAATAGTTTCTTATGGTATATTTTTTGAATTATGGACAAAAGATGGGATATCTCCAACTGATCCAAGTCCTTTTGTTGACCATACTAGCTATAGTTGCTTTTTGGCATTTACATCTTTTATACTTATTTATAAAATTGTTTATTCTAGTAATTTAACTTGGCGTTATTTTTACATAATTTATTTTTTAACAGCTTTAACTAATTTGTTTATAAATGGTGGTAGAACAGGTCAAATAATTTTTGTTATTGGAATAGTATTTATAGTTTTAAAATTTGTAAAAAAACAAGTAAAAAATACAACAATAGCTTTTATTTTTGTTTCTTTATTAATTACTTTATTTTATCATTATAGTCCAACATTTAAAGATAGGTTAACTCATACTTATAGTGATTTATCTTTGATGATTAATGAAAAGAATTATACAGGATCATTTTCAGCAAGAATTGCTATGTGGAAGCTAGGTATTCAATCATTTACATATCAACCAATATTGGGAAATGGTATTGGAGACGAAGCAAGTAATATTATTAAAGAAATAGAAGAAAAAAAGTTATCTTATTTCATATCTTCAAATAATATTTATTATTACGTAGATTTTCATAATATGTTTATACAATATTTATCTCAATTAGGTATTTTTGGAATAATAATAATTTTATTAATTTTTTATTATATGTTTAAAATTAAAATTAACAATTCTAGATTAAATGATTTAAAAAATTTATTTGTAATTTTGTATTTACTTTGGTCTATAGTTGCTTTAACTTTCCATATTAATACTTCACTTACTTTTTTTATTTTATTTCTTGGCTTATTTTTAAAATATTCAATTAATTCAAAGGAACAATTAAATGCTATTTAACTCATACGAATTCATATTTTTATTTTTACCAATAACTTTTATACTCTATTTTTATCTATTGAGCCAAAGATTAATTCTTGGTGCAAAGATATTTTTAGTAGTTGCTAGTTTGTTTTTT